>DASRWD010000169.1:0-5862 GCA_035654755.1 Trueperaceae bacterium
AGAAGGTCATAAAGATCGGCAGACATGTAATCAGAATAGCCGCCTCCTTTGTTTTCTCCCGCCGAAGCTGAGGGTAACGGGCCACAAGCGCATTATCGAGAATCAGTACCCGTCGTAGTCGAACGTGCCTGTATTGGCGTCGAACGAGTTGCAGCCAGCGGCGGCCCAGCAGCCCTGCGCGTTGAACGTGTCTGACCAGGTCTGCTCGTCGATGAGGCTGCTCGTGCAGTCCTCGAAGGTCGTGCACGTACCGCCGCCGCCACCACCACTGCCGCTGCCTGCCCACTGAGCGACCGTCTCCTCCCCGAAGGCCAGCACGAGCACCCCGACCGCGAACTCGCGCTGGTCTGCGGCGGGGGCGGTAGCCCAGTTGACCTTGACCCGCTCCCAGATGTTTCGCGCCTGAGACAGCGTTGCCTGCTCCACTTGGGTCAGTTGTGGGTAGTTCTGGGCTATCGCCTGCAGCGCCTGAGCGCGTTCGGCCTCGGTGAAGGTGTAGGCATACCCGATCTGCGCCAACACGAACTCCAGGGCCTCGATGAACGCGGCCGCGTCGTCCTGCGTCAGGGTGCCGAACTGGCCGGTCGCCACGACCGGTGAGCCGTCTCCTGGCTGGGTCGCCTCACCGAGAGCACCCGACGGGGCGGTGGGCGCGGCGCCGGGTGGGGCTGCCCCAGGAAGCTGCTTCCGCGGAGCGGGAGAGGCAGCGGCCTGACTTGGTGGAGATACCGCTGTTGGAGGGGCGTCCGCCCCTGCCGTCGCCGGCTCCGCACCCCCGGCCACACGCGTCAGGATGACCTCGATCTCGCTCTCGACGACGACGGCGCCGTTGACGATCTCGTAGAACCAGAGCCCTAGGGTGTCGCCGTCGATCGCCCCGGCGAACCCCAGCGGCGGCGCTCCCTGCGACGTGGCCGTGCCTACCGCGTTGCCCCCGTCGAGCTCGCCCTCCAACTCGAGGAAGACGCCTGGTCCCTCCAGGTAGCCGTAGACGGCGCTGCCCTGCATGGCTAGCTGGACCGTGATCACGCCCTGCTCCACTTGAGAGACGAAGGTGCCCGTGAAGTCCTGTGCCGCCGCGACCGCGAAGGTCGCCATCACGAGGAACGTCACCGCGGTCCTCTTCATGGTGCCGCCGAGGTGTCTTCTCATGGCTGGAGCATGTCCGCGCCCGCGTTACGCGCCCGTTACTCGGCGCTCAAAGGTTGAGCGAACCGGGTCCACCACGCTGTAGGCAGCGTCCGGGACGCGGCGCGCGCGCTGAGAGCGTCGCGCAGCTTGTCCGTGTAGTAGGTTCCGAGACCCCGGGGCTCGAAGTCCTCGGTAAGCTCGGCCAAGCTCAGGACTTGGGCGTCGCTCCCATGCGCGAGAGTCACGGTCGCGATCTTGGCGATGGCTGGCGCGAACTCCAGCCCGCCCATGGAATCTAGGGCGGCCTGCAGCTTTCGGTGCGCCTCGTCCGCTCTCCCGAGCAGGAACAGGCATTCCGCGATCCGACCGAACGACAGGACCTGGATGTGCGGCACCGCGTCCAACGTCGCCAGGATCTCGCAGTGTGCCAGTGCCTCCTCATACCTGCCTGCCTCGACGAGCGTGGCAGCGAGGTTGTTGCGTAGAACCACCGCGACGTCGTAGTCGCCCATAGCCAACGCCGTCTCACCGACCGCGATCGCATCATCCAGGCGCCCGAGGTCTGCGAGACAGTAGACGAGGTTCAGGGAGCAGGTCATCTGGAGGTAGGGCGAGGCGAGCCTCTTGGCCAGTTCGAGGGCCTCGGTGTGAACGTCGAGCGCCGCGTCGTTGTCGCCCTGCTGATCGAGGATCGTCGCCAGGCTCGTCAGGACGTTGATCAGCTCGGCCGACGGCGGCCCCTTTCGCAATGCTTCGGAAACGGGTTCGAGCAGCCCCTTCGCCTCGTCGAGGTTCCCGAACTCCTTGGCCAGCGACGCCCTCATCATCGCTATGTCGACGGCTAGATGCTCGTCGATCTGCGCCTTCGGCTCGGCCGCCAACATGTCCTCCACCTTGGCAGCAGAGGTCTTGAAGCTTCCCGCGTAGTAGTCGAGCCAGGCCTCCGCGAGGTTCACCTTCAGCCGCTGGACCGGATCCAGATCGTCAAGGGCCTGCAGGTCCTTCAAGCGGGCCCTCGACGCCTCGAGGTCGCCGATGTCCCGCAGGACCATCGCGTGGTCGAGCTTCAGGTCCACGGTGTCCACCCAGTCCGGCAGCCTCCTCAGCGCCGACTCGAGCATCTCGGTCGCTGCCGGTTGCACCCCCCTGGTCCTCAACTGCCCTACCTTCCGGGACCAGGCCGCGACGGCTCGCTCGTACTCCCCGGCCGCGAGCCAGTGCTCCGCTACGATCGCGGGGTCGGCGTCGTCCTCGACCGCCGCAGCGATCAACCCGTTGAGAAGACGGCGCCGGGCCGTCGGCACACGCGCGTCGATCACCTCTCTGAGCAGATCGTGACGCACGACCATGCCCGTGACGAACGAGCTGGATTGGGCCTCGTCGAGCGCCTCCGCCACCGCGCGCGGTGACAGGCCGGTGACGCTAGCGAGCGTGTTCTGATGGAGCCGAGTCCTCGCGAGCGCAAGCGCCTCGAGCAGCCGTGTCGCCTCGCCGCTCAGGTGCTCCAGCCTGCGCTCGATGACCTCCTGGATCACGTCGGGGACGCTTATCTCCGAGTAATCGATCGTCACGCTGTCGACGTCCGTATGCCAGCCGCTGGCGTCGCTCCTCAACTTGCCTGACTCGAAGAGCGAGCGCAGGGTCTCCAGGACGAACATCGGGTTGCCGCCCGTCTGTCGCCACAACCGGCGCGAGAACGCCGGTGGCCCCTCGTCGCGACCCATGAGGTCCGCAAGCAGCGTCGTGACGGCGGCCTCGTCCACGGGCTCGACGGCGACTTCCGTGAGCCGGCCCTTGCTCCTGAGCGCCGCCAACGAACGGCGGAGATCTGGGCCGACCTCGGCGGTGCGGTACGCGCCGTACACTCGCAGACCCCTACCAGCCAGATAGATGATCGTCTCGAGGGTCGCCTGGTCGGCCCATTGGAGGTCGTCTATGACGATGGTCCGACCGGCTGTCGTAACGAAACGAGCTATCGCCTCGACGACGCGCGCCTTGGCGGAGTCCGCATCCATGGGCGGCGGGTTGACCGACGGTGCGATCTCGGGAACCAGCCTGACGATGTCCTCCAGGTACGGGCCCAGGTCAGACGCGAACTCCGGACGGGCTCTGATCAGGTCTACGAGCGGGTGATAAGGCAGCTTCTCGAGACCGTCCGTGGCCTTGGCGAGAAGGGCGTCAGGTAAGGCCTCGCTCAGCAGGGACGACTTGCCGATACCTGGCTCCCCATGGAGCAGTACCACCGGTGTGTCCGCAGCGAGGAGAGCATGCCGCGTCGCATCTCTACCTGCCAGTTTGGAAGGGGAGAGGCTGACGCGCCTCTGGTCCTTCACCGGCTGAAGGACCTCGAGGGCGGCGCCGGCGCGCACGCTCGCGGCCAGCTCCCTCGTGGCGTCCAGTGGCTCGAGCGCGAGCTCGTCGTATAGCTGAGTCTCGAAGCGCGCGTAGGCAGCGAGCGCAGCGTCTCGCCTGCCCGCCAGGTAGAGGGCCTGGACGTAGGCGCACAGGACGTCCTCGGCCAACGGATCGGAGGCGTGTAACGTCTCCAAGAGTCGGGCGGCCCCGTCGTACCGACCCGACGCCAAGTGATCTCTTGCCAGCGCAAGTCCGGCGTCTTGGAACGCGAGGCGCAGGCGGTCCCTCTCCCCGTCGAGCCAGGCGTCGAAACCGCCCACGTCGTGGACGACGAAGTCTCCCAAGAGAGTCCCGCCGTAGACGGCCACCGCCGCCTGGGCGTCTCCGTCCGCCAGCGCCGCTCTGAACTGCGCGACGTCGCTGAGCACGGGCCATCGCACAGCTTCCGGTGTCACCTCGAGGTCCTCTGCGGGGCGAAGTCGCCTGGTCCTCAGGAGGAGCTGCCTGAAGTTGCGTTTGGAGGTGGGCTCATCGGCGTCCGGCCAGAAGAGCAGTGCGAGCCGCTCGCGGTTGACCCAACCGGCTTCGACGGCGAGGTATGCCAGCAGGCACCCTCTGCGGTCTACAGGTAGTGGGATCTCCGCGCCGTCCTCCATGAGGGCGGCAGAGCCCAAGAGCGTCAGCCTCGCAGCCATCGTTGCCCGAGTTTACGGAAGCCTGAAGTCTGGGAAGCGAGCGACCTCACCCGGGGCGGTGGATCCGAGCTCGCGAGGCGTAACGGCCGTGTAACGCCCGCGCCTATTGACTGCGTACATGAGCGTGGGTCGCGTCGTCGCCAGCATCATCGTCCGCGTGGTGGAGACCGGGCGCGGCGAGACCCGCATCGTGGTGCACGACCTGATCGGCCGGAGCGTCAAGGAGTTCCAGTCCTGGGAGGCGGCGCTCGAACACCTGCGCAGGAGGTCGGACGGGTCAGGTGCCAGCGGCCTGAGGTGAGGGCGAGCGGTCAGGGCGGCTCTGATCACACGAAGCGAGCCGGCCCATGTGTGGACACTGTGTGACCATAGAGTGGTCACACCTGTAGCAGTGCCCGGGTCCCGCGAGCGGTCATCTCTCTTCGAGCGATAGCCGGTATGCCGGCGACACGTCGTCAGGTCCGTTGACGACGAATCGCGTGTCACGGAGGATCCCGTCCTCGAGGCCATAGACCCATGCGCGCACCGTCAGTTCGTGGCCCCTCGCCCAGGCCGCCTGGACGATGCTCGTATGGCACAGGTTCCGCGCCTGCTCCACGGCGTTCAACTCCACGAGGCGCCGCGCACGGGCTTCGGGGGCCAGGCTCTCCAGTTGATCGCCGTGGCGGGATGCCACGTCTTTGATATGCCGCAGCCAGTTGTCGAGGATCCCATGACTCTTGCCGTCGAGCGCGGCGTTGATGCCTCCGCAGCCGTAGTGACCGACAACGATGATGTGACCGACCGCCAACACGTCGACGGCGTATGCGAGCACCGTCAGCACGTTCAGGTCGGCGTGTGGCACGACGTTGCCGATGTTCCTGTGGACGAACACCTCGCCCGGTGCCAGGCCGGAGATGGCGTCGGCGCTAACGCGTGAGTCTGAGCACCCGACCCATAGGAAGCGAGGCGAGGTTTGACCCGACAGCCGGCTGAAGTAGCCGGGGTCGCGCTCGAGCGTAGCGCGCGCCCAGTCTCGGTTGCGCCTCAGCAGCTCGGACGGGTCCATTCGCTAGTCGTACCTCACCGGGCGTCCATACGTTCGAGGTCGCCCCGTCCCATCTTGCCGTAGCCGAAGTGTGCCGAAGAAGTGGGCACGAGGTGAGCACAGGGTGACCACGCAGTGGCCAGCTGGTGCTGTAGAAATGACGCGGCTATTAGCATCTGGCATGGCGCAACGGAAACCCTTGGAGATCGAGCGCGAACTGCTCGAAGCGTTCGAACACGCGATGCGTGTGACGGAGCTCGTGGTAGAGGCCGTTCCCGATGAGCACTGGCATGCACCGCCGCCCCAGAAGGGCCGGACGATCGCCGCCATCGTCGCGCACATCTACGGCCTGCGGCGGACCTTCACGAAGATGGCGGGGGTGAAGGTGTCCCCCACGCTGCGCAGCACGACGGCTACCAAGGAGGAGGCGCTGGATCGGCTGGCGGAGAACCGAGCCGCACTGGTCCAGCTCTTCGCGACAGCCATCGAGGAGCGTCGGGGTCGGATCCCTGGCATGCCCAGGCGCACAGCGATGATGATGGCCTATCTGATGCAGCACGACGCGCACCACCGTGGCCAGGTCACCCGGCAGCTATCCGAACTGGGTCACCGCCTCACCGGGGAAGAGACGATGAAGCTCTGGGGGTGGAGGAA
>DASRWD010000170.1:0-24276 GCA_035654755.1 Trueperaceae bacterium
GAGGACCCTGCGGACCCGGCGCACCATCTTGCCCATCCTCACCAGGCGGGCCCTGTTCACCCTGCGGACCTTCAGGACCAGTCTCGCCCTGCGGTCCAGGAGGCCCCTGCGGCCCGGCGGGTCCCTGCTCCCCCTGAGGACCCGGCGGACCGGTCGGACCGCGAGCACCAGGCATGCCTTGCGGGCCTTGTGGGCCGGCATCGCCGTCCTGGCCTGGAGGCCCTGCCGGTCCGGGTTGCCCGTCCACGCCAGGCAGACCTTCAGGTCCAGGTGGGCCCATGGGGCCAGCAGGACCGATGCAGTCCTCGGCGTTCCACTGTCCATCCTGGTTCACGTCCTCTGCCGGGTCGGGGACGCCATCTCCGTTCGTGTCCCAGCACGCCTGGCCGGGCGCTCCGGCAGGGCCGACCTCACCCGCGGGCCCTACTGGGCCAGCCGGGCCTATCGGTCCGGCGGGGCCGGCTGGACCTGCCGGTCCCACGTCTCCGGGAGGTCCGACCGCTCCGGCTGGGCCCTCCGGTCCGGCGGGGCCGGCAGGGCCGGTCTCTCCAGGCGGTCCGGCCGGGCCTGCGGCGCCGTCCACGCCGGGCTGCCCCTGCTCACCCTGCGGACCGGCCGGTCCCGGAGGTCCGGGAGGACCCTGCGGTCCCTGGAGCGCTCCGGCGGCGATGTCTGCGCGGATCGCCTGCACCTCTTCACTCATGGCGCCGAGTCGCTCCGCGACCGTGGTCTCCCCGCACTGCATCTTGGCGTCGACCGCCGAAACTGCCCCTGCCAGCAGCGCTGCGGTCTGGAACCCGGTGAGGAACTCCTCGCCGTTCAACTGTCCGTCGGGGAAGGCGTCTCGGACGCCAAGCGCCGCCACCCTGTCGGCCGCGCCAGCGGCCCAATGATCTGCCGGCACGTCCGAGAAGCCGAAATCCGTGTCCGGCAGGCCGGCCATGGCGTCGGTACAGCCCGTGCTCGCGTCCGCCCGCGCCAACAGCCTGTCGACGAGGTACGCGGCCTGGTAGCCGGTAACGGCGCCCTCGCCGAGGAACGAGCCGTCGGGGAAGGCGAGGTCGAAGCCTGCCTCGCCGAGCTGTCCAACGGCCTCCCTGCCCCACTCCGGTCCACCGCCGTCCTGACTCACGCCGATCGCCAACAGACCTAGTAGCGCCAGGGCGAGCCCGAAAGTCCTGAGCCTGCTCATCCTCACCTGCCTTACCCGCCCTCACCGGGCGCGCGTGTGCTCTCATGATGGGGCATCTGTATGTGAACCCCCGTCCCTGCTGCAGCGCTAACCTTAGGCGTGCCCGAGGTTAGCGGCAAGGCCACCCACCGTTCCTTGGCGGCACTGCTGACGCTGCTCGCGTTGAGCGTACCGGTGCACGCACAGGGTGCGTTGCCGGAGGAGGCGATGGAGGCGTTGCGTGCCGGGCAGCTCGCAGCCGCGGAGGCCATAGCGACGTACTCCTCCCACTACCCGGATCGTCCTCTGTGGCGCGAAGCGATAGATCAGGGTGAGCGCGCGCGCTCGCTGGCCCCTGGTCGTTTGGAACCTTTGCGCTTCCTGGCCCAGGTCTACGGGGTAACCGGATGGACCTCGCGAACATGGGAGACATGGCAGCAGTTCCTGGAGGCGGGCGGTGAGCTGGACGCCAGGTCCAGGGCCGACGCCGCTCGGGCCGCCTTGACCCTCGGGTATCAAGCGTTCACGGCCGGCGCGATGGGCCGCGCGCTCGACCTACTCCAGGCCAGTTACGAACTCGAACCTGAAGACCTCACGACGGTCACGTACCTGGGGCAGGCCCGGCTCGAGAGCGGAGACGCCGAGGGGGCGATACCTCTGCTTGCCGAGGCAGCGGAGACGTACCCGCAATTGAGACCGCAACTGACACGCGCCACCCTGGGTGCTCAGCACGGGCTTCGCGCGGCCGACTCGTTCATCGCCGCCGAGCGCGAGTTCGCTGAGGGCAACATGGCCGGCGCGCTCTCCCTCTACACGGCCACGATCCAGGGCGACCCTACGTTCGTGGAGGCGATAAAGGGCGCGGCCGAGAGCAACGCGGCTTTGGGACGCTCGGGAGAGGCCCGCCGCCTCTGGGAGAGAGCGCTGTCGATCGACCCCGAGGACGACGAGGTCAGGGCCGTGCTGGACCGGTTGGACGCGGCGCAGGAGGCCGAGGCCCAGGCCGCGGCCGAGGCGGCGCTCGAAGCGCAGCAGGTCGCGGAGGCTGCCGCTGCAGCCCAAGCCGCTGCGGAAGCCGAGGCCCCACCCATCGTCCTGGCCCCGCCGGCGCCGCCACCCGTCGTCGCGGAGCCCGAACCAGGAGAGCCGGAAGCTCCGGAGCCCGACGTGGCCGAGCCGCCCGAGCCGGAGCCCGACGAGCCCGACGAACCGGAAGAGCCGGAAGACGAGGTCGTTGCCGAGCCGCCTGAACCCGAGCCGGAGCCCGAGCCCGAGCCAGAACCCGCCGCAGCCGGCGGACCGGTGCTGGCGCTCCTCGACGCCACCATCTCGCCACGCGCGGCGGAGGCCGGAGGCGAAGGAGCGTTCACGTTCATGGAAGCGCCGGCGGCGGCGGTGGGGAACCTCGAGGCGCCCGTCGCGTATGGCCAGGGCACCTTGCACCTGCAGGTTCAGATGATCGAGAAGCCGACGGACGAGCCTGTCTTCGTGCAGTTCTGCGTCGTGCCTGACGACATCATCACGGTCAGCCCTGCCTGCAGCGACGCCGGCCGCGCCAGACTCGACTCGGAAGGCGTCGTGGAGATCAGCCAGAGCGTCACGGGCCTGGACGGCGCTGGGGCCGTCGACTGGTCACAAGGCCTCGCCCAGGTGCTGGTCGTGCTGCGTGACGAGGGTGGAAGGCCGCTTGACCCACGCTACGCGTACGACGAGCAGGGCAGGCCTCTGGATGTGTCTGCCTACTACCCGATGAGCCTGCACGTGCGCGCCGCCATCGTGCCGGCGGGCGGCTCTTTCGGCGGTTGGTGAGTCAGGGCAAAGCGCACTTCACCCGTTCACGCCTGCGAACCCGAACTCCGCTGGAGGGTCAGCGTCCCACGCCCACGTACTCGAGCCCCGCGGCAGACACCTGCTGCGGCTGCAGGTAGTTGCGGGCGTCCAGTACCAACGATCCCCGCATGCGCTTGCTCATCTCGGCCAGGTCTAGGTGCCTGAACTGCGGCCAGTCCGTGACGATCACGATGGCGTCGCAGCCGACCGCCAGGCACTCGGGGCTGTCGCAGTACTCGACCGGCAGGTCGGGGTACAGCTGGCGCGCGTTGTCCATCGCGACCGGGTCGTGAACCTTCACGACGGCGCCGCGGTCCGTGAGGTGCTCGATGAGCGTCAACGCGGGGGCGTCGCGCAGGTCGTCGGTGTTCCCTTTGAAGGCCAGGCCGAGCAGTCCGATCGTGGTGCCGCGCAGGACCTTGAGATGCTGTTGGAGCTTGTCGACGATGAACAGCCGCTGCCTGCTGTTGACCTCGATGGCTGACCTCACGATGGGCATGGCGTAGTCGTAGCTGGACGCCAGTGCGAGTACCGCGGAGGTGTCCTTGCCGAAGCAGGAACCGCCCCAGCCGATGCCCGCGTGCAGGAAGCGTGAGCCGATGCGCTGGTCCAGGCCGATCGCCCGCGAGACCTCGGTGATGTCAGCACCGACCTTCTCCGCGAGCTGCGCGAACTCGTTGATGAAGCTGATCTTCGTGGCCAGGAACGAGTTGGCGGCGTACTTGGTGAGCTCGGCGCTGGTGGCCGACGTCGTTATTAGCGGCGGCAGGTCGTAGCGCTCGGGACGCGGCGTGCCCGCGGGGGGCTCGAACGTCTGCTCGAGGATGGGCGTGTACAGCTCGCGCAGGAGACCAACGGCGAACGGGTCGTCAGCACCGATGACGATCCGGTCCGGATAGAAGGTGTCGTGCACTGCCCTGCCCTCGGCCAGGAACTCCGGGTTGGAAGCGACGTGGACCTCGGCGTTCACGCCGCGGGCCGCCAGGTGCCTGTGGACGATGCCCTCGACGTGCTTCGCGCTGCCGACGGGCACGGTGGACTTGTTGACGATGACGAGGCGGGCTCCCTCCTCTATGAGGTCGGCCACCTCCTTCGCTGCCGCATCCACGTACCTCAGGTCCGCGTCGCCGTTGTGCTTGGCGGGCGTGCCGACGGCGATCATCACGACGCCGGTACCGCTGAGGCGGGGAATCTGCGTGGTGAAGGCCATGTTCGGCGCTGCGGCCTTCAGGAGCTCGGCCAGGCCAAGCTCGTGGATCGTAGGCTCGCCGCTGCTCAGCTTGTCCACGATGTGCTGCTGCTTGTCTACGCAGGTCACCGAGTGCCCCAAGTAAGCGAGCGCGGTCCCGGTAGTCAACCCGACGTAGCCGGTCCCGATGATCGTGACGTTCATGCAGATTCACCTTTCGCTGCGCGGCCTAGCCGCGGCGTGTGCTCGTTGACCTGACGCTGACCCGCGCCTCCGGGCGGTTCGGGGGTGCCGGTTCCTGCTGCTGTGGGGCGCCGTAGCCGTACCCGTAGCCGTACCCACCGGAGCCTCGCATCTGTGGCTCCGGAACCATGGTCGCGGCGATGCCGAGCAGGCGAACGCCCATGCGCTCGAGAAGGTCCAGCGTGGCCCTCAGCGGCCGGCGGTCAGCCTTGCGCATGCTGACCGCCAGCACGGTACCCGTGCAAGACGGCGCGATAGTGAGCGCGTCCGCGACGGCCAGCACGGGTGGAGAGTCGATGACGATCACGTCGTAGTCCTGGCCCCACCGGCTGACGCACTCGGAGAACCCGCGCCCCAGGATCTCGGCGGCCTGCGTGGATACCTGGAACGACGGCACTATGTCCAACCGCTGTCGTCCCCCAAGGGGCACCCTTGCCACCATGTGAGGGCCGTCGGGGTCGCGCAGGAAGTCGAGCAGCTCCGACGCCTGGCCGCGCCTCAATCCGTACTCCTGGAAGAGCACCGGCTGCCGGAGGTCCGCGTCCACGAGCAGCGTGCGGTAGTCGTTGCGAGCGAAGCTCTCGGCCAGGTTCAGCGCCACGGCCGACTTGCCCTCACCGGAGCGGCCGCTGGTGACGAGGATGACCCTGGGCGAAGCGTCCGCAGTGGCGAACAGCACGCCCGTCCGCAGGTAGCTCGCGGCCTCGCGGGGGAAGCGGCGCGTGGGCTTCGCCAGGCGCTGGAACTCGGCCAGAACCGGAGCGCCGGCCAAGCCCTCGAGCTCGGCGACCTCGTTGATGCGCGTGTTGAGAGCAGAGCGGAGGATCACCACGCCGTACGCCACGACGATGCCGGCGAGAGCGGCCAGGAGCGCGTTGACGAGGGGTCGCGGAGCGACCGGCGTGGGGTCGAGGATCGCCTCCTGGATCACCTGCAGTCGCCCGATGGCGGAGGCGCTCATGGCGCGCGCCACGTTCAGGGACTGCTGCTGCTGAGCCCTGAGTGCGATGAGCCCGTCGATCTCTGCCTGGCGGGACGAATCACCCAGCGCCTGTAGCGACCGGATCTGCTCCGTGAGGGAACCGATCTGCTGCTCTAGCGCCGCCACGACCTGAACGACGCTGCGGGTGGCCCTCTCGACGTCCCACGCGACGAGGGCGTCGGCCACGGCGTTCGCCACGCTGGCCGCGCGCTCCGGCGTGCCGGACCTCCCGATGATCGTTAGCAGGGCGGAGAGACCGTCGTCTTGTGACTCGACGCGGTACTCGGAGCGGATCCGAGCGGGCGGGAGGTCGCCCTCTCCGAGTGCGGTCTGGGCGGCCTCGGCCACGGAGTCACTGCGGCTCGCCACCTGGTAGGCGCTGACGTCGATGGGCGGCGCCACGACGGGCGACACCCCGAAGGAGCGGAAATCCGCGGTGGCAGAGGCCGCGAGGACGGTCGATTCCGCCTCGTACTCTCGCGGCTGCTGTTCGGACCACAGGTAGGCGGCGTAGCCGAAGACGACGGCGAGGATCAACCCGAGCGCCAGCCCCCTGCGCATGAGGCGCATGGCATCGCCGACGGCTGCGGATACGTCGTTGGTCATCGAACCTCTCTCTTCGCCGCCGAAGCGGCCAGAAGGACTGTAGCAGAAGGCCTCTGAGAGCTTACTGCCGGCCTCACACCGCGGTTGTGACACTACTCGTCCCGGCCGGCGGAAGCCGGCGCTAGGCTGAACCCGATGCTGCAAGGCAACTGCCCTCGCGCCTTCAACGAACCTGACAAGCAGCCTCGGCGCTCGGTCGCCATGCGAGTTCGCGGCGTCAGAGCCGGCGTCATCGCGGCCGCCCTGCCGCTCAGCTTCGCCGCAGGGCAGGCACCGGCCGTGTCGCTCGGCCCGTTGCCCGAGACCGCCGCCGTCTTCCGCGCGGACTTCGCCGCCGCGCTGGCGGTGAGGACCGTAGCCGCGAGGACGCGAGAGGCGCAGTTGGAGCGTGCATCGGCCGATCTACAGCGTGCGCGACTCGGCTTCGAGTTGGTGTTCGAGGCCGACCCTGAAGCCGAGATGGAGCGCGACCTGGCTTCCGGAACCACCACGTGGGATGCCGAGCTCGGTCTGTCGCTGGCAGCCGGGCTTTCCCTCGATGAAGATCGCGTGTTGAGAGCCGAGGCGGCGCTCGTGGCTGCAGAAGTGCGCCTGCGCGACCAGGTCAGGTCGGACCAGCGAGCAGCGTTGCTGGCGCTCTCCGACGTACGCCGTGGAGCGGTGGACCTCGAAGAGGCCGAGGAGGACGCCGCGACCGCCGTCGCAGAGCTCGAAGCGGCCCGATCCGAGGGCGCCGGCCCTGAGGACCTGAGGTCGCTCGAGCTCGAGGCGCGCCTCGCCGACGTGGAGCTGCGCCGCGAACGCGTGGACCACGAAGGGCGGCTCGCGCGCCTTGAGGAGTTCGGCCTTCCCGTCGTCACAGCGGCGTGCGAGAAGGGCCTGTTGTCGGGTCCGCTCGCGGCCGTAGTCACGCACCCCGCCGAGCACTCCGATGCCGCTCGGCTCCGCATCGCGTTCGAGCGCGCCCAGCTCGCCTGGCGCAACCAGCCGTTCGAGGCGCTGCGCGAGCTGGAGCTGACGGGCGCGTACGAGGACGGCGGCGTCGAGTTCTCAACCGATCTCGGCGTTCGCAGAGGGGTACCCTCCCTGGGGGCCGAGGTCGGCTGGTCAACCGGAGCATCTTCGGGTCGCAGCGTCGTCGTCGGCGTTTCAGCGACGCTGGCTTTCAGCGCCGACTCACCTTCGCGCACGACGCTTGTGCGTGAGGAGTTGTACGACGCCGAGCAGGAGCTGGCGGCCTTCGCCGAAGCGCAGGCCGCGCGCGAGAGCGCGGCTCTGACGCTCCTCGAACTGTCCTACGAGGAGCTGGCGCTGTTGATCGATGTTTCGGACGCAGCCGCGCTCGCGGCAGCCTCGGCGACCGTCACTGACGACCGGTCGAGGCTCGAGAACGCAGCCGAGCGCGCTCGCGCCGACCTGGAACGGACCTGGCAAGGCTACGTTAGGGCGCTCTTCGCGTACCTGGACGAGATAGACGCCGTCTTGAGCGCGCCGCCTTGCGGCGCCTCGAGCGAGCAACTGGACTGGATGAGGTGGAGTTGATGCGAGTACTGGTCACAGGGACTGACGGTTACCTCGGCACATTGGTCGCGCCGTACCTGATGGGGCGCGGGCACGAGGTCACCGGCGTGGACACCGGCTACTACAAGGAAGGGTGGCTCTACCACGGGCAACAGGTCTCGCCACGCACCCTGGCGAAGGACCTGCGGCGCCTGGAGGTCGAGGACCTGCGCGGCTACGACGCCATCGTGCACATGGCAGAGCTGTCGAACGACCCCACGGGTGAGCTCGTCCCGAACATCACGTACGACATCAACCACCGCGGCTCGGTGCGGCTGGCGGAGCTCGCCAGGAGTGCCGGCATCCAGCGGTTCGTCTACATGTCGTCGTGCAGCGTCTACGGCGTCGCCGAGCAGGACGTCGTGGACGAGCTGTCGAAGGTCAACCCGCAAACGTCGTACGCCGAGTGCAAGGTCCTGGTCGAGCGCGACCTCACGGCCATGGCAGCCGACGACTTCTCCCCCACCTTCCTGCGCAACGCCACCGCCTACGGCGCGAGCCCGCGCATGCGCTTCGACATCGTGCTCAACAACCTGGCCGGCTTCGCGCACACGACCAAGGAGATACGCATGCTCTCGGACGGCACGCCGTGGCGTCCGCTGGTGCACGGGCTGGACATCGCCAAGGCGATCGCCTGCTCGCTGGAGGCGCCGCGAGACGTGGTTCATGACCAGATCTTCAACGTCGGGGATACGCGCCACAACTACCAGGTGAGGGAGGTCGCCCAGATCGTGGCCGAGACCTTCCCAGGCTGCCAGCTGTCGTTCGGCGAGAGCGGCTCGGACAACCGCAGCTACCGCGTCAACTTCGACAAGATCGCGTCCACGTTGCCGGGCTTCGCATGCGAGTGGGACGCCAGGAGGGGTGCCGAGGAGCTGCGTGCGGTGTTCGAGCGCATCGATCTGACGACCGAGCTGTTCGAGTCCCGCCTCTACACGCGCCTCAAGATGCTCAAGCACCTGCTTAAGACGGGGCAGATAGACGAGAACTTCTACTGGCTGGACGCGCGCTCACGCGTCGACGGCGCCGCGGCTGCCGGTCAGACCTCCATGCCTGCAGAGGCTCTGGAGGCCGGAGCGTGATCTTCCACGAGACCGATGTGAAGGACGCTTTCCTCATCGAGCTGGAGCTGCGCTCGGACGACCGCGGCTTCTTCGCGCGCTCGTACTGCGCGAACGAGTTCGCCGAGCACGGCCTGGAGCCGGCCGTGGTCCAGGCGAACGTCTCCTTCAACCACAAGGCGGGCACGCTACGGGGCATGCACTACCAGCTTCCTCCCGCCGCCGAGACGAAGCTCGTGCGGTGCACCAGCGGGGCGATCCACGACGTGATCGTCGACCTGCGTCCCGAGTCCCCCACCTACATGCGCCACGTCGCCGTCGACCTGACCGCCGAGAACCGACTGGCGCTCTACGTGCCCAAGATGTTCGCCCACGGGTACCTCACGCTGACCGACGGCGCCGAAGTGACGTACCAGGTGAGCGAGTTCTACACGCCTGGCCAGGAGCGCGGCATCCGCTACGACGACCCGGCACTCGGCCTCTCGTGGCCACGCGACGTATCCGTGATCTCGGAGAAGGACCGCAGCTGGCCCGCCTTCGAGCCGGACAGGGCGGTAGCGTCGTGATCATCGTCGACAACGCACTCGCCCGCCGTGAAGAGGAGGGCCGGCCCGTCCGCGTCGCCATGGTGGGCGCCGGGTTCATGGCGCAGGGTGTCGCCAACCAGATCGTCAACTCGACACCCGGGATGCGCCTCGTAGGTATCGCCAACCGGACCCCCCAGAACGCGGAGGCCGCGTACGGGTACGCCGGCGTGACGGACGTCGCCAACGCCTCTACCCAGGCCGAGGTGGCCAGGGCCATCGAGGCAGGCCGGCCCATCGTCACGGACGATCCGTTGCTCCTCGCTCGCGCGGACGGCGTGGACGTGCTGCTGGAGGCGACGGGCGCCGTCGAGTACGGAGCCAGGGCGGTCGTCGAGGCGATCGACTCCCACAAGCACGTCGTGCTGCTCAACGCCGAGCTGGACGGCACAGTGGGACCCATCCTCAAGGTCATGGCGGACGAAGCCGGGGTCGTGTTCAGCGCTTGCGACGGCGACCAGCCAGGGGTACAGGCCAACCTGATCCGCTTCGTGAAGGGCATCGGCCTCGAGCCGCTCGTCGCAGGCAACGTCAAGGGCCTGCACGACCCTTACCGCAACCCGACGACGCAGAAGGGCTTCGCCGAGAAGTGGGGGCAGCGCCCCAGCATGGTCACGAGCTTCGCGGACGGCACGAAGATCAGCTTCGAGCAGGCGATCGTGGCCAACGCGTTCGGCCTCACGGTCGAGAAGCGCGGCATGGTCGGCCGCGAGCACAAGGAGCACGTGGATGCCGGCGTCCGGTACTACGACGTCGAGAGCCTGCGCCGCAAGGGCGGCGTCGTCGATTACTTCGTCGGCGCCCAGCCCGGACCGGGCGTCTTCGTCTACGCGACGCACGACGACCCCAAGCAACGGCACTACCTCAACCTGTACAAGCTGGGCGAGGGCCCGCTCTACAGCTTCTACACGCCGTACCACCTGTGCCACTTCGAGGTGCCAGCCTCCTTGGCTCGAGCCGTGCTGCTCGGCGACACCGTCATGGCAGCCGCGGGCGCACCCAGGGTCGAGGTCATAACCGCCGCCAAGCGGGACCTCAAGGCCGGTGAGACGCTCGACGGGCTCGGCGAGTACATGACCTACGGCCTGTGCGAGACGGCGTCCGAGACCACCCGCCTGTCACTACTGCCCATCGGAGTCGCTGAGGGCTGCAAGCTCAAGCGCGACGTCGCCAAGGACGAGGTCATCTCGTACCGCGACGTGGACCTTCCGGCTGGGCGCCTCATCGACGACCTGCGCACCAGGCAGGCAAGGCATTTCAGGTCGATCGGCGGCGGAGCCGAGACGACTGCGAGAGAGGAGGTCAGCGCGTGAAGGCTGTGATCCTGGCAGGGGGCTTCGGCACCCGCTTGGCCGAGGAGACCACCGCGAGGCCCAAGCCCATGGTGGAGATAGGCGGCAGGCCCATCCTGTGGCACATCATGAAGATCTTCGAGGCCGGCGGCGTGAACGAGTTCGTCATCGCATTGGGCTACAAGGGTGAGGTCATCAAGGACTACTTCCTCAACTTCTACGCGATCAACAACGACATCACGGTAGACCTGTCCACCGGTGACGCAACCATCCACGACGGCAATCAGCCACAGTGGAAGGTGCACCTCGTCGATACCGGCCTGAACACCATGACGGGTGGTCGCCTGAGGCGCCTCAAGCCGTGGCTGGCCGACGGCGAGCCGTTCTTCTTCACGTACGGCGACGGGGTAGCGGACGTCGACCTGCGCAAGCTGGCCGCCTTCCACCGCGCTCACGGCAAGGTCGCTACCGTCACGACGGTCAGGCCGCCAGCGCGCTTCGGCAACCTCACCTTCGACGAGGACCGCGTCGTGAACTTCCACGAGAAGCCAGAGGAGGGTGAGGGCTGGATCAACGGCGGCTTCTTCGTCCTCAACCCACAGGCGATCGACTACATCGACGCAGACGCCACCGTCTGGGAGCGGGAGCCGGTGGACCGCATGGTCCGCGACGGGCAGTTACGCGGCTACCGGCACTTCGGCTTCTGGTCGTGCATGGACACGCTCAAGGAGAAGGAGATGCTCGAGGAGATGTGGGCATCGGGCGACGCGCGTTGGAAGGTGTGGAACGACGGACAGCTACGGGAGCCGGTGGCGGCAGGCTGAAGCGCCTGAACTGCCGACAGCCGCCATGAAGCCCCGGGCTCAGGCCTGGCGGGGCGGGAGGAAGATCCCGTCGACGTCCGCCAGGTCGATGAAGCGGTCGCAGGCGTCCTGCAGCTCCTGACTCGCGAAGTCGCGGAACGCCAGGATCTCGACTCTGGCGCCGCGTTCCTGAGCCAACCGGGCTACCGGCGTGAAGTCGCCGTCGCCGGTGGCGAGTGCCACGACGTCGACGCTCCCCAGCGTCCGGAACACGTCTACGGCTATCCCAAGGTCCCAGTCGCCCTCCAGCACAGGGCGGTCGTCCTCGGAGATCCGCACCCTGACCTTCAGCCGGCGTACCCGGAAGCCGAGGGCCGTCAGCTTGGCAACGAACCCGTACGTGGAGCCGTCGCCCTCCCTCTCGACAACGTAAGCCGTCGCGTGGGACATGCGCCTGCCCCTCGCCGCGACGTCGAGCAGGCGCCCGTAGTCGACAACGCCACCTCGCAGGTCACGGGCCGCGAAGAACAGGTTCTGGGTGTCGACGAACAGCGCCACGCGCTGCTGCGCCGACTCGAAGGGATCGACGATGTCCGCCCCCTCGGTCACTGCGGGCGCCTCGTGTCCAGGACGTCGCCGTCCACCAGCCACTTGCCCATGATCAGGTTGTCCTCGAAACGTCCACCGGGCTCGAGCCGCACCTGGCCTACCTCCCTGCCCTCGAGGGCGAACCCCTCGGATCCGTAGAGCGCGATGGCGGCGTCGTTGCCGGCCCTGACGTGAAGGCTCACCTTCAGCACCCCCACCTTCCTGCACCAGGCGTACGCCTCGCGCAGCAAGGACCGGCCGATACCGTTCCTGCGCTCGCTGGGCGATACGGCTAGCGTCAGGACGGCGACATGCTCGAGGCGCCACGCCGGGGACCTGTGCAGTTCGCACCAGCCGACGACCGCGGGCCCCCTGACCGCGACGAGGTAGAGAGACCGCTGGGAGTCATCCATCCCGATCCGTGCCGCCAGCGAGGCCGAGGTGCCGGGCCCGTCACCCACGAAGTACCGCTCCTCGCGGTAGATGCCGGCCAGTAGCCGGGTGACCGCGGAGGCATCGGAAGCGCGTGCGGGACGTATCGAGAGGCACGTGGGGGCCACATACGAAGTATAGGAGCCGTTGTTATCCTTGCCTCCGCCCCAACGGCGCATGGAGCATGCATGTCGAAACTCGTTTCCGCGGAATCCGTCACCGAGGGTCACCCGGACAAGCTCGCAGACCGCGTCAGCGACAGCGTCCTTGACGCGATCCTCGAGCAGGACCCCACGGCCAGGGCGGCGATCGAGACCCTTCTGACCAAGGGTCTGGCGCTCGTGGCGGGCGAGGTCACGACGACCGCGGACGTCGACGTCCAGGCGAAGGTGCGCACGGCGGCGCGCGACGTCGGCTATACGGACGCCACTTACGGGTTCGACGCGGACCATTCGGCTGTGCTGATAGCGCTGTCCGAGCAGGCAGGCGACATCGCGCGCGGCGTCGACCACGCCCAGGAGGCCGCCAGCGGCGAGGCGTACGACTTGATCGGCGCGGGAGACCAGGGGCTCATGTTCGGGTACGCGATAGACGAGACCCCCGAGCTCATGCCCCTGCCCATCACGCTGGCCCACCGCATGGCGCGGCGCCTGGCCGAGGTCAGGCGTAGCGGCGACCTCTCCTACCTGCGGCCGGACGGCAAGACGCAGGTGACGCTCGTATACGAAGACGACGTGGCGACGGCCGTGGAGACGGTGGTGCTCTCCGCGCAGCACGACGAGGACGTGGGCCTGGAGCAACTTAGGTCCGACCTCGTCGATCACGTGATCCTCTCCGCCCTGCCGCCTGCGCTCGACGCCTCGTCGGCCCGCTTCCTCGTGAACCCCACGGGCCGCTTCGTCGAAGGTGGACCCGGCGCCGACGCCGGCCTGACCGGACGCAAGATCATCGTGGACACGTACGGCGGGGCGGCACCGCACGGGGGCGGGGCGTTCAGCGGCAAGGATCCGACCAAGGTCGACCGCTCGGGCAGCTACTTCGCCCGCTACATCGCCAAGAACGTCGTGGCGGCGGGGCTGGCCCGGCGCTGTCAGGTGCAGCTCGCGTACGCGATCGGCGTCGCGCGGCCCGTCGGCATGTACGTGGACACCTTCGGTACCGGCAAGCTACCCGACGACCGGATGGCCGAGGCCGTGAAACGCTGCTTCGACGGCCGCCCGGCCGCGATCATCGCGGAGCTGGACCTCAGGCGGCCCATCTACGTTCCGACCAGCGCTTACGGACACTTCGGCGGCGCCGGATTCCCCTGGGAGCAGACTGACAGGATCGACCTGCTGCGTGAGGCGGCAGAGGCGCTGGCCTGAGCATGAAAGCGGTCAGGCACGGCGTTCCGCCCGGTTAGGCCGCGTAGGGTTCGGTTAGACTGCTGTCCATGGCGAGGATCGTGCTTGGCAACCGCGAGGGGACTTTGGCCGTGCGTCACGGCCGCGGCGTCATGGAGGCGCTGGGCGAGGAGTGGCCCGACCTCCACGTGACCGTCAGGACCCTCTCAGGCGGCGAGGACGCGAAGGCCGTCCTCGAAGCGCTGGCCGCCTCCAAGATCGACGTCGCCGTAGTTCAGCTCGACACCTTGCCGCCGACGCTGCCTGAGGAGCTGACGCTGGCCACGGTGCGCAGGCGGGCCGAGGCCCGCAGCGCGCTCGTCGCCAAGGGCGTGACCACCCTCCCCGACCTACCCGAAGGCACCGTCGTGGGTGTGTTCTCCGACCGGGACGCGGCCTTCCTGGCCGCCGCGCACGGCGGCGTGAGATCGCGCCTGCTCACAGGCACGCCAGAGCTGCGCCTGCCGCTCGTTACTTCGGGAGAGCTGGGAGCCATCGTCATGCCGGCCGCTGCGCTCATCACGCTCGACCTGCGCAATCACCTTGGCGCCTTGCTCGATCTCGAAGCCTTCACCCCGGCCCCTGGCCAGGGTGGCGTCGGCCTCGTGGTCCGTGCCGACGACGACCTCGCCATCGAGTCCGTCTACCCGCTGCAGCACAGGCCCAGCTTCGACCGGGCGAGGGCCGAGCGCGCGTTCGCCGCCGCTGCCGGAGAGTTGCCGGTGGGCGCCGCCGCCACGGTGACCGACGACGGCGAGCTGACGCTTGTCGGAGCCGTTGTCAAAGACCAAACGTCCGTGCAGGCGAGCGTGTCGGGCGAGGCTCGGGAGGCCGAGGAACTGGGCCGAGAGCTGGCCCAGGACGTGCTGGACAGGCTTTCCAAGCTCTAGGACGTTCGGGGCACAGACGTCAGCCCGCGGCCCGCGCCGCCTGCTGCGACCGCTCGCCGAGCACCCTTTCCGCGACGTTGTGTGGCACCGGGTCGTACTTGTCGAAGCGCAACGAGTACGCACCGCGACCCCCGGTCATGGAGCGCAGTTCAGCCGAGTAGCTCTGGAGTTCCGCCATGGGCACGTGGGCGGAGACGAGGCTCACTGACCCCTCGGCGTCCATGCCGAGGATCCGCCCGCGCCTCGTGTTCAGGTCGGAGATGACGTCACCGGTGAAGCGGTCGGGCACCCTCACCTTGACCAGCATCACCGGCTCGAGGAGCTGCGGCGACGCCTGCGCCATCGCCTCCTTGAACGCGTGCGCGGCCGCCGTCTGGAACGCCACGTCCTTCGAGTCGACCGGGTGGTCCTTGCCGTCGTAGACGGTCACCTTGACGTCCTGTACCGGGAACCCGCCGAGCGCTCCCGCGGTCATACCCGCCTTCACGCCCTTCTCGCAGCTCGACTGGAACTGGGTAGGGATCGAACCGCCGACGACGCCCCAGACGAACTCGAAGCCGTCTCCGCGCGGCAACGGCTCGACGCGGAGCGCGACCTCTGCGAACTGCCCCGCTCCACCGGTCTGCTTCTTGTGCCGGTACCTGGCGTCGCCCGTCCCGCCGATCGTCTCCCTGTACGCGACGGTCGGCGTGCGTGTCTCGACCTCGACCCCGTAGCGTTCCTTGAGGACCTGTGTGGCTATCTCGAGGTGCACGTGGCCCATGCCCCACAGGACGGTCTCGCGGGTATCGGCGTTGCGCTCCAGCCGCAGGCCGGCGTCTGCGTCGAGCAGCCGGTGGAGCGCCTCGCCCAACTTGTCCTCGTCCGCCCTCGTCTTGGGGAACACCGCGACGGCCATCACGGGTTCCGGCATGCGTATCTGAGAGAGGACGAGATCCAAGCCTGATTGCGCCAGCGTGTCGCCCGTCGAGACGACGTCCGACTTGGTGATGGCCCCGATCATGCCGGAGGTAAGCTCCTTGACCTCCTTGAGCTCCTTGCCCTCGGGTACGTAGATGTGAGCGGTCTTGACTTCCTCGCCCTTCGTCGTGTTGACGACGGTGTCACCCGCTTTGAGCCTGCCACCCAGGACGCGCATCAGCGACACCTTGCCCATGTACGGGTCGATGACGGTCTTGAAGACGCGAGCGGTGAAAGGAGCGTCGTCGCCTAGCGTGGGCGACTCACCGCGGTCCACCCGCAACGGCGCGTGGTCCTCCACCCGCCTGACCCCCTCGATCATGAAGTCGAGCAGCAGGCTGATGCCCATGACCTTGGAGGCGGAGGTGAGGAGCACCGGCGTTAGCTCGTTGCGCACGACGGCAGAGTCGAACGCCTTGCGCAGTTCGTCCGCGCCTATCTCTGTGTCCTCGAGGTACTTCAGCATGAGCTCGTCGTCCGTCTCGACGATGGCTTCGACCAGGCGGTCCCTGTACTCCTGGGCTATGCCGGCCACCTCGTCCGGCATGGCGATGGGCTTGGGCTCACCGTCCGGCCACTCGTACGCCTGCATGGAGAGCAGGTCGACGATGCCGCGGAACGTCTCGGCCTGGCCGATCGGCACCTGGATGGCAGCAAGGTTACCGGCCAGCGTGGACTCGATCTCGGCCATGGTCCGGAAGAAGTCAGCGTTCTCGCGGTCCATCTTGTTCACGACCACCATCGTCGAGAGCTCGCGCTCCAGGCTGGAGTTCCAGACGCGTTCGGTCCCCACCGCGACGCCTGAGACGGCCGAGACCACGATCATCGCAGCGTCGGCCGCGGCCATCGCGCCCCGGATCTCGCCGACGAAGTCCGCGTAGCCGGGCGTGTCTATCAGGTTGAAGTTCTCGCCCTTCCAAGTGAGCGGATGCACGGTGGAGTAGATGGAGATCTTCCTGCGCTTCTCCTCCGGCGTGTGGTCGGACGCCGTCGTGCCTTCCTCGACCGAGCCGAGGGTAGGCAGGGCGCCGGAGCGGTGAAGCAGCGCCTCGACCAGGGAGGTCTTCCCAGCGCCGCTATGCGAGAGGACGGCGACGTTGCGGATGTTCGACATCTCGGCTCCGATCCCTGGGCTAGTGTGGGCCGCGGTGGCAGTTGCCGCGCGGGAGCGACTAGAGGCGTTGGCCCCACACCGGCGGCCTCCCAAGCGCTTCTTAGAGTGGGGCACATCCTAGCAGAGGCGCTAGAGTCCGAACGTGGACATAGAGCGCGAGCTCAAGTACTCGACTACCGACGACCACGTCCCCAGCGCTGCCGAGATCTCCGCTGCGCTAGAGGGCACCGAGTTGAACGTGCGCTCTCCAACGGTTGAGCACTATCAGGACGTGTACTTCGACACCGCAGACGGCGCCCTCCGCCAAGCCGGCGTCGCGCTGCGCAAGCGGCATCGTCCGAGCGGCTCGTTCGCCACGTTCAAGGGACCCGTGACGCTCCGGGAGGGCCTTCACTCGCGCCAGGAGCTAGAGTCCCCGCTCACCGAAGCCGGATACTGGCCGGACGACGTCCGCTCGGCGCTGCCGGACGGCGTCGAACCACGGTCGCTCTCGCCAGTCGCGGAGCTGGACGTGCGCCGAGTCAGGCTGATCGTCGACCTGGCAGGCGAGCCCGTCGCCGACATCGCGTTCGATGAGGTCAAGTGCAGCTCGCCAGACGATGACGACTCGTCGGTAACCTTCCACGAGGTCGAGATCGAGAGCCTGACGGAAGACCCGGGCGCACAGGTCCACATGTTGCGGCTCGCCGAGGCCATCGAAACCCTGGTGCCGCTCACCCTGTCGAGCTTCTCGAAGCTGGAGAGGGCCCAGGCTCTCCTGGCGGCGTTCGCGTGAGGCCGTCAGCGCGCCAGGAAGCCACCGTCGACCGGCACGTAGGCGCCGTGAACGAAAGAGGCGTCATCGCTGGCGAGGAATAGGGCAAGCGCCGCGATCTCCTCTGGCTCTCCCAACCTGCCCACGGGGTGCATGGAGACGAGCATGTCGTGCGCCTCCTTGTTCTCCTCGAGCTCCGAGATGAGCGGCGTGTGGACGAACCCGGGCCCTATGGCGTTCACGCGTACGCCCTTGGCCGCGTACTCGAGCGCGGCCGTCTTCGTCATCCCGACCACTCCGTGCTTCGCCGCGACGTACCCGACCGACGTCGCCCAGCCAGCGGCGCCCAGGATAGATGCCATGTTGACGATGGCGCCGCCACCGGCCTCGAGCATCGCCGGGATCTCGTACTTCATGGCGTAGAACACGCTCGAGAGGTTGATGCCGATGATCTTCTGCCAGCCTTCGACGCTGTAGTCGGCGATGTTGTTGACCTCGCCGCCGATGCCGGCGTTGTTGCACGCGATGTGTAAGGCCCCGAAGCGCTCGACGGTCTCACGCACCATCCGCTCGTTGTCCTCCGGCCTGGAGACGTCTGCGCGGATGAAGATGGCCTCGCCGCCCTGGCCGGACAACTCCTCCACGGTACGGTCGCCGTTCTCCTGCGAGAGGTCCACTACGGCGACCTTGGCTCCCTCCTTCACGTAGGCGTCCACGACCGCCCGACCGATGCCAGAAGCACCGCCGGTGACGATTGCGACTTTGTTCTGTAGCTTCGCCATGGCTTCGCAGTCCTTTCCCCGAGTGAGGCGCCCGCTCGAGGCGCCTGCCCGGTACCCGTGGCGCTGTTCGCCACGGTAGGTCACGGCCAGCGTGCCACCCGGACGTGAGCGCGGTAAGGAACGAAAGTCCCCTGCGCGTCCGGTACGCGTCTGGTCACGAGGTCGGGGCCCGTCGCACGGTCGGTGCCTGGGCCGGACATATACTCGCTAGCCATGGACCGAGACGACGCCGTCTTCGAACTGTTGGAGCGCGAGCACGAACGGCAGCGGGACGGGATCGAGCTGATCGCGTCGGAGAACTTCGTGTCGCGTCAGGTGCTCGAGGCCGTTGGCTCGGTGCTTACCAACAAGTACGCCGAGGGCTACCCGGGCAAGCGCTACTACGGAGGCTGCGAGGTCGTGGACGAGGTCGAGACCCTAGCCATGGAGCGGTGCAACCAGCTCTTCGGCTCGACCTGGGCGAACGTACAGCCGCACTCGGGCTCGAGCGCCAACCTTGCGACGTACTACGCCTTGCTGGAGCCCGGCGACCGTGTCCTAGGCATGGACCTGGCGCACGGCGGCCACCTCACACACGGCTCGCCGGTCAACTTCTCCGGGATCAACTACGAGGTTACCGGCTACCCGGTCGACCCCGAGACCGAGCTCATCGACTACGACGAGCTCCGGCGCCTGGCGCGTGAGGTAAGGCCGAAGCTGATCATCGCTGGCGCTTCCGCCTACAGCCGGCTGATCGACTTCGCGGCGTTCCGCGAGGTGGCAGACGAGGTGGACGCGTACCTGATGGCCGACATCGCGCACATCGCGGGCCCGGTCGTGGCCGGCCTACATCCCCATCCGTTGCCTCATGCGCACGTCGTGACGACGACGACCCACAAGACGCTCAGGGGTCCGAGAGGCGGCTTGATCCTCGGATCCGACGACGACGTGGGCAAGTTGGTCGCGAGGATGATCTTCCCCGGCACGCAGGGCGGCCCGCTCATGCACGTGATCGCCGGTAAGGCCGTGGCGTTCGGCGAGGCACTCACGCCAGCGTTCCGCGACTACACGGAGCGCGTCCTGGAGAACGCGGCCGCGCTCGCCGCCGCGCTGGCCGAGCGCGGGTACCGCATCGTCTCGGGCGGCACGGACAACCACTTGTTCGTGGTCGACCTGCGTCCGCAAGGCATCAAAGGCAACAAGGCGAGCACCGTGCTCGACGCTGCAGGCATAACCGTCAGCAAGAGCATGATCCCGTACGACCCTGAGAAGCCGTGGATCACCTCCGGTATTCGCATCGGTACGCCGGCCGTGACAACGCGAGGGTTCGACGTCTCCGACATGGCTACGGTCGCCGAACTGATGGACGAGGCTCTCGCGGGTGGGGACCCGGAGCCGATCAGGCGCCGTGTACGTGAGCTGACCGACGACAGACCGCTGCCCGCCTAAGGCCGGCTTCGCTCGCGAACGTCTAACGCCTGCGCCTTAGGCGCTCCATACCCTCGCGCAGCGAGATGCGCATGCGCTCGACGGCCCTGGCGATCTGGCCGAGCTCGTCGTCGCGCTGCAGCTCGACGGGCTGCTCGAAGTCGCCGTGGCTTATGCGGTCCGTAGCGACGAGCAGGTAACGGATCGCGTCGGTGATGCCGCGCGTCAGCGACATGGCGGCCAGCACTGCGAGCAGGACCGGTATGAGCCCGACGAGCAGGGACGAGAGCAGTACCCTGCCAAGCTCGTCGCGGAGGCCGGAAGAGTCGACGCCCACGACGACGGAGCCAAGCGGCAGGCCGTCGCGCGCGATGGGCGCGGATGCGACGACGGGTTCGGCCTCGCGCAGGCCGACCACGGCGAGCAAGGTCTCCCAGGTGCGCTGCAACGAGCCGACCCAATCGCGCGGCACCTCGGCGACCGGAGCCCGTACGGCGGCTCCCTGCACCAGCGCGGACGTCTCGGGCGACAGCGAGTCGCTCCCGGACTCCCAGTCGAGGAGGTACCTGCCGTCGGCGCCGACGACGGCGAGGAACGCCAGGCCCCCGCCAGCGAGCTGGGATCCGACGCGGGACTCGACCTGCCCGAGCTGGGTGCGGATCACGGGCGAGGACAGCGGCAAGCCACCGGACAGACCCTCGATCGTGGCGGCGACAGCGGCCGCCGTGCCTTGTGCGCGGTCGAGTTGTTGGCGCCTGAGCGCCGGTAGCAACGTGACAGTGAGTACGAGCAACGCCGCCAGCAGCGTCAGCACGGCAGGCAGCGTGGCGGCCCGGCCGATGCGCCGCCTGAGCCCACGCCGGTCGAGGTCGGGCGGCTCGCGCGTCAGGGTCGTCTTCATGGGGTCGCGCGGGGGCGTCGTGGTGGTGCGACCAGCCGGAGGGGCCTGAGTGGTGCGGGCGGCACGGTCCTCCTCCGAGACCGCGTCCGGCTCCGTGTCGTCCCGGCGCTCGTCGTCCTCTCGGTAGCGGTCTTCCTCGTCTTCACCATCACGCGGCGGAGCAGCGTGCACGCGCAGCCCTTCGGCCCGCGGGTCGAAGCGCTCGCCGGGATCCGTCGGCGTGGTGTCCGCCTCTTCCATGTCGGGGTCGACCGGCCCGGCCTGCGTCGTGCTCGATGGCGCAGGGGCCGGGACCGAGGTGACGAACGGCACGACGGGGCCATCGAAGCTGCCCTCTCGTAGCTCGACGTTCAGGCCTGCCTCGGCCAGGATGCCGGCGACGGTACGGGCCTGCGCCTCCGGCACGGCCTTCGTGACGGGACCGGGGGCGCGGCGCAGCAGCGCCTGAGCACGGTCCTCCGAGATCTTGAAGCGCTGGGAGACGACGCCTGCGACTACGGTCATATCCTCGGGAACTGGCCCCACAACCACGACGACGTAGTCCATCATTGCCTCCTCTATGTGACCGGCTCCAGGGCGAACAGGTCCTTGAGCTGGACCGCCCGCCTCATGAACTCGCCCCGAGTTCGCGGCTCCTCGAACGTCGCCTCGATCGTAGAGATCAGCTCGTCCACCCGGCTCACCGGCACCGCGTCCGAACTCATGCCGAGCTCGTAGAGCGCGTCCTCGACCACTATCTCACCAACCGGGCCCAACAGGTCGACGGCCTCGCGCACCAGCTCCAGTGCGAAACGGGGGTCCGCGACGACGACCGAGACGTACTCCACCAGCCCGCAGTCGAGCAGCTCGGTGCCGGCCTGGACGATCTCGCCCAGTGGTCGTCCGAGAGCCGTTGCCAGCTCGCGCAGGCTGCTGGCGCCGTCGAGGCGACGCCACAGGTTGAGGGCAGCCAGGGACAGTGAGACGCTCTCGGGGACCCCGTTGGAACCGCCGTGCGCCGACCTGTACGCGTCGCCTACGTCGCCGAGGACACGCACCGGACCGAAGGGATCGTCGCTCGACATGTCGCGCGCCAGGGTCGTCGACGCCGGGCGGCGCCGGGCGGGACGCGGCTGACCGTGCACGGCCGCGAGCACCGTGTCAGGGTCGACGTCATCGCCCGCCACCTCGTCGGCTCGCTGAGTCGCCTGCAGCAGAAGGTTCTCCGTGGATACGTCCAAGGTCGTGCGCGGCGCCGAAACGCCGGACCGGAACGCGAAGCGGCCGTCGCGCCACGTCAAGAGCTGAGTGAGGGCAGCTAGGTCGTAGAGCGGTCTGGCGTCGACGAACACGACGCGACCCGATTCGAAGTAGACGTACCCCTGCCGGCGCTGGGAGTGCCTGAGCAGGAGGCAGCCAGACGCCCGCGCCATCGACAGGTACTGCAAGAGATCGGGTAGCGCCCCCTCGGTTAGGCGGCCGCTGAGACTGGTCACGCGGTTGCTCCTGACATCTGTCGCGGACATCCTAACAACGGGTCGGTCTTTTCACGCCGCGTGTTACCTTCTTATGGCTGGCCCGCCGGAGTGGCGGGCATTTAAGTCGCATCTAGGAGAGTTCCATGCCGACGATCTGCCTCATCCCCGGTGACGGCATCGGGCAAGAGGTGATACCCGCGGCGCGTCGCCTCCTCGAAGCCACCGACCTCGACCTGACGTTCGTGGAAGCCGAGGCCGGTTGGGCGACGTTCCAGAGAACGGGCACCAGCGTGCCCGCAGATACCCTCACCAAGGTGACCAGTTCCGACGCGACCCTCGCAGGCGCGTTCACCAGCCCATCGCACAAGGTGGAGGGCCACCAGGGCGCGATCCGCTACATGCGCCGCACCCTCGACCTGTTCTCGAACCTCAGGCCGGCGCGCTCGCGCCCGCTCCCGAACAGCATCCCGGGCATCGACATGCTCATGGTCCGCGAGAACACGGAAGGCCTGTACGTCGAGAAGGAGAGGCGCTACGGGGACTTGGCGATCGCTGACGCGGTCGTGACCCGCAGGGCATCGCAGCGGATCGCCCGCGTGGCGATGGAGCAGGCGCGGAAGCGCAAGGGCCGGGTCGCCGTCATCCACAAGGCCAACGTGCTGCCGCTGACCTCCGGTCTCTTCCTCGAGACGGTGATGGCCGTCGCCAGGGAGGAGTACCCGGACGTCGAGGCGTACGACGTCATCGTAGACGCGGCCGCGATGCGCCTGGTCCGTGACCCGGGCAGCTTCGACGTCCTGGTGTCCACCAACCTCTTCGGCGACATCCTCTCCGACCTCATGGCCGGTCTGACCGGTGGCCTGGGCGTAGCGCCGAGCGCCAACGTCGGTGAGCGCTACGCGATCTTCGAGCCGGTACACGGAAGCGCCCCGGACATCGCTGGGCATGGCGTCGCCAACCCCACGGCCATGTTCCTGACGGCGGCGATGATGCTCGACCACATGGGCGAGGCCGAGGTGTCAAGGCGCATCGAGGCGGCTATCGACGTGGTGCTCGCGAACGGGCCATTGACTCGTGACCTGGGCGGCGATGCAAGCACGGAGCAGTTCACCGACGCGGTCATAGCGGCGTACACTGCGGCTTGATGTACGCGCTGGCGCAGGCCATGCGCGCCATCCGGGCGAACTGGGTGGCGAGCGTCTCCACCATCACCACCATGACGCTTTCGCTCACCATGCTCGCTGCTTTGAGCCTCGTCAGCGCCAACCTCAGCCAGGTTCTCACCAACCTCCAGAGCGAACTGGAGGTGGCCGTGTACCTTCATCCCGAAGCCAACGACGAGCAGCTCATCGCCACGGTCAGGGCGTGGTCCGAGGTTCAGGGCATCGAGTACGTCCGCTCGGACCAGGCGCTTGCCGACCTGGTCTCGGACCTCCCGGCCCTCTCCCGTGCCGCCTCCTTCGTCGAGAACCCTCTGCCCGACACCCTGCTGGTACGGCTGTTCGACCCGTCTCTCACCGGCACGGTCCGCTTCCGGCTGGAGCAACTACCCGGAGTAGAAGAGGTCGACGACTCGAGCCAGGCCGTCGACACCTTCCTGGCGGTGTACGACGCCTTGCGCGTCGGCGGTTCCATTCTCGTCGTCGTGCTGTTGTCCGCCGCCCTGTTCGCCATCGTCAACTCGATACGGGCGGCGATCACCGCTAGGCGCCAGGAGATCGACGTCATGCGGCTCGTCGGCGCCAGCCGTCGGTTCATCCGCTCCCCGTTCCTCATAGAAGGCGTTCTACTCGGCCTCATAAGCGCGACGGTATCCCTCGGCCTCGTGATCCCCGGCTACCAGTTCGGCGTGGCTCGGCTGGCAGAGCAGTTCACGTTCGTGCCGTTCGTCAGGGACCCGGCGTTGCTCGGCTGGATCGCAGGCGCCCTGGCCGCCCTCGCCGTACTCGTCGGCTTCGTCGGCAGCGCCATCGGTCTTTCTCAGTTCCTGCGAGAACAGACATGACGAGGCGGCGACGGGCGCGCGCTGGCGCCGCTTGCCGGCGCGCCGTGTATGCCCTGCTCGCCGCCTGCATCCTTACTGGACCGCCGGCCACGAGCCAGGTCGTGCTCGACTCCGAAGAGCGCAGGGAGCTCGAGGCCGACATCGATAGGTACGAGGACCTGCAAGCGGCTCGCCGGCAGGAGCTGGCGGAGATCGAGGCGGCGCTCGGTGAGACCGCGGCGCTGTTGCAGCAACGGATCGCAGACCGCAACCAGGTCAGCGCAGAGCTGGCCGAGCGCCGCAG
>DASRWD010000171.1:0-11693 GCA_035654755.1 Trueperaceae bacterium
GCGGAGGCGGCCAAGGAGGCCCGCCGCGCGCCGCCCGTCGAGGTCATGAAGGTCGCGCTGGAAGCCGGTCGCGAGGCCCTCGAGAAGACCCCCGACATGCTGCCGATCCTGAAACAGGCAGGCGTCGTCGACGCCGGGGGCTTGGGCGCCCTAAGGGTCCTCGAGGGTCTCATCGCGTACTTCGAGCAGCGCGACCTGCCTCCGCCCCCGAAGGTAGTGAAGCGAGCGCAGCAGCAGTTCGATGAGGAGGAGTTCGGCTTCTGCACGGAGTTCCTACTCGCCGAGGTCAGCGTCCCGACCAAGGAGATCCAAGAGATGGTCGCACCGTTCGGGGACTCGCTGCTCGTCGTGGGCGCGGAAGGCTTCGTGAAAGGACATATCCATACGCAGGAGCCGGAGAGGCTACTCGCCACGGTCGGCCGCTACGGCCGCATGGTCAGGTCTAAGGTCGAGGACATGAGCGAGCAGCACTCCGAGATCCTCGCCGATGTCGAACTCTCCGATGAGGACGCGCCCCGTATCGCCGCCGTCGCGGTCGCGAGCGGTTACGGCCTCACCCGCGCGTTCCGCAGCCTTGGCGTCAGGGTCGTCGGTGGGGGACAGACGGACAACCCTTCGGTCGAGGACCTGTCGGACGCGGTACGAAGCGTCGGCGCGCAGACCGTGATCATCATGCCCAACAACAAGAACGTGATCATGGCGGCGGAGCGGGTCAACGAGATCGTGCCAGACAAGCGTGTCGTCGTCCTGCCCACACGCACGCTCGGGCAGGGCCTCGCCGCGTCGGTCGCCTTCACGGAGGACGGCGATCCGGAGAAGGTCTTGGAGGAGATGCGCTCCGCGGCGGAGGACACCGTGACGCTCGAGGTCACGAGCGCCAGCCGCGACGTCAAGCTCGAAGGCGTCGACGTGCAGGAGGGTCAGGCCATCGGGCTGCGGGACGGCGTGCTCGAGGTCGCCGCCGCCGACCCCGAGCAGGCGCTCCTGGAGCTCGTCGAGCGCCACGCCGGCGACCGCGACATAGCCTCGCTCTTCCACGACGCGACGTTCACCGACGAGGAGGTCGAGGAGCTGGTGCGTCGTCTGGGCGAGCTGCAGCCCGACCTCGAGATCGAGGTCCACCCCGGCGGCCCCGACCTCTACCCTTACCTGATGGTCCTCGAGTAGAGCTCCGCCGGTCGGCGACGTACCGGCGACCTACCGATGGGAACGTCTGGCGTTCCTCGGGCTTCGTTAGTCGACGGTTAACGTCGCACTAGCGCTCTGCACCTGACGTTCACACCTCGGGCGTGCAGCATCGACCTCAAGGAGGTCCTCATGAAGCGCATCGCCCTCATCGTCGCCGGGCTGGGCACCTCGCTGGTCCTGGCCGCATGCGGTGGTGGCACGGTCACGCCGCCCCCGCCTCCCACCCCGGACGAGGAGATCTCGTTGGGCTCAAACTCGTCTCACGTCTACGAGGCCGGCGAGAGCCGCCTGTACTACGTCAACGCCGGGCTAGGGTCTGACCTGATCCATGTCGAACTCGACCGAGACGTCACGCTGGAGGTCGCCAACGAGTCGTACCTGCTCGAGTTCACGTCCAGCTCGCGCGAGCTCTTCGGTCGTGGCACGGCAGGTCTGGGCCCGGCCAACCTAGGTGCGACCGCCATCACGGAGGAGCGGACCTGCAACGGGTCCTGCATCGTCTTCCGGCCCTTCGGCGACTTCGTCGTCCAGGTGACGAACGACTCCGGCGCGGCCGTGCAGATCGACCTGGACGTCTTCGGCACCAGCTTCCGGGACTCCACGGAGCCGTTCAACTTCGACACGGTGTCGCCGCCTTTCATCCCGGCCGGCGGTTTCGACAAGGGAGCCATCGAGACCGTGGGGGACGAGGACTACTGGGAGGTCCCCAGCACCGCTCAGGTCATCTTCTCGCCCCAGGCGTTCCCCACGGAAGCGCACGTCCTGAACTCGGCCGGGCAACAGCTCGTGGAGCTGACTCCCGGCGTGGCAACGACGGTGTTCGAAGGTGAGTTCGTGAGGGTGCGGGCCGAGAACCCCGAGAGGGCCGCCATCGTGGGACTCAGCGGGTACACCTTGGAGCACGGCAACTTCCCCGCCGCGGTGAGTAGGGAGAGGTGAGTGGGGAGAGGTGAGTAGGGAGAGGTGAGCTTTAGGAGGAGCGCCGGGGACGGGTGCGACAGCCACTGAGGTCAACGTTCGGTTAACCGAACCCTAGTACGCGCGTGCTACTTTCGCGTTCACGTAGACCACACGGACAGCCGGTGTGTGAGACGCCGGCTCCGTGCGGGGTCCCGCCGCCTTCGTCGCTAGCTGGCGGTGGCGGCCGGCTCCATCGACGCCAAGAATGTGAGCAAGAATGCGAGGTAGCCGAGAGTGAAAGCCCACTTACTGCGCATCCTTCCCCTTGTTGCCCTCGTGCTGGCAGCCTGCAGCAACCCTCCGCCGCCACCGCCTCCTTCCGAACCCATGGCGGCGACCAGCGACGGCGGCGTTACGCCCGCGGGGTCGGTCGACCTCGCTCCCGGCGAGGACGCGAACTTCAAGCTGGTGCTCGGCACCGTGCCGCAGGCCTTCGACGTGATCATCGCCGAGCTGGTGACGGACCAGAGCGCTGCGATAGAGCTGCGCAACGCCGGCTACTGGGGCGTGATCTCGAGCAGCGTCTCGCGCGACCGCTTCGTCCGCGGTGTGATCGGCGGAGTTCCTCCCGCCTCGACCGCGGCTTCGGCAGGTTCACCTGCGGCGATAGATGCGAACCTCGTATGCCAGGGTCCGTGCATGATGTTCGACCCTGGAGCGGCGAACTTCTACCTGCGTGTCGTCAACACGGGCAACTCGCAGCTGACCGCCCAGGTCTACCTGTACGGGTACGACCTGGACGACGCTTACGAGCCGGACAACGACCTGCGTAGCGGGGCGGCGCCTCTCGTGGACGGAGAGTCCGGGGCCATTGAGCTCTTGGGCGACGTCGATTACTGGTCAGCCGCATCGGACCTCGACGTGACCATCAGCGATCCCACGGGCATCGACGTCGAGGCCACGGTCTACGACACGTGCGGGTTGGCGGTCGCGGGCCCCTACGACGGCAACGAGACGTTCAGCGTCTACGAGGGCGAGTCCGTGAGGGTCAGGGCGGCCGGCGAGGTGGCGGCGACCTCCGGTCGTAGCGCGTACTTCGTGACCGTCGACCCTTTCAGCGGGGCTCCACGTGACCCGGGCTGCCAGCAAGCAACGGCCAACCAGAGCTCGAGCACGCCGGTGGGCAGCGTGAACCTCAGCGGGTCGGCGCAGGCGCTCTTCGTCCTGTCCGTGCCCGGCGCGGTCAGGCAGCGCGACATCCTGCAGGTCGAGATCAGCAAGGACGCCACCCTGGAGGTGCTGTCCAGTTCCGGTGGCTCGGTCCTCTACACCAGCCACTCGCGCGATGGGTTCGTGGCCGGCTCAGGGTCGTTGAAGATGGCGCCAAGCCTCTCGCCCAGCGCCGTCTCCGTCACCAGGGCCTGCGGCGGCTCCTGCGTGCTCATACACGGCGCCGCATCCGAGTACCTGGTCCGCCTGACGAACGACGGCTCACCGGGATCCGTGACGCTCTACGCCTTCGGTCGCGATTTCGACGACACGACCGAGCCCGCCAACGACTCCTCCTCGACGGCACCGGTCGTCACGGACGACGGCCAGGGGGCCATCGAGTACGTGGGCGACGAGGACGTCTGGAAGGTCGTGTTCGACGGCCAAGTCAGCTTCAGCGCCGTCGACGGCGCCATCGCCCTCCTGGCCACCGTGCACGGCACCGGCGGCGGGCAGGTGGCGGGGCCGTACTCTCCGGGTGTCGAGTTCCCCGTCTACGCCGGCGAGTACATACTCGTACGGGCCGCCAACCCCGACGCCGCCGCGGTCTCGGGCAAGAGCAAGTACTTCCTCTTCTGACGGGTACACTCGCCCGCATGGCCTCAGCCGTGCGAGCCCTGATGGTGCTGGTCTTGACCGCCTGCCTCTCGCTGGCTGCGGCACAGACGTGCCAGCCGGAGCTTCAGGCGGTCGCCGGTGACGACCTCGACAGGCCTGCCACGGGGCTCGACGCGGCAGTGCTCATGCACGCTGCGGTCTCGCTCGTCGAACCGGCTCTCCCCAGGATGATGCAGCCCAACGTGACCGTCTCCGAGGATCAAGCCAACCGTGATACTGCGTTGCAGGTCGCCGGCTGGGGGCTCCTGCCCAACTCGTGGACGCCCGAGGAGCTGAGCCTCGAGGCCTGGCGCTACATGAACCGACGCTTCCTCGGCTGGTACGGACAGAGCGAGCCGCTGCCTGCGAGCGTCGGCACGGTGGGTGACCTGGTAGCGGACCTCGCTCGGACGCTCGACAAGGTGTCGCGCAGCGTGCGGCCCGCCGCGCTGCTGGCAACGGACCAGGACGACGGCAGCAGGTTGTCGTTCATGGCGATCATCTGGAACTGGACCGCGTACCCGCGCCTGCTGGTCTACCGGCCCGAGCGGGGCCTGGACCTCGAGGGACCACCGCGCGACGTCCTGCCGTACCTGAGCAACTGCGCAGTGAACGTCACCGCGTACATCCTCGCGCCGGAGGAGACCGCGCGCGACCTGTTCCTCGCCCACAACGACTCGCGCATGTTCGTCGTAGCAACGGATCCGGTTACGGGTGGCCTGCCCGCCGAGGTGCCGGCAGGCGAAGAGCTCGAGGCCTTCGCGTTCGGCATGCCCGAGCTGAGCGACGCCCGGATGTACGCGGCCGTGTTCGACGGCCCCGAGGTGGGCTTCGCTACGCTGCTGGGCCTGCTCTCGCGCGTGAAGACGAACGTCTCGCCGCTCTCCATCACTTCTTACCTGGAGATCCCCGCAGGGAGATAGCGAGCGCCCCCTCCAGCTCGTCCCTCATCCGGAGCGTCGCGGCCCTGGCGAACTCCCCGACCTCCTCGAAGGTGGAGGCGGCTTCGGACCCGGGCCCGTATGTGAGGCTACGGCTGGCGTTGACGACGGCGCCCAGACCTGCACGGTCGAAGGCGTCTGTCACGTCGACCGCCCGCGCTCCCTGAGCTCCGTAGCCTGGCACGAGCAGCGGCGAGCGGGGAAGGGCGGCCCTCATCTCGGCCAGATCGGACGGGTCGCCGGCCACAGCGCCGAGCGGTGTGTACCCGGCATCGTCCGCCGGCAGTCCGGAGGCGATCTCGTCTAGGTCCGCCGCGAGTCTGGTCGCGAGGGTCCCCCCTCCGCTGAGAGTGGATCTCTGAAGGTCCCGGCTACCCGGGTTGGACGTCCGCACGAGCACGTAGGCAGCCCGGCCACCGCGCACGGCGGCCTCGAGGAACGGCGTGATCGTGTCGAGGCCCAGGTACGGGTTCACGGTCACGGCATCCACAGCCAGTGGGCCATCGCCCAGGTACGCCTGGGCGTAAGCCTCGGCCGTCGTGCCGATGTCCCCGCGTTTGGCGTCGAGGATGACGGGCACCCCCAGCGCACGAGCACGGGCCGTGACCTGTGCGAGGACGTCCATGCCGCCGGGGCCCAGCGCCTCGAAGAACGCCGCCTGCGGCTTGCAGGCGGCGATGAGGTCGTGCGTCGCATCGAGGACCGCTACACAGTAGGCGGCGACGGCATCCAGCACGGCGTCTTCCCACACGTGTGTTGCTCCCAGACGCTCCGGCCGTGTGAGCGGGTGCGCGGCGGGCCGCGGGTCGAGGCCGAGGCACACCGCGGTGCCCAGCCGGTACCTGCGATCGTGCAGGCGGGCGGTGAAGCTGACTGGCGATGCTTGCGGCGTGGGGTCGGCGGCGATCTCTGTCACGTCGGCCGACGAACCCGTCCGTTCCGGCTCAGGCCGCGGTGCGCCCGTGGCAATGTTTGAACTTCTTGCCGCTGCCGCAGGGGCAGGGGTCGTTGCGGCCGACCTTCTCCTCGGCCCTGATGGGGGAGGTGGGACCGCTTCCGCGCTGCTGAGCCGCGCCCGGTCGCCCGGCCCCCGCAGCGGCTGCCGCGGCGATCCCGACCGGCTGCTCGGCCGAGTAGTTGACGGCCGCCGGACGGGCGGCCCGTGAGCGGCGACCACGATCGAGCGCCTCGTCGGTCTGTACCTGGACCCTGAAGAGCAGCTTGGCGACGTTGAGGCGGATGTTCGCCTTCATCTCCTCGAAGAGGTTGAACCCCTCGAAGGCGTACTCCTGCAGCGGGTTGCGCTGGCCGTAGCCGCGCAGGCCGATGCCCTGGCGGAGCACGTCCATGCCGTGCAGGTGCTCCTTCCAGTGCTGGTCGACGACCTGCAGGACGATGAACCGCTCCAACTCTCGCAGCAGCGGAGCACCCAGCTCGGCCTCGCGGGCGTCGTACGCCTGCTCGACGATCTCCACCAGCGCGTCGGTGACGTCGTCGGGCTGCTTGCCCCTGAACTGTTCGAGGTCGGTCTCGCCCAGCGCGGGCACCGCGTCGGCCAACGCGGCCGACAGCGCGCCCAGGTCCTGCTCCTCGGCCTCCAGCTCGGGGTTGAGGTAGCGCTGCACCTGGGAGTCGACGTACTCGGCGATCATGTCCTTGACGCTCTCCGAGACGTCGTGACCGAGGAGCACCTCGCGCCGTTGCGCGTAGATGACCTCGCGTTGCTTGCTCATGACGTTGTCGTACTCGAGCAGCTGCTTGCGGATGCCGAAGTTGCGGTCCTCGACGCGCTTCTGCGCGCGCTCGATGGCGCCGGTGACCATGCGCGCCTCGATGGGTTGGGAGTCGTCCATGCCCAGGCGGTCCATCATGCCGAGCACGCGCTCGTTGGCGAAGAGGCGCATGAGGTCGTCCTCGAACGAGACGTAGAAGCGGCTCGAACCGGGGTCACCCTGGCGGCCGGCTCGACCACGGAGCTGGTTGTCGATGCGCCGCGACTCGTGCCGCTCCGTGCCGATGATGTGAAGGCCGCCGGCTTGGACCACCCTCTCGTGGTCTCTCATCGCCTCGTCACGGATGTTCGCGATCTGCTCGACCATGCCGGCCGGCAGCCCCTCGAGCTTGAGTGCGCGGTCCCGCGCCTCGTCCATGCGGCCGAGCATGATGGCCTTGATGAACAGCTCGGTGTCGGAGTCGTAGCGCTCGAAGCCCTCGCGCTCGAGGAGCTGTCTGGCGAGCCACTCGGGGTTGCCGCCCAGCACGATGTCCGTACCGCGGCCGGCCATGTTCGTCGAGATGGTGACGGCGCCGCTGCGGCCCGCCTGCGCGACGATCTCGGCCTCGCGCCCGTGGAACTTCGCGTTGAGCACCTCGTGCTTGACGCCGCGCCGCTTGAGCATGCCGGACAGCCGCTCGGAGGCCTCGATCGTCACGGTACCGACGAGGATCGGCTTGCCGGTCTTGTGTACCTCGACGATCTCCTCGACGGCCGCCTCGTACTTGCCCTTGGCCGTGCGGAACACGACGTCCTCGAAGTCCTGCCTCCGGATCGGCTTGTTCGTGGGGATCACGAGGACGTCGGAGGAGTAGATCTCCTGGAACTCCTTCTCCTCGGTCTTGGCCGTGCCGGTCATGCCGGCGATCTTGTCGTAGAGCTTGAAGAAGTTCTGGTACGTGATGGTCGCGAGCGTCTGGTTCTCGCGCTCGATCTTCACGCCCTCCTTGGCCTCGATCGCCTGGTGGAGGCCCTCGCCGAAGCGCCTGCCGGGCATGAGGCGGCCGGTGAACTCGTCGACGATGACGATCTGACCGTTGTCGTCCTTCACATACTGCTGGTCGAGATGGTAGTGCTCCTTGGCGCGCAGTGCCTGCCGGAGCATGTGGCCCGTCTCCATGTTCTCGGGACTGAATATGTTGTCGATGCCGAGGATCTTCTCTGCCTTGGAGATGCCCTCTTCGGTGAGATGGATGTCCTTCGACTTGTCGTCGCCCGAGTAGTCGCCGGTCGCCGGGTTGTCACCGTCCTTGGGCTCGCCGCGCGTGAGCTGCTGGGCGATCTTCGCCATCGTGAAGTACTTGTCCGTCGCGACTTCTGCCGGGCCCGAGATGATCAGCGGGGTGCGGGCTTCGTCGATGAGGATGGAGTCCACCTCGTCGATGATCGCGAAGTGCAGCGGCGTGTCCTCACGCAGCACGAGCTGGTCCGGGCGGAACGCCATGTTGTCGCGCAGGTAGTCGAAGCCCAGCTCCGAGTTCGTGATGTAAGTGATGTCGGAGCGGAACGCCTCGCGCCTGCCCTCGCCTGTCAGGTCGTGCTGGATGACGCCGACCGTGAGGCCGAGCCCGCGGTAGACGGGACCCATCCACTCGGCGCCGGTGCGGGCGAGGTAGTCGTTGGTCGTGACGAGATGCGTGCCCTTACCGGTTAGCGCGTTGAGCGCAAGCGCCAGCGTTGCGACCAGGGTCTTGCCCTCCCCGGTCTTCATCTCCGCTATGCGGCCCGCGTGTAGCGCGGACCCACCGATGAGCTGCACGTCGTAGTGCCGTTGCCCGAGGTAGCGCTTGGCCGACTCGCGCGTCAGCGCGAACGCCTCGGCCATCAGGGCATCCAGGCTCTCGCCGCCCTCCTGGTGCCGGCGCCTCAGCTCGGCGTATGCAGCGACCAGGTCCTCCAGCTTCTCGACTTCGGGCTCGAGCGAGTTGACGCGAGCCACGACCTCGTTCTCGAAGCGCTTGACCTCACGCTCGTTGTTGTCGAATAGCTTCTGGACGAAACTGAGCATCCTTACCTCGTCGGGCGCTCCTTGGCGACCGCCAGACAGACTAACACCTGAGCCTCGGGGCGCCGTGTAGGCCGCCCGGGCCGTTCGGCAGGCGTTCTTCAGGCGTCGTTCACCCTGATGACGGTGAGGGAGTTGGAGCCGTAGCGGTGCGACTTGAGCCCCTGCGGGTCGAACCCATCCGGGAGGGTGGGGGAGAAGCCGGTGGGGTGTTGCAGGACGTAGAGTCCGCCTGGCTTGGCAGGACCGGAGGTGACGACGGACAGGAAGATGTCCTCGAGGTCCAGCGGGTAGGGGGGCGCCGCGAACACGACGTCGAAGAGGCCCGCGTGACCAGACGCGTACTCCAGCGCGTCACCGCGCACCACCTTGGCCGCTAACCCGAGCGAGCGCGCGTTGCGTTCGATCACGCCTACGGCCTGCTTGGCCAGCTCCACCATGACGACGTCGAACCCGCGGCTGGCTGCCTCCAAGCCGACCGCGCCCGAGCCCGCGAAGAGGTCGAGGAAGCGGCCACGCGGCTCGAACGCGACGATGTCGAAGAGCGCCTCCCGCAGCCGGGACGGTGAGGGCCGTGTACCGCGTCGTGGCGTCTCCAGCACGCGGCCCTTGGCCGACCCGCCCAGGATGCGTGGCTTCGACATGGCGCGAGCTTAGCCAAATGCCGGAAGCCGAGGTGGCCCCCGAGGCGCCGCGACTGACGGGTAGACTGGCTGACCGTGATCCGTAGTCTTGGCTCAGACGAGCTTCCCTGGTTCGTCGGGCGCGCTCTCGCCTTCCTGGGTCACGCAGACCCGCACGGCATGTCACTCAGGCTGTCGTCTCGGTTCCGCGACCCCCGGTCCGACGCGGCTTCCTGTCACGTGCTCGCCCGCCCCGGCGAGGCTCCCAGCGCCGGTGTGGTCGTGATGGCGCCGGACCCTGACGACGACGCCCGCAACCTCGTCCTCTTCAGTCCTTGGTACGAGGACGGGCCAGAAGACTTGCACGAGCTCGTCGTGCCGCTACTGGACCGCTACCCACACGAGTCGGCCGTTCTGCGCCTCGACGCCGTGCCCGAGGACCGCCGGTCGGCGCTCGCCACTGCGCTTGCCCCCTTGGGTTTCGAGGTCGACGAGACACGCTCCCTTAGCTTCGACCTGTCACAGGTGCCGCCGATCGGCAGCCCCCTCCTGTTCGAGGCGTGGTCGCTGGGCTCGGACCGACGCTTCCGCGAGTTCTACGCCAGCGCCGAAGGCAGGCAGGTGAGCGACGCCGGCTGGGCTTACCTGAAACGCAGGCACGGCCCGTTCCAGCCGGACCTCTGGTACCTGGCGAGGGAGACCCTCGACCAGGAGCCGGTGGGTTACGCCTTCTTCGGCATGGGGAGCAGGCGGGTCGACGGGCGCTACACCTTGGACGCGGTCGGCGTGGCGCACGAGCTTCGCTCGGACTCCGCCATGTTGCGGCGGCTGGTGATCTCCGCCTTGCAGGAGCTGTCGTCCTTCAGCCCGCTGGGGACCGTGCAGGCCGAGGTGTCGCTTCTCGACGGCAAGCTGGGCGATCTGCTCCGGCTCGTCGGCTTCGACCAGATCTCACGCTCGCCCGTCCTCATAAAGCGGCCGGGCTGAAGAGCCGGGCGGCACGCCGTGTCGCTTCGTCTCTACGGCCGGTGGGGACCTGATCAGTGGTGCCGGGGACGCGGCAGGTACTTCTCCCAGATGGGGTCGATGTCCGGCATGACGCCGTACGCGCTCGTGAACATGAAGCGCGGGGCGAAGGGCTTACGCCCCAGTTGCATGCGGGCCTCGTCAGGCGTGCGGTCACGCTTCTTCGCGTTGCAGCTCTTGCAACAGGCGACGACGTTCTCCCACGACGTGGGCCCCCCACGGCTGCGGGGGAGCACATGGTCGAGGGTGAGGTCGTGCGTGTGCCTGCCACAGTACTGGCAGACGTGGTCGTCGCGCCGGAAGACGTTCTTGCGGTTGAAGGCCACTCGCTGCCGGAAGGGCGTGCGCACGAACCGCTTGAGCCTGATGACGCTGGGCACCGGGAACACGGCGTTCGGGGAGCGCAGCACCTTCCCGGACTCCTCGACGCGTTCGGCGACCTCATGCATGAGGAGGGCGACCGCCCGCTTGACGGAACACACGTGCAGCGGCTCGTAACTGGCGTTGAGGATCAGCACGCGACCGGAGTTGAGGTTCGCGAGCGGCGTCAGGCCGAGCGGCCCGGCGCCCGCGGCGCTGCCCGTGGCGGCGCTCGGCAGCAGGTCCTCGTCCGGCTCCTCGAGGAGCGCCCTTACGTCTAAGTCACCCGCGCGGTCGGCTTCGCACCTCCGGTCACGCGGCGCATCATAACCGCGCGACGCGGCTCAACGCGTCTCCAGCGCCAACTCCACGAGGCGCTCGACCAGCTCGGCGTAGCCCACCCCCGCGGCCTGCCACAGCCGGGGGTACATGCTGTGCCGCGTGAAGCCGGGGATCGTGTTGACCTCGTTGACCAGCAGTCTTCCATCCGGCAGGTAGAAGAAATCGACGCGCGCCAGGCCGGCGGCATCGACCGCGGCGAACGCCGACAGGGCCATCCGTCTCACGGCTTGAGCGACGTCCGCAGGCACGTCGGCCGGGACGATCAGCTCCGCGCGACCGTCCGTGTACTTGGCCTCGTAGTCGTAGAAGGCGCCAGCCACGTTGTCGTAGCGGATCTCCCCGACGCCACTGGCTTGCGGCTCGTCGTTGCCAAGGACGGCGACCTCCAGCTCGCGGGCACCCGTTGCCGCGGCCTCGACGATCACCCGCCTGTCGTAGGACAGGGCGGCTTCGAGTGCCGACGGCAGATCGCCCGGTTCACCGACCCTGGCCACTCCTATCGAAGAGCCGAGGTTGGCGGGCTTGACGAACACCGGCATGCCGAGCTCGCGAACCTGCTCGAGGGACGCCCGCGGGTCCTTGCGGTAGGCGTGGCGGGTCACTGCCACGTGCTCCACCTGGGGCAACCCGGCGGCCGCGAACACTGCCTTCATGGTCAGCTTGTCCAT
>DASRWD010000172.1:0-11322 GCA_035654755.1 Trueperaceae bacterium
GCGCGAGGTCGCGGAGCGCTACACCCGGGTGTTCGGTTCCGACGAGCGCTTCCAGACGCCGGTCGAGCTCGACTACGGCACCAGCGCCTGGCACCTCTACGTGCTGCGGCTCAACCGCCTGCCGGGCCTCGACAGGAACTCCTTCGTCGACGAGTTGAAGGAACGGAACATCGGCTTCAGCGTCCACTACCGCCCGCTACACATGATGAGCTACTACCGCGACAAGTACGGCTTCACCCCCGACCAGTTCCCGGTCGCGAAGGACGCCTACGAGCGCATGGTCTCCCTGCCGCTGCACCCCCGCCTCACCGAAGAGGACGTCTCGGACGTCATCTCTACCGTGTTGGAGGTAGCGGACGAACAGATGGCGGCGCCCAGCGGTGGTCAACTAGCTAGATGACGTCCAAGCGCATGTTCGACGTGGTGGCCGCCGGCCTCGGCCTGCTCGTCACCTCGCCCCTCCTGCTGGTGGCTGTGGCGCTGGTGCCGCTCGCCAGCCCGGGGCCCGCCATCTACAGGGCGAAGCGTGTCGGGCGCGGGGGCGTTCCGTTCACAATGTACAAGCTGCGCACCATGCGCACCGGCACGACGGGTGGCCTGATAACCGCCCACCACGATCCACGAGTCTTCCCCCTGGGGCGCCTGTTGAGGAAGACCAAGCTGGACGAGCTGCCTCAGCTGGTGAACGTGCTGAAGGGCGACATGTCCATCGTCGGGCCGCGGCCCGAAGACCCGGCCATTGTGACGACCAGCTACACGCCCGCGCAGATGGAGACGCTCGATGTCAGGCCCGGGCTAACGAGCCCGGGCAGCCTGTACTACTACGCGCACACTGAGGAAACCCTTCAGGGTGATGCCGACGGGCAGTACGCCGAACGGCTCCTCCCCGTGAAGCTGGCGCTGGACCTCGTCTACGTCCGAGAGCAGTCGCTCGACTACGACATGCGCTTGATCGCGAGGACCGTCGCGATCATCGTCGGCAGAACACTGGGGCGGACGCAGTTCCCGGAGCCGGAGGAGCTGGTCAGGGCGAAGTCGGTCTACGGGTTCATATGAGCGACACGCTCATGGAGGTCCGGCCCAAGGCGCAGGTGGGTAACGACCCGCTCGACATCGCCATCGTCACCATGCAGTTCCCAGCCGGCGCCGAGACCTTCGTCTCCATGCGGGTCGGCGAGTTGCTCGCGACGGGGCACGAGGTGCGTGTCTACTCGTTCAGGCCGCCCGCCGAGAACTGGGAGCGCCTGCTAGAAGAGCGTGGCTTGTCAGGAACTCCCGCCGACCACAACGGTCTGTGGGCGACGGCCAGCGGCGTTGTAGCTGCGCTTTCCCGCCCCGCGCTGCTGGCACGCACGCTGAGCTGGCTGCTGAGGACGAGCGGCCGTCAGCCGGAGCACCTCGTTCGCGCCCTGGCGCTGCTGCCGTACGCGTTCAACGTCCTGGCCCGCCTCCAGACCCGCGTCCCGGACGTCGTGCATCTGGAGTGGGGCCACTACCCGTCTGTCCTGGTGCCGATGCTGCGATGGTCGGGCGTCCGAACCGTCATCTCCCTCGGCCTCATCGCGTACGACCTGCGACGCGGGTTCGAGGGCACGCGCACGGCCGCTCGGATGGCCGACGTCGTTCGCACGCAGACCGTTGCGAACGTGGACCAAGTCGCGGAGTACACGGGCCTAGACCCTGCCGACATCGCGCTCGTCCCCGACGGCGTGGACACGCGTCGCAACATCGAGCTCAGCCGCGGCGTCGCGAAGGTCCCCGGCCGCGTGGTCGTCGCCTCGCGACTCGTGCCACACAAGGCCGTCGACGAGGCCCTCATCGCGTTCGCCGCGGCGAAGGACGCCGACGCCAAGGCGCGGCTGCACGTACTGGGCAGCGGTCCGGAAGAGGCGGCGCTGAAAGCGCTGGCCGTTCAGCTGGGCATCGATGACCGCGTGTCCTTCCTCGGCCACATCTCGCACGACGAGGGGATACGTCAGATCGCCGAGGCCGAGGTGCTGCTTCACCTCTCACACGAGGACAGGCTTCCCAACGCCGTCAAGGAGGCGATGGTATGCGGCACCGTCGTCGTCACCACCCGCACGTTCGGCATCGAGGAGCTGATAAAGAACGGTGAGACGGGCTACCTGGTCGAGGTGGGCGATCGCGAAGCGGCCTCGGAGTCGCTCAGGAAGGCGCTCGAACGGCCGCAGGCGCACGACGCCATGCGAGACGCAGCTCGTGAGCTGGTCACCAGCACCATGGACCACGAAGCCGCCGTCGCCAAGTTCGTGCGGCTATGGCGTGAGGCCATAGCCCGACGGGCAGCAGATCCAACGTCCCGAACGGTACCCGTGAAACACGGCAAGGTCACATGAAGATGAGGTTCCCTGGGCCTATCATGCGGGCCGCTCATGATCCGGCGTAAGGACACCCACCTCCAGCCAGTCGAAGGCACCGAGTACGAGTCGCGGGGCTCTATGGAGGCCGTGAAGAAGCTCTACCAACTCGTCAGCCCCGACGAGCGCCGGAAGTTCTTCCTGTTGCTGCCGGCCGTAACGATCATGGCCCTGCTCCAGGTCGTCGGCATAGCCTCCGTACTCCCGTTCCTCGCGCTCGTCACGGACCCCAGCGTGGTCCAGACGAACGACATGCTCGCCTGGACATACGATCTCTTCGGGTTCACGAGCACGGACTCGTTCCTGGTCTTCGCGGGCGCGGCCGTCCTCGTGCTGCTCGTCCTGAGCAACGCGTTCACGGCGTTCGTCGAGTACCTGCTCCTGCGCTTCTCCTGGCGTCTCAACCACTCGCTGTCCGTACGTCTGCTGCGCGAGTACCTCGCGAAGCCGTACGTCTTCTTCCTCGACCGGAACTCGGCTGGGCTCGCGACGAACATCCTCTCGGAGGTCAAGCAGGCGGTCAGGGGCTTCGTCCTGGCATCTCTGACACTGATCTCCCGTGGCGCCGTCACCTTGTTCATCCTCGGCTTGCTCGTTGCGCTCTACCCGCTGCTCGCGCTGCTCACGTTCGGGTTCCTCGGCGCGGCGTACGGCATCACCTTCCTGTTCGTGAGGCGGGGAATGGCGGAAGCCGGCAAGCTCAGGTCCCAGAGCGATAGGGGCCGCTTCCAGGCCGCCTCCGAGGCGCTGTCAGGCATCAAGGACATCAAGATCCTGGGGCGCGAGGAGCCGTTCCTGAGGCGCTTCGAGCGCCACTCGCGCTCTTACGAGCGGCAGATGGCCAGGCAGCAGGTCATCGCGATGGTGCCGCGCTATGCGTTCGAGACGATCGCGTTCGGCGGCATGATGCTCATCGTCCTCGTGCTGCTCCTGCAGGGCCAGGGCGTGGCCGAGATCGTTCCCACGCTGGGCGTGTTCGCGTTCGCCACGCTGCGGCTGCTTCCTGCCCTTCAGAGCCTCTTCAGCGCCCTCAGCTCGATGCGCTTCACGACGGCGTCCATCGACGCCCTGCACCGCGACCTGGAGGCCGGGGGCCGTCACGTGCTCCAGACCAAACCGGAGGCGCCGATGCCGTTCGAGCGCTCACTGGAGCTGAAGGGTGTGCGCTTCTCTTACCCGGGAATAGGTAAGCCGGTCCTCGATGACTTCGGCCTCGTCATAGAGGCCAACTCCAGCGTCGGGCTGGTAGGCGCGACTGGGTCGGGCAAGACGACGACCGTCGACATCCTCCTCGGCCTGCTCATACCCGACGAGGGCGGGCTGGTGGTGGATGGCGTACCGGTGACCGACGAGAACCGGCGGGCGTGGCAGGCGAACCTGGGTTACGTACCGCAGCAGATCTACCTGGCGGACGACTCCATCGCCGCCAACATCGCGTTCGGCGTTCAGACGCGTGCGATCGACATGGCTGCCGTCGAGAAGGCGGCAAAACTGGCGAACATCCACGACTTCATCGTCTCCGAGCTTCCCACCGGGTACGAGACGTTCGTCGGCGAGAGGGGCGTGAGGCTCTCGGGTGGTCAGCGCCAGAGGTTGGGAATCGCCCGGGCGCTCTACCACGACCCCAAGGTGCTGGTCTTCGACGAGGCCACCAGCGCGCTCGACGGGATCACGGAGGAGAGCATCTTCCGTGCCGTCAGCGACCTGGGTCGTAGCAAGACGATAATCATGATCGCGCACCGCATGACCACTGTCAGGGATTGCGACGCGATCTACCTGCTCGAACGTGGGCAGATAAAGGCGGCGGGCACGTTCGAAGACCTGCTGAGGACGAGCCCACAGTTCAGGGCCATGGCCAGCGCCGGGACGGTGGACAGAGGCGAGCGTGAGGCGGCGCTTTCATGAAAGCGTTGAAACAAGCGTCACATAGTGAACGGTCATCCTCGTATCAGAATGACCCAAGCCGGAAGCGCCCCACCTCCTTCGTTGCGTTCCGACCATCGCCCTCCCCGCGCCGGACACGCGGGTTCGCATCCGACAAGGCGGCATGACTACCAACCCCTCGACATTTAGCTCGCCCAAGAACGCGGGCCCGCGCGCGAACCGCATCGACGTGACCAAGCTCGCGCTGGACGTGACGTTGTTCGTGGCGGGCACGTTCGTCGCGTTCCTGCTGCGTCTCGACGCCGCTCCAACGGCGAGCCAGTTCGCCCTGGCCCTCGCCTTCTCCCTGCCCGTGAAGGCGGTCGCTTACTGGGCGCTGAACCTGCACAGGCAGTCCTGGAGCAACGTGGCGTTCCGCGATCTCGGCGGCTTGGCGGTGCTCGGCCTCTCGGTGGCCATAGTGGGATCCCTCTTGCTCGTCGCGTTCGGCACGACCGTCGGCATACCGCGGTCCATAGCCGCCCTCGACGGCACGCTCACGTTCCTGCTACTGGCCGCGGTGCGCTCTGCCGCGCGCTACCGCCACGAGCACCACCAGGCAACGGTGATAGGCCCGGACTTCCGCAAGCGTGTCCTCGTCGTGGGCGCCGGCGAGGCTGGTGCGCTCGTCGTGCGCGAGCTGCTGCGCCACCCCGAGACCGGCATGAAACCGGTCGCGTTCCTCGACGACGACCCGAACAAGGTGGGCAAGCGGGTTGCGTCCGTGCCGGTCCTCGGCCGCATCTCTGACGCGCACAAGGTGATCGCGGAGCGCAAGATCGACGAGGTGCTCATCGCCATCCCGTCCAAGGGTGGCCAGGACGTCCGCAACGTCATCGAGCACGTCAGGCGAGCACGTCCCAACCTCACGTACAAGATCATCCCCGGCATGTTCGAGGTCCTCGCCGGCCGCGTGGACCTCAGGCGCATCCGCGAGGTCGACATCGACGACCTGCTCGGGCGCACGCCGGTGCAGCTAGACACGGACAGCATCCAGGGTTACCTGCGCGGCAAGCGCGTGATGATCACCGGCGCGGGCGGCTCGATCGGCTCCGAGCTCGTGCGCCAGATATGCCGCTTCGAGCCGGCCGACCTGATCCTCTTCGGTCACGGGGAGAACAGCATCTACGCGCTCGAGCGCGAGCTCGACCGTGACTGGCCCGAGATCCGCTACCACGGCGTGATCGGCGCCATCCAGAACGGCGCGCGCCTCGACTACGTCTTCAACCGTTACCGCCCGGACGTCGTGTTCCACGCCGCCGCGCACAAGCACGTGCCTCTCATGGAGGAGAACCCGGAAGAGGCGATCTTCAACAACGTCATAGGCAGCCGCAACCTCATCCAGCTGGCCCTGAAGTACGGCGTGTCGCACTTCGTGAACATCTCTACGGACAAGGCTGTGAACCCCACGTCGGTAATGGGCGCAACCAAGCGCTTCGTCGAGTACATCGTTCAGGACGCCGCCCGGCGGGCGCAGCCGAACCAGAAGTTCGTCTCCGTGCGCTTCGGGAACGTCCTCGGCAGCCGCGGCAGCGTGATACCCATCTTCAAGAGCCAGATCGCCGCCGGCGGTCCCGTCACGGTCACCCACCCGGACATGGTCCGCTACTTCATGACGATCCCGGAGGCCGCGCAGCTCGTGCTGCAGGCATCGGGCCACGGCCGCAACGGCGAGGTCTACATCCTCGACATGGGCGAGCCGGTGCGCATCGTCGACCTGGCTCGAGACCTCATCCGCCTGTCCGGGTTGCGCCCCGACGTCGACATCCCCATCCGGTTCACGGGCATGCGGCCTGGCGAGCGCCTGGTGGAGGAGCTGATGACCGAGAAGGAGGAGGGCTCGCAGACGCGGCACGAGAAGATCTTCGTCGCGCGCGCAGATCCCATGGACCCTCAGACCCTCTACTCGGCCATCGAGCAACTCCAGGACGCCGCCATGCGCAGCGACCACGACCGCATCCGATCGCTGCTGGAGGGCTTCCTGGAGGGCTGCCACTTCCAGGGCCCACCCAGGCCCGCGATCGGCACCGCGGTAGCGGCGGCGTCGGCCGGCTAAGTCTTCAGCACGCTCTCGTAGTGCTCGACCAGCCTGTCGTTGAGACGGTCGACGTCGTACTCCGCCTCCACCTTCGCTCGGCCTGCTCGTCCGAGCACCGGCCATGACTCCGGCTGGTCGATCAGGCGTGAGAGCCGCTCGGTGAGGGCGGCCACGTCGTGTTCCTCCACCAGGTAGCCGGAGACCTCGTCCTCCACGAGCTCGGGTATGCCACCGTGACGCGTGGACAGGACCGGTAAGCCGCTTGCCATGGCCTCCTTGATGACGCTGGGCACGCCCTCCATGTCGCCGGTCGCTGCCGTGACGCTGGGCGCGATGAACAGGTGTGCAGCGGCCATCTCCTTCACGACGGCCTTGGAGTCCAGGGGCCCAGTGAACCGCAGGCGGTCGGCGACGCCCAACTCGGCTGCCAGTCGCCTCAGCTCCTCCTCCAGGGGGCCGCTGCCAACCAGGGTGAACTGGGCGCCGCTTCGCCCCTCGCCAGCTCCATGGGCGACGGCGGCGAACGCCCGCAGGGCGTCGGCGACGCCCTTCTTCTCGACGAAGCGCCCTACGAACAGCATGCGTGTGGGCTCGCCCGGCTCGCGACGGCGCTCCTCGAACGCGAAGCGCTTAAGGTCGACGCCGTCGCGATGGATGATGGTCCTCTCGGGTGCGCTGCCGGCCGCCAGCAGCCGCTTCTGCAGGTCCACGCTTACGGGCAAGGCCAGCGCTCCGCGCGCGAACACGCGGTCGTACGCATCGGGGACCTTTCGTAGGTACGACGTCGTGTCTGCACCCCTGAACGAGACGACCAGGCCGGTCCTTGCCCGGTCGTTGGTGAGGATGCGCTCGGCCAGAGGCGAGAGGTTCCCGAAGGCCACGTGCACCACGTCGTACGGCTCGTTCGCGGCGAACGACAGCGCTGTGTAGGCGGGAACGAGGGACATCGCCCGCGTACCGCGGGCCGGGTTCAGCTCGCCTAGCACGGCACGCGTCCAGCTACGCGGCTTGGCGAGCTCCGAGACGAAGCGCGTCAACCTGAGGACGCGGTCCTCGGGCACCTCTATGTGTCGGACCCGCTCCCGCAGGCGGTACGACCTCACCTCTTCGTGGGCCTTGTCGTACGAGCCGACGGCCACCGGGTACAGGTCGACCTCGAGACCGCGGTCGATGAGGCCGGTTATCTGGTCGAGGATGAAGGTGTTGTGGATCTCCGGGAACACCGGGATCAGGTACGCGACCCGCAGGCGCCTCGTCACGCTGTCATCTAGGCGACTTCACGCCGGCCAGCTAGGGACTTTATGGCGCGCTTGGCCGTGTTCCTCGTCCGCCGCCAGCGGCGCGTGATCTCGTAGCTCAAGGGGGAGACGCTGCCGTCGAACATGCGCTCGACCTGCCGGTAAGCTCGCCAGCGTTCGCCCGCGTCCGGTATGGCTGCGACGTACCGGTAGCTCTGCCTGCACAGGTAGACGCCGCCAACGGCCCGCATCTCCTCTGCTCGTTCCGGGAACTCCTCGACCACGACCTCGAGCAGGTGCGCCGCGTCCTCCGCCCACCGCAGGGCCCCGGCCGTGGTGCCGCGGTTGTCGTCGTGCTGACGGAAGCTGGCGAGGACCTCGTCCACGTCAACGTGCCCATGCCTCGCCATGACGATGAAGGTCGCCTTGACGTCCTGGTACAGGCCGTGCGGGCTGGCGAAGCCACCCGCTTCCCGCAGATGACGCGTGTTGTAGAGCGTGGACGCGAGGTATAGGGGCGTCTGACGCCGGAACCAGCTGAGGACCACCTCGGCCGCGTCTTTCCCCTGCGTGTTGGTCCTGTTCGACCCCAACACCTGACCGTCGGTGCCGATGACCCGGGAACCCGTCCGCACCAGTCCCATGTCGGAACGACCGCCCAAGGCCGCGACGCAGCGCGAGACGAACGTGGGGTCGAGGAGGTCGTCGTCGTGGAGCATGAGGAAGAACTGACCGTCGGCGTTATCGAGGCAGGAGTTGAAGTTCGCGTTGGCGCCGATGTTCTCAGCGTGCCGGACGTACCGCAACCGCGGGTCGGTCATCGCCTCCATGTACTCCTGAGTGCCGTCGGTGGACGCGTTGTCGCAGACGACGACCTCGAGGTTCGGGTAGTCCTGCGCGAGCGCGCTCTGCAGCGCCTGGGGGAAGTATCCGTGCCGCCTGTTGTAGGTAGGCATGCCGATCGTGACGAGCGGGTCCACGAGCGCCAGCCTAACTAGTAAGCGGCTGAGGAGGGCCTCACTCTCTCACAGTCCAGCGGCCCCGAGAGGCCCGGTCACACCGGCCCGTGGACCGGCCGCCTATCATGGCGCGGTGGCCGTCTCAGCGCACGCCGGAGGCTCGTTCCAGACGCTGGAACCGAGTACCGAGCGAACCATTGTCGTCCCGTTCTCGGCGCTGAGGCGCTTCTTCGTCCGGGTCGCGGTGCTGACGGCGGTCATCGGCGTGCCGGCGACCCTCGCAACGTTCGTGATCAGCAACAGGCAGACCCCCGTGTACCTTGCAGAGGCCACCCTACTGGCGCCAACGGCGCAGTCGTCTTCATCGCCTGCCTTCGACCTGCTCGAGCAACCTTTGCCGAGCGAGAGCGAGCCCCTCATGCCGGAGGCGTACGGCTCTGCACTCACCAGCTTCGATGTCCTGCAGGACGCGTGGCGCCGCTTGCACCCGAACGATGGCGAACCCACTCCTCAGCAACTTAGGGGGCTCGCAGACAGCGTCGACTTCCGGTTCGACACGCTGCGTCGCTCGACCCTCGTCGTGGTGGGTGCGGAGGGCTCTACGCCGGTCGAGGCCATAGCTCGCGCCAACTCGGTGTCTGAGGCGCTGGTGGCATGGGACGACAGCAGGGCAAGAGCCGAGGCGGGCCTACTTGCCACGGCCTTGCAGGCCCAGCTCGATGCACTCGAGGAGCAGCTCGCCAGCCTTAGGGCGATCGGTAGTCGAGCGAACCTGCCGCAGATCGCCGGCATCTCGGTCCTCACCTCTTCGCTGCGGCAGGACATCGCAGCAGCGACTGCCGGTGCCGTTGGCGCACGTGGAAGCCTCGAGTTCTTGAGGCCCGCGCCCGGTAGCACCCAGATCGAGCCCAGCCCCGTAGTGGACGCCATGATCGTCTTCGTGCTGATAGCCGTGCTGGTCACGGCAACGCTCCTCGTAAGGGGAGGTCTGGATCGGAAACTGAACGGGGTGGCGGCGCTCACCGACTTCACGGGTCTGCCCGTACTGGCAGACCTAACGAAGGCGCCGGCAGCAGCGACGACCAAGCGCAGGGACTTCCGCGAGGTCCACTTCCTGAAAGCACACGTCGACCGCCTGCTGCCAGAGGGCGGGGACCTCCTCGTCGTGTCCTTGCGTGGGGATAGCGGCGTCGCGATGGTCGCAGCCGCGCTCGACCGCCTGTACTCGGATCCTGGTTCGAAGACGATGGTCAAGGCTGGGCCGCCGCTGCTGAGCTCAGGCGACGCGGTGGAGAGCGTCGCGTTCGTTGACGCCGTGCTACTCGTCGTGGGCGCCAGGAAGACCGACAGGTCCGACCTGTCGCGGGGCCTTAGCTGGCTGCGTCGGGCCGGCAAACCAGTACTGGGCATGGTCGCCACGTCCGACGCCGGCCGCCTCCCGAGGGGCAGAGCGTGAAGGTACTGGTGACGGGCGGGGCGGGTTTCATCGGCTCGCATCTCGTTGAGCTGCTGTCGCGACAGGGCGACGAGGTCCGCGTCCTGGATGACCTATCCACGGGCTCGAGCGCCTCCATCGTGCGCGAATCCGGGGCAGAGCTGGTCGTCGGCGACGTCGCGGACCCCGCCGCCGTCTCGGTCGCCGTTGCCGGCTGCGATGCGGTATGCCATCTCGCCGCTGTGGCCTCTGTCGCCGCCTCGATCGAGCGACCGCTGGAGACCCTGAGGACGAACGTGACGGGAAGCGTCACGGTGTTCGCCGCCGCCGCCAGCGCGGGCGTCGCCCGCGTGGTCTACGCCAGCTCCGCGGCCGTGTACGGCGCGGCGCAGGAGCTACCGCTGCGGGAGACCCTGCGGCCTCAACCGCTGTCGCCGTACGCCGCTGACAAGCTCGCAGGCGAGCACTACCTCGGTCACTTCCACCGGTCAGGTGTGCTCGGGGGGCACGCCTTCCGCTTCTTCAACGTTTACGGGCCTCGCCAGGACCCCAGGAGCCCGTACTCCGGAGTGATAAGCATCTTCCTCGACAGGGCGGTCGCCGGCGAGCCGCTGGTCGTGAACGGCGACGGTGAGCAGACGCGGGACTTCGTCTACGTCGGAGACGTGGTCGAGCTACTGGCGCGGGCCCTCCACGGCGAGGCGCAGGGCGAGGCCGAAGAGATGCCGGTGACGAACCTGGGGCGCGGCGAGTCGGTGAGCGTACGCGAGCTCGCGGAGGCGGTCGGTCTAGCGGCGAGCGGCGATTCGCCGCGGGTCGAGTACGGTCCAGCCCGCGCGGGCGACGTAAGGCATTCGCGCGCCGACGTAACGCTGCTCGATGAGCGGTTCGGGGGGATCCCACCGACCGGCCTGGAAGCAGGTCTGCGGGCCACAGTGGCCGCTACAGGAGTACGCGGCGCCGTCTAGGCCGGCATACAACGCCGTTTTCTAGCGTTCGTAGCGCCCGAACGTGGCACGGATCGTGTCTCGCGACGTGACCAGGGCGACACCTCGCGGACCCATCCTGTCTACACTCGGGTGACAAGGTCTGGGGAAAGTCTTGCTTGCGCGGCACCGAAGTCGTGGAGTGGAGGGGGACGTCCGTGAAGAGACTCCGGTACCCGCCAGTACGTAACGCTGCACTGGGAGCGTCCCTGTTGGTCGCGTTGATAGCTAGCTGCAGCGTGCCCGACCAGCCGCTGTTGGCGGCCCCCGCCAACGTGACCGCCGAGCCCCTGGAGGGCGGAGTGATGGTCTCCTGGGTCGACGTCAGCCTGGGAGAAGAAGGCTTCCGCGTCTACCGCCTGGAT
>DASRWD010000173.1:0-14387 GCA_035654755.1 Trueperaceae bacterium
GCGAGCGGGATCCTCGAGGGCCGCGACCGGTACGCCGAGGCCGTGCCCGTCTACCTGCGCCTCGCCGCGGGCCAGAGCGTGTACGCAGACGACGCCGCGTACCGAGCGTACGTGTTGGCTTCGCGCCTTGGCGACGAGGAAGCGGTGGACCAGGCGCGCGAGCTGGTGCCGCACGGCTCGTTCTTCGCGCTTGTGCTCGGCGACCCACCGGCTGCCCCGGACCCGGCCACCGCCGTTTCGCCGACCGGTCAAGTCAGCAAGGAGGATCAGGCCGTGGCCTCCCACGCGGCGCTGGGGCTCGCCTTCGCCCTCATGGCGGTGCACGAGCGTGACGCGGCGGTAGGCGAGCTGATGTTCGCGCTGCGCGAAGCAGAGCGGTCCCGAGACGTTGACGCCGTGCTGGACATCGCCGAGGGGCTCCAGAGCATGGACGAGTACAGGCAGAGCGTGCGGGCCGCCAGGGAGCTGCTGTCCGCCGGCGTGGCGGACCTGAGGGCGTGGAGGCTGGCTTACCCACCGGCGTGGCCGGAGACGGTGCTGTCCGCGGCGGAAGTGTCCGGCGTCGACCCGGCGTTGATCTGGGCCGTCATGCGTCAGGAGTCCGCGTTCAGCGAGGTCGCGGTGTCGGTCGCCAACGCCCAGGGTCTCATGCAGGTAGTCCCATCGACCTGGGACTGGATCGCAGAGCTGCGGCGCGAAGACCCTCGCGACCCGTTCGACGTCACGGCGAACATCCAGTACGGCGCGACCTACCTGGCGTGGCTGATGAACTACTGGGACGACGACGTGGAGCTGGTCATCGCCTCCTACAACGGCGGGCAGGGCTACGTGAGACGCATCTTCGAGGCCGACTTCGTGGCGGGTGACAAGGACGAGTTCTACCGGGAGATAGATCGCAGCGAGACCCGCGAGTACCTGCAGCGCGTCTACGAGAACCTGGCCGTCTACCGGACCCTGTACCCGACGCTGGCCGACGGGACACTGGCAGAGGCTGCCGACTGAGCCAAGACCGCACCTTCTGGCCTCAGCTTCCGAAGGCGGTCTCCTCCAACAAGTCGAGCGCCCGCTCGATCACGCCCCTCAGCCACACGTCCTCCGCGCCTCGGCCCTCGTCGAGCACGGCGGTGCTCTCGCGTCCCAGCCAGCGCCACTCGTCGTGCTTGCCCGGCTCCAGTCGCGGCGCGCTCAGGTCGCCTTCCACGGTGACGAGCAGGTCTACCTCGCGACGCCTCACGCCGCCCGCCTCCCAGTCGATGAGCTCGATGACGGGACCCAGCAACCTCACGCGCCAACCGGTCTCCTCCTCGACCTCACGCTTCAGAGCCGCCAGAGCGTCTTCTCCTGACTCCGCGTGTCCGCCAACCATGTCCCATGCGCCCGGGAACAGTTCGCGATCTGCGCTGCGGCGCTGCACAAAAACGCGCCCGCGACCGTCCGTGACCACCGCCCCGACCACGAGGCGGCGAGCGTCGCGTTCCGCTGCGGCGGAGTAGGCGGCCAACTGCGCCTCGTCGGGCACCCTGCCCACCTCGAGGCCGTGCCCGTCCGGCGCACCGGAGAGCGTCACCTCCTGACCGTCGTTGCTCATGGGTTGAAGGCTACGACGGCGGTTCTGTCGTCGTACGTCGCGGGAGCGTACGCGGCCCCGCCCGTCTCTTGCGCCACGAGTAGACGGCGCGCGACATGAGCAGGACGGCGAAGAGTGCGGCGAACACTATCGGCTGGGTCTCCAGCACCTTCTGGCCCCAGATGTAGTGCAGGGAGACGAGGCCGGCCACCACGTACACAAGCCGGTGGAGCGTCGTCCAGCGCTTGCCGAGTCGCCTCATCGAAGCCGTCGTCGATGTGAGGGCGAGGGCAAGCAGGAGCAGCCACGCGGTGAAGCCGACCGTGATGAACGGCCGCTCGGCGATGTCCTCTGCCAGGATCGAGAGGTCGAGGCCGAGATCGAGGAACGCGTAGATACCGAGGTGAAGCGAGGCGTAGATGAACGCGCCAAGGCCCAGTTGCCTGCGGTACCGCACGAGCCAGTTCCAACCGAGGAGCCGCCTGAGGGGTGTGACCGTAAGGGTGAGCGCCAGTATGACGATGGCCCACCAGCCGGTGCGGTGGGTCAGGGTCTCGATCGGGTTGACGCCCAGGTTCCCCGTGAAGGTGTGCACGACCGTGACGACCGCGGGCGTGAGCGTGAGCGCCCACAGCGCCAGGTGGCTCACGCGCCGCCAGCGCTTCACGGCAGCCTTGTCCCGCCCTCTCGCGCTGGCGGCCGCGCCCGTGCGGGAGCGGTCGAGCTCCGGGGCCGCTCGCGCTGCCCTCACGTCACTTGGCTGGCTCAGAAGTTCCTGACCAGGTCCATGCCCTCGTAGAGGTCAGCGACCAGGTCGCCGTAGCCGTTGAACATCAGGGTGTCACGGCGCCGGAACTCGCCTATGCGCCGCTCGGTGGCCTGACTCCAGCGCGGGTGGTCGACGTCGGGGTTCACGTTGGCGTAGAACCCGTACTCGTGCGGCGCGTAGATGTTCCAGGTCGACGGCGGCTGCTCGGCAGTGAGCGTGATCTTGACTATCGACTTGATGCTCTTGAAGCCGTACTTCCAAGGCACGACGAGCCGGATGGGAGCGCCGTTGGCGTTCTTCAGCGGCTGGTCGTACAGGCCCGTTGCCAGGAGCGTCAGGGGGTGCATGGCCTCGTCGAGGCGTAGGCCCTCGACGTATGGCCATGGCAGGAGATCACGCCGCTGCCCGGGCATCTGCTCCGGCCTGTAGACGGTCTCGAAGGCCACGAACCTCGCCTCGGCGGTGGGCTTCACGACCTCGAGAAGGTCCCTGAGCATGAAGCCGTTCCACGGGATGACCATGGACCAGGCCTCTACGCAACGCAGGCGGTACGTGCGCCGCAGCGTCTCGAACTGCGACACGATCTCCTCGAGCGCGAAGGTGCCGCTCTGCTCCACCAGGCCCCCGATCTCGATGGACCACGGCTCCGTGACGAAGTCTCCGCTCCTGCGCGAAGGGTCCGACTTGTCGTAACCGAACTCGTAGAAGTTGTTGTACGTGGTGATGGCCTCGTAGTCCGTGAGCGCCTCGTCCGTCTGGCCTAGCTCGGAGAGGTCCCCGCCCCCGCTCTCTTCGGACTGACCGAGCGCCCTGCTGGCCACGGCGCCCAACGTCACGGCCGCGGCGCCGCGCATGAACGAGCGCCTGCTCAGGTAGACCTCCTCGGGGGTCACCTCTTCTTCTGGTATCTCGATAAGGCGGTTGATCGACACGCTCGCCTCCTGCCTACCCTCCGTTGACCGGTGATCGCAGTCTAGGGCCTCACGGAGCCCCGCGCTGGTAGCTTCGTTACCCTCTGACTTCCGGTCCTGGCCGTCGCGGGCCACGGAAGCCATATCCGCGCGGCTGGTCTCGCTATCCGCGCTCCTCGGCATCGGGATCCAACCGCCGTCCGTAGCCGGCCGTCACCCGGTCGAGGATCACTGCCAGCAGCACGATGGCGAGCCCCGCCTCGAGGCTCAGTCCCACGTCGCCCCGGTTGAGGCCGCGCAGTACCTCCTGACCCAGACCTCGGGCACCGATCATAGACGCGAGGACGACCATGGAGAGCGCCAGCATGATCGTCTGGTTCACGCCTGCGGCGATCGTCGGCAGAGCTAGCGGCAACCTCACGTAACGCAACACCTGTACCTCGTCCGCGCCGGCAGTCTCGGCCGCCTCGACCATGGACCTGTCCACGGACCTCAGACCGAGGTCCGTCAGGCGGATGACGGGAGGTATGGCGTAGACGATCGTCGCGAACAGCGCCGAGACGTTACCCAGCCTGAAGAACATGACGACGGGCACCAGGTAGACGAAGCTGGGCATCGTCTGCATGAGGTCCAGCGCTGGCCGCAGGAACGCTTTGAAGGCCGAGCTGCGCGACATCAGTATCCCGAGCGGCACGCCGATGACGATGCATGCGGTCGAGGCCAGGACCATGAGTGCCAGCGTCGTGACCGTCTGCGGCCAGAGCCCGAAACCGCCGACGAGGACCAGGGCGACCAGTACGGCGACGCCGCCGAGCCACCGCCTGCCCGTCGCATGCCACACCAGCGCGGCCAGCGCCAACGCGATGATCCACCACGGCAGTGCGAGCAGCCCGCGCTCGATGAGGCCGAGCACGTAGAGCAGCGCGCTCGAGACGCGATCGAACGCAGCGGAGTAGTCGTCGACGAGCCGGTCGACGAACGCGTTCGTCCAGGCCCTCAGCGGGACGCGCCAGTTCGGCGGGAACTCCGCTGTGAAGATCCCGCCCATAGGTCAGGGCGCGCCGAAGGCGGCGGCTACCCTGGCGGCCGTCTGCGGTTCCACCCACTGCCGCCAGACTTCCGGCTCGGTAGCCAGGAAGTTTCGCGCGGCCTCTTCGGGCGTGGCGTCGTTGACGTGCATGTACGCGAGCGCTCTCGAGAGCATGGCGCTGTTGCCGTGATAGGCGTCGAGGAAGGCGCGCACCGGACCCGGGGCGTCCTCGATGAAGCGCGAGCCGATGCCGACGACCGCGGTGGACGTCGGGTACGCGCAGGCGACCTCCGCCTCCTCCGGCCGGTCGACGAGCGCTGTGAACGCGTCCCAGCACTCCTGCGTGAACGGCGGCTCCGCGAGCATGTAGAGGTCCAGCTGCCCCAGCACCCAGGTCGGACCCCAGTAGTAGCCGAGCCACGGGTCGCCGCGGCGGTATGCACCCTCCAGCTCGGCTGCCAACGCCACGCCAGTGCCTGCCTTGAAGTTCGTGAGGTCGTCGTCGAGGCCGTAGGCGTGCAGCTTCACGCCGTTCACCAGCTCGCACTGCCAGCCGACGACACAGTTGTAGAACCGTCCCTTGTCCGGCCGCTCGGGGTCGCGGAAGAGCTCCTTGTAGCGGGGTATGTCGAAGACCGACCTGAGGTCGGGCGCCGCCGGGTCGATGCCGCGCTCAGGGTCGCCCTCGACCAGGTAGCGCGGCACATACCAACCCTGTACCGCGTCGTCGAACGCCACGCCGGCGTGCTCGACGACCCCCTCGGCGAACGCGTCCGTCCACTGGGTCGGCGTGTTGTCGGTCCACACCTCCATGATCACGTCTACGTCGCCCCGGATAGCCCCCTGGTAGAGCGGCACGATCGTGCCGGGGATGGCCGCGGTCTCGCAGCCGAAACCGGCCGCCAGCACGTTCCTTGCGATCCAGGTGGCCACTTGCGCGCTCTCCCAGTCCAGCTCGCCGAACACTACGGCACGCTCCAGCCCTCCACAGTCCTGCGACTGCGCCTGGGCGGCAGGGGTCACCAACGCGAGCGACGCGGCAAGCGACAGTGCTGCCAAGATGCGACCGGCCCGGCCATGCATAGGGACCTCTCTCACTCGTCGGCGGTCTGCGTAGCCGCCGAGGGTGCCTTCCTTCTGGCGACCGGGAGCGTAACCCTGAAGGTGGTCGATCCGGGTTCGGAGAGCACCCTTATGCTGCCGCCGTGGCGCTGCTCAACCGTCTTGTGGGCGAGCGGCAGGCCCAGGCCCGTGCCCTCGCCGACGCCCTTCGTCGTGAAGTAGGGCTGGAAGAGCTTGGGCAGCACGTCGGCCGGCACACCTGGTCCCGTGTCCGACACCTCGATCGTCACCTGCCCGTCGCCGCCGAGGGTCCGGAGGGTTAGGACGCCCGAGCCGCCCATGGCGTCGAGGGCGTTGTCGATGAGGTTCGTCCAGACCTGGTTGAGTTCCCCCGGGAACGCCTCGATGCGCGGCGTGTCCGGGTCGTAGTCGCGCACGACCTTCACGTCGCCTAGCTTGCGCTTGACCATGACGAGCGCGCTTTCCAGACCCTCACGCACGTCTACCTCGTCGAAGCTCGCCCTGTCCATATGGCTCGAGACCTTCACGGCCCTCACCTGCGCCACGATGGAGCCGGTAGCCATGGCGATCTCGGCCATCAGGACCCTGGCCACCGCGTCCGCGGCCAGCCAGCGCGCGACAGCCGGGCGGTTCGTGACGTCGAACGTCCCTAGCACGGCCTCCAGGTCGTCCAGCGTCCAACCCGCCTGCAGCAGTGCGGGAGCGGCCTCCCACGGCTGCTCGACACCCATGTCCGACAGGTGATCGGTGAGGGTGTCCTCGTCGGCCGGGTCCGGCAGCGGGAGCACGCGTCCGTCGCCACCAGCGTTCGCCGCGGACTGGACATGCCTGGCGGCCTCGGCGCTCAGCTCGAGCACAGTCGCCTTCTCTTCGGGGCTCAGGTCTCGGGCGAACAGATCCGCCATGGACCTGTCCCTTGCCCCATGAGCCTCCCCCAGCGCACTGGTGCTGCGGGCGAGGGCCGAGGCGGGGTTGTTGAGCTCGTGCGCAAGGCCGGCCGCCATGGTGCCGAGCGCCACCAGCCGCTCCTCGCGAGACCTGTTCGACTGCTCGTCCTCGATGCGGCCAGCCATGCACGAGACGATCGCGGTGGCAGCGGAAGGCGAGCGCGACAGGAGGTCCTCGAAGGCCGTGCGCCCCAGCCTCAGCAGCCTCGTCGGCTTGCCGGCCGTGACGCTGGCCGAGCGCGGCCGGCGCGTCACGACTGCCATCTCCCCGACCACGTCGCCTTGGCCGCGTACAGCGATGACGTCGTCGATCTCCCTTACGCGCCGGGATATGAGTAGCTCACCTTCCAACACTACGTAGAGGTCGTCGCCCTCATCTCCCTCGTGGAAGAGGACGGTGCCCGGCTCTGCCAGCACCTCCTCGGTGCGCCCGAGCAGGTCGAGCAGGTTCTGGTCGTCGAGCGCCTGCAACAGCGGCACACGTCGCAGGTAGTCGAGGAGGGTCCCGGTCGAGTCCATCAGGCCCCCGCAAGGTGGCGGTGCACCGCCTGAAGAGCCATGGCGCCCTCGCCGACCGCAGAAGCTATCCGCTTGACCGACCGGTGGCGCACGTCGCCGGCAACGAACACGCCGGGCACGCTGGTCTCAAGCCACATGGGTTCGCGGCGCGACGTCTGCCCCGCCGCGTCGACCGTGACGACGTCCGTGCCGGACAGCACGTAACCCTGTTGATCGCGCACCACCTCGGGCGGCAGCCACTCGGTGCGCGGGGCTGCCCCGATGAACACGAACACGGCCGCGGCTTCGTGCTCGGACTCCTCACCGGAGTCTAGGTCCTCGAGCGTCACGCTCCGTATGCGACCCGTGCCGTTGATCGACCGCACCTGCGCCCGGTAGCGCATCTTGATCTTGGGGTTGTCGCTCAACTGGGCTATCAGGTAGCTGGACATGCTGGCTGCCAGGCTCGTGCCGCGCACCATGACCCAGACCTCATCGGCGAAACGCGACAGGTACATGGCGGCCTGCCCTGCGGAGTTCCCGCCACCCACGACGAGCGCGCGCCCGCCTGTCACCGACATGGCTTCCGTGACCGCGGCCCCGTAGTACACACCGGCGCCCATGAGGTCGTCGGCGCCCGGGACGTCCAGCCGGCGGTAGGCGACGCCCGTCGCCACGAGCACCGCCCGGGCGGCGACCTCGCTGCCGTCCGAGAGCGTCAGCACCCGGTAAGGGTCCTCCATGCGCATGCCCGTCGCGCTGACCGGGTTGAGGATCTCGGCGCCGAACCGGCGGGCCTGGGTCACGCCCCTGCGCGTGAGGTCGGCGCCCGATAGGCCGGACGGGAAGCCCAGGTAGTTCTCGATACTAGAGGAGAGGCCAGCCTGTCCCCCGGGTGCTTCGGCCTCCACGAGCAAGGTGCTCAGGCCCTCCGACGCCCCGTAGACCGCCGCCGCCAACCCGGCCGGCCCAGCTCCCACGATCACCAGGTCGTAGGACTTGAGCTGGGCGCGCTGCTTCAACCCGATGCGGTTGGCAACCTCCGCCAGCTCGGGCTTGACCAGGTGATCGCCGTCCGGAAGCACGACGAGGGGAAGGTCCGATGGGCCGGCGCCGGCGAGCCGCATGAGCTCCTGCGCGTCGGCCGAGAGCTCGACGTCGAGCCAGCGGTAGGGCGCTAGGTTGCGGGTGAGGAAGTCCTTGAGGGCGTGTGACGCGGGAGCGTAGGCGTGACCCACGACCGTCACGCCAGTGAAGACCGGTGCGTGCACGGCCCGCCAGTCGTCGAGCAGGTCGTCGAGCACCGGGTAGAGACGCTCCTCCGGCGGGTCCCAAGGCTTCATCAGGTAGTAGTGAAGCCGGGTCTCGTTGATCGCCTTGATGGACGCCTCGGTGTCCGCATAGGCCGTCAACAGGACCCGCCGTGCCTCCGGGAACAGCTCGCGGGCCTGACCGATGAACTCCAGGCCGCTCATCTGCGGCATCCGCTGGTCGACGAGGAAGAGCGCGACATCGTCGCCCCGGAGCTTCGCCTCTTGGGTCAGCTCCAGGCCGCGCTTGCCGGAGTCGGCTCGCAGGACCCGGTAATCCTCGCCGTAGTGCCGCCTCAGGTCACGCGACACGGAGGCGAGGACCGACGGGTCGTCGTCCACCGCTACGATCAACGGCTTCTTGGTACGCGCCCCTTCGGCGTTGGAGACGCTCTGTTCAGGCATGCCCCTAGGCTACGGCTTCGACCGCCCTCCTGATGCCGGGTTCGCCGAGGAACGACGGGTCGACGACGGCAAGCGTCTCCTTGAGCCGCTTCGCCTCTGCACGCGCCTCGTCGGCTTGGGCAGAACTCCCAAGCGCCTCGTTGGCGGCCGCCAACGCCTCCAGGGCCCTGATGATGAAGGGCCTCATACCCCGGTCGCGGTACCACTCCAGGGCGGCGCCGGCGTGAAGGAGCGCCTCGTCCGGCTTGCCAGCGTCGACGAGCGACTCGGCCAGGTACATCGCGGCGCTTGAACGTCCGAAGCCGTCCTGCATCGCCTCAGCTCGCGCGATCTGAGCGCGCAGCTGTTCGGTGGCGGTCTCGTCGCCGCGCTTGAAGTCGCAGACCGCCCTGGCGGCGCGCTGGTTGTACAGCTGTGCCTCCATGACGGTCCCCACCGCCATCTTCTCGGACCTTTCGAGGTTCTCGATGGCCGGGTCGATCTGGCGCCGCGCCAACTCACCGATGCCCGTGAGCAGCAAGCCGGCCGTCGCGCACTCGCGCCCATCGATGCTCAACGCCATGTCACGTCCGTACATCACGTAACGCAGCCCCAGCTCCCGGTGACCCATGTCCATCAGGGCGGAGCCGAGGAGCATGTGGACGTCCGAGACCTTGATCTTCGCGCCGCTCCTTTCGGCGGCCTCGAGGGCCTGTGGCATCAGTGCCAGGCTCTCCTCGAAGCGGCCGAGCCTGGCCAAAGCCAGCACCCTCGACGCGAGGGCGTGGGCCTCCACCGCCCGGTCGCCCGCACTGCCCCTGGCGATCTCGACGATCTCGGCGAAGCGCTCCTCCGCCGAGGCTGGGTCGTCGTTCAGGATCAGCTCGGTGCTGGCCCACAACGGCAGAAGGAACACTTCCGGGTCACCCAGCTTCTCGGCGAGGTCGTGCGCGTCCACTAAGTAGTCGAACCCCTGGAACGGCTCGCCGGACAGGACGTGGACGTTGCCGAGTTGGACGAGGGAACTGACGAGGGCGTGCTCGTCGTCCAACCTCCTGGCCAGGTCCACGGCCCTCCGTGCCAGCGGGAGCATCACCTCGTAGCGGTACTCGGGGTCCTCGTGGCGCCGCGCGAGGATGGCGACGCGCACCCAGTCGTTCAGTGTGTGCACGGCCGCGAACAGCCATGCGGCGTCTTCACCCACCTTGGCGGCGTGCGCGTCGATGGTCTTCACCGATGACTCGAACAGCCTCTGCGCCTCGATCAGCTCGTTCAGCCTGAGGGCACGCTCGCCCGCCCTCCTGTAGTAGTCGGCGGCCTTGAGCCAGAGCTCGGCACTCTCGAAGTGGTGAGCCAGCATGGCCGCGGCATCGTCCAGCCTGTCCGTGTACTGGCGTTCCAGTACCTCCCCGACGAGCCGGTGGAGTAGCGAGCGCCGGCTAATGAGCAGCCTGCCGTAGGCCGCCTCCTGCGTCAGGACGTGCTTGAACGCGTACTCCTCGTCCGGCGGCCCGGACAGCAGCCTCACGAACTCCTCCGCGCTCAGGGTCTCGAGCTCCGGTCCCACGTCCTTGAGCTGCCAGGGGCTGGAGGGGTGTGCCAACACGGAGTCGACGACCTTGCGGGGGAACGTGCGCCCCACGACGGCTGCTGTCTGCGCGACCTGCCGCGCCGGTTCCGGCAACCTGTCGATGCGCGCGCTCAGCACCCCGGCCAGCGTGCCGGGCACCTGCGCATCGCCGATGTCACCCTTCAACTTCCAGAGGCCGCCTTCCCTGGCCAGATGGCCGGCCTCGATCAGTGATCTCAAGACCTCCTCCAGGTAGAACGGGTTCCCATCCGAACGCTCCAACACACGGTGCAGCTGAGGCGAGAGGTCCTCGCCGGCCAGCAACTGCCTCAGCAGCTCCTTCGAGCCGGCCTCGTCGAGCGGCCCGAGCTTGATCTCCAGATAGGACTCGCCGGCCTTCTCCATTACCTTCTCACCCAGGCGCCACGCCGGGGACTGCCTGTCGGGGCGGGTGGCGGCCAATATCATGAGTGGCAGCCCACCCGGCGCCGTAAGCGCGGCCAGCTGCGCCAGGAGCCGGATGGTGGCCGTATCTGCCCAATGGACATCCTCGAACACCAGAACCGTCGGGCCTTGCGCGATGCGGCGCACGTACGCGAGCACGGCCTCCGTGATCCTGCCGGTGAGCACGGCGCCGTCGAGCTCGCGAGCCTCCTCCGCCGCGCGCTGATCCTCGACCGCGAGCAGCAGCTCCAGGTACGGACGGTGCCTGGCGCCGTCCCATCCCTCCAGGCTGGCGACCTGCGCCAGGCGCTCGCGCACCTGGTCCTTGGGTTCCGCCGGGCTCAGGTCCAACGTGTCGAGCAGCGTGCCCCTGACGGCGAAGTAGGGCAACGTGTTGGCGTAGGAGAGGGCCCTGCCCTCGAACCAACCCAGGCCGGCCCCGGCGCGGCCCACGTCGTGGGCCGCCAGCTTGCGAAGGTCGGCGATGATCCGAGACTTGCCCAGGCCCGCTTCGCCGACGAGACAGACGAAACTGCCCGCGCCACTCGGCAGACGGCGCACCCTCTCGCGCAGGGCGGTCATCTCGCCGTCGCGCCCCACAATCGGTGAGCTCAGACCCTCGATGCCGCGCCGCCGGCCCGCTCCGACAACGACGCCCAGCAGCTCGAACACGGGGACCGGCCGGGCAAGGCCTTTCAGCTGCTTGGCGCCCAACGGCAGGGCGTCCACCGCGTGCTGCACCAGAGCGTGCGTGGTCCCCTCGATGAGGACGCTGCCGGCCATGGCCTCCGACTGCAGTCGGGCTGCCAGGTTGGCGGTCTCGCCCATGGCGGTGAACTCGGCACGGACGTCGTCGCCGACGGTGGTCATGACGGTCTGACCCGTGCTCACTCCGACGCGCACCGCGAAGCTCAACGCTTCACGTGGCAGCCTGCCCGCGTACCTGGCAGCCAGCTGAGCGCCGTAGGCATCCGCGGCGTCGCGCATCTCGAGCGCGGCCAAGACGGCTCGCTCGGCGTCGTCCTCGTGCGAGGTCGGCACGCCGAAGAAGGCCAGGATGCCGTCCCCCATCAGCCTGCCAACCGTTCCGCCGTACTTCGCGACGGCCCTGTTCATCAGGGAGAAGGCGCCATTCATTATCGAAGCCCATTCCTCGGCGCCGAGGAGCTCCGTGAGCCGAGTGGACCCGGCCACATCCGCGAACAACACGCTGACGAGCTTCCGCTCGCCTTCGGCCGGCCCCAACTCCATGAGCCGGGTACCGCAGTTCGAGCAGAACCGGGCCCCGTCGGCGCTCGCATGACCGCAGACAGGACAGTTCACGTGCTCCTCCAGCCTCTGGTTCGCGACCCCATACTGCCCCCACTGGTCGGTTGCGGCCCGGCGACGAAGCTATGAATGCTCGGCCGGCTCGTGGTGTCGCGAGCAGGTAGATGGTAGGGCACTCACGTTAGGCTAATGCGAACCTGGCGCACAGTTCGCCGATTCAGGGAGCGTACGCGACCGGTCGACTCCTCAGTTCATGGCGTTCTCACGCCGTGCATGAGGGTGCCCCTAAGCTTGCCGCAGCAGCCCTTCGGTCTGTCGATGCGCACGGGACGCGGCTAAGCGACCGTGGCCGGTCCACGAGGGCGACGCGGAGGTGGAGCATGAGGAGCCTTACGACTATCGGTGTGATCCTGATAATCCTCGGCATCCTGGGATTCGTTGTGCCCCGTATCACCTACACGGAGGAGACGACCGCGGTCGACATCGGTCCCATCGAGGTCCAGGCCGAGCAGCAGCGGTCGATACCTATCCCTGACATCGCGGCCGGCGTCGCCGTAGTGGCCGGCCTGATCATGGTGATCGCGGGTTCGTCGTCCAAGAGGACATGAACCGTCTCAACGCAGGTTCCACGCCGGCATGTCTCCGGGGCCTATCTCCCTGGAAGTACCGTCGACCCCGAACACGACCAGCGTGGGAACGCCGGCCTCACCCAGCGTTGGCAGGACGATGGCGCTCGAGTCCGGCGCCCACAACCTGTGGGACCGGGAGTACTGATCGAAGAACGGTAGGTACTGGGTGACGAAGGCGACGGAGGGCCGGAAGACCCCTCCGTCAACGTAGGTCCGGTCGTCTACGGCATGGAACATCACCCGCAGGAGCGGCGGGCGTGCCTGCACCCTCTGTGGAGTTGGGCGGGCATTCACCCTGACTAGGGGTTGGGCCCCAGCCACTCTCTCGTCGCCGTCGTTGGTCGCGAGCGTCACGAGCCAGCGCCCGTCCGGTGACCAGAACGACGCGAGTACGGTGTCCGATGAGACGACGCGCGACTCGCCGCTTTCCACGTCCAGGAGTTCCACGGGACCGGCGAAGAAGCCGGAGGTCGTGGCGCCCTGGACGCTGAGCTGGTCTCGGCCCGGCCGCCATGCGAAAGCGACCATGCCCTCGTGTGCCAGGTCGGCGACTTCGACTCCTTCGGACGCGTTCGCGATGCCAGGCTCAGGTGTGTTCACGATCACGACACGGCTGCCGCGCTCATCCGTCGTGGCGTAGGCGAGGAACCTACCGGAGTCGGACACGTCCGGGGACTGGAACGAGCCGGGAGCACGTAGCGGCGTCGCGACGTCGAAGGCATCGAGCCCCGTCACGCCCGCCAGGGCGTTCTCGGTGAGGACGTCGCGGTGAACGAACAGAGTGTCGTCCTCGCGCGACCAGTCCCAGTAGAACGGTTGCCCGAACGAGAGCGTGACGCGGGCGTCGGCATCCCCCTCCAGCGCTTCGTTCACCCTTAGTACGTCGAGGGCGAGGGCCTGGTCACGCGTGCCAGACAGTACGGCCAGGTAGACGTCGTCCGGAGACCAGCTCAGGTAGATGGGGCTGCGGTCGGGAGCCGACAGAACCACGCTTGGCCCGCCGCCCTGCGAGACGTCGACGACCTCCACACGCGAGCCTCCCGGCCCGACCACGACGGCCGCGAGCCGGCTGCCGTCGGATGACCAGACCGGGAACACGGCGCGACGGGGTCCGGCCCCGTAGGCGGTGACCTCGAGGGTCGAAGGGTCAACGACCGCCACGTTCCCACTGCCCGTGACGAACGCGATGAGGCCAGCCGGGTTCAAGCCGGTCCCGGAACCGAGTCCGTCGCTTGGAGATGGACCGGCGGCGAGGGCGACGCCGACAAGGGTGAGGCACAACGTCGTGAGTGACCGCACCGCCCAGTTCCGCAACGCCGTCCTGGACGACGGAACGCGGGACCCCGTGAACACGCGGAGACACGGGCTCCGGGGCTCGAGGTGCCGAGTGGTCGCGACCATAGGACAGGTTAGAGCGGGTGACCGGCGCCCGTCGGCCGGCGGTTGACACAGGCGATTCAAGTAAGAGAGGCCCACCTTTCGGCGGGCCCTAAGAACATGGAGCGGGAGACGAGATTCGAACTCGCGACATCTACCTTGGCAAGGTAGTGCTCTACCAGCTGAGCTACTCCCGCGATAAGAGAACGCGGCCGGGCCTGAGCCCAGGCCGCGCCTGTAAAGATAACCTCCTCGCACTGACCTACTCTTGCAGGGAGCTGCCCCCCAACTACCATCGGCGCTGGCGTGCTTAACTTCCGAGTTCGGAATGGGATCGGGTGGGTCCACGCCGCCACGAGCACGAAGAGGAAAGATAAGTGACAGGTTGGAATAGAAGGCAGTCAGCAACAGCGTCTGCTCTCGGTATGAGTCCGAGAAAGTGGTCAAGTCCTCGACCTATTAGTACTGGTCAGCTAAACACGTTGCCGCGCTTACACTCCCAGCCTATCAACCCGGTGGTCTTCCGGGGGTCTTACTCCCACAAGGGGATGGGAAAGCTCATCTTGGAGTCGGCTTCGCGCTTAGATGCTTTCAGCGCT
>DASRWD010000174.1:0-6053 GCA_035654755.1 Trueperaceae bacterium
TCGAGCGCGCCCTCGAGGCCCAGCTCACGAGCGCGGGCTCGGCGGCCGCCGGGACGCCCCAGGACATCAACGAGTGGCACGTCGAGTTCGTCGACACCGGCCTGAACGCCACGATCGCCGATCGGCTCGTCTCCGTGCGCCCCTACCTGCGGGAGGGTGAGCGCTTCTTCGCGAACTACTCAGACTCGCTGTCAGACGCTCCGCTGCCCGCGCTGCTGGCCGAGCATGCGCGCACCGGCGCCGTGGCGAGCTTCATGTGCGTGCGTCCGCACCTGAGCCTCCACCACGTCGCCGTCGACGAGCTGACCGGCGCGGTCACGTCCATCCAGAGCATCCGCGAGGCCATGCGCATCAACGGCGGCTTCTTCACGCTCGACCACCGGATCTTCGACTACATCGAGCCGGGCGACGAGCTCGTCGAGCAGCCGTTCGCGCGGCTCATCGCCGACGGGCTGCTGAACGGGCAGGTCTACGACGGCTTCTGGTCGACGATCGACACCTTCAAGGACCACATGCGCCTCTCGGCGCTCCTGCAGCAGGGCCCCGGTCCTTGGCAGCTGTGGCGCTCCACGGAGATCGCCGTCGCGAGCGGGCTGGGCGGCTGAGCGCGGGCGCGCTCCGCAGGCGCGGATCGTCGGCACCGCCCGAGAGTCGAACGCGGCACCCGTCAGCCACCGACGCGCTCTCCTTCGGATCGACCTCCGGCTCCAGGGTGTGAGGCCCGCCACACCGTCGGGAAGCTCATCCGGCTTACACGATGAATTCATAAGCTGAACCTCGCGAGGGCAAGCCCTCGAATGCGATGAAACCTGCTCTTCATTTGGGCGCTTGGAGCAGGCGGAGCGAGTAGCGCAACCGGTCGAGGGTTGTTCTGTTGGGGTTCCCCAGGCAACTCGTTGACGTACCAGGTGATCGAGCGCCCCGTGGAGTCTTATGGCGCGGTTCCCGCGTGTACGTCGAACGTCGGTGCGTTGGGCATGCCTAGCCACCCTTCTGCTCCTCACGGCTTGTAGTGCCCCACCTGAGGTCGCCGGTCAGGTGGAGTTGGTGGTCAGCGTTTCGCCCGTCACCGCCAACCTGAGGCTGACCGATGATGGTGGCAGCCCGCACTTCACTACGGCGAGCCCCACGGTCGATGGGGACTCGCGCGTTCACGTGTTCAACGTCACGCCAGGCAGGTTCGACCTGGTAGCCACGGCACCGGGTTACCGCCGCTTCTCGAGGAACCTCTCGGTTCGTGGCCTCGAGAACATGGGCGTCGGCATCGTCCTCGTTCCCGAGGACGAAGACGCCGAGCCCAAGCTGATCGTGGTGGAGGCGGGCGAGAACCAGACCGTCGGGCTGGGGGAACCGGCACACCTCGAAGGTTCCCTCAACACCCAAGGCCTGATCGAGGCGCCCAACGTCTCCTGGGGTGTCCTCAGCGGTCCTGGCGAGGTCACGTTCGAGCCTCCGGACGCCGCGCGCACCGTGGCGACCTTCAGCGAACCCGGCACCTATGCCCTCGAGCTGGGCGTGACGGTGGGGCGCCTCAGGGCCTCGGACGGCGTAACGGTGACCGTGGCTGGCGGGGGTGAGGAACCGGAGCCGACCCCGGGCGAGGATGAGCCGCCCGCCCCGCCCACCCCGGGACCCGACCCTGAACCCGACCCCGAGCCCTCGCCGGAGCCCGAACCGGCGCCCCTCCCTCCCGGTGCGGACAGCGAGCGGGTAGGCCTGCACGTGACGCAGCAGGAGCTGGACATCTGGCGGTCGCGGGCAGCGAGCGGGCCATACAAGACGAGAGGCGACGTCAGCTCGAACTCACCGGGCGACTGGGATCGCATCGTCAAGAACGCCGAGGCCTTCCTCCGGGACCCACGGGCCAGCGACTGGTCGGGGCCGTCGGGGAGCGGGTGCGTCACCAAGGCGGACCTCCACTTCATCCACGGCGCCGACCTCGTTCGCGACGCAGCGTTCGCCTACCTGGTGAAGGAGGAGACGCGGTACCGGGACGCCGTACGCGACTACCTCCTCAGGCATGCGAGCAACCGGCAGCTGGACTTGGGCGATCAGTCACGCTGGTGCGCCGGGAAGCTCAGCGACGCGACGTTCGTCATCGCGAACTGGTTCACGACGATGCTGTTCGCCTACGACTACCTGGGCGCCGATACCTTCTCGCAGAAGGAGCACGAGCAGCTTCGGGACTGGTTCCTGGCGGCTGCCGGCTTCTTCCGCGTTGACGTGAACCAGCACTCGCTCGACAAGCTCTTCGTCGATCGGGCCCGTGGCGACTATCGTCTCACCGGATATGCCACCGACAGCTGCGGGCGCCTCACCCACTTCGGCGGGTGGAGGACCTGCGCCTTGCATCTCTCGTACAACAACCGGCGCGCCGCGCAGGTCCGCTTCTTCGCGCTCGCCGGCCTCAAGTTCGAGCGTCAGGAGTTGGTCGCCGACGCCAAGCGGTTCGTCAAGGAGTTCGTCAAGTTCAGCATCTTCCCCGACGGCGTCATGGGCGAGTACGAGCGCTGGCTCGCGAGCCTGCCCGACCTCGGCTGGGCGTACGCGGCGACCACGCTCGGCTCGCTGGTCACGATCGCCGACCACCTGGCGAGGGTCGGCGACTTCGAGCTCTACGAGTACAGGACGTCCGAGGGCGCCTTGGGCTCCGAAGGCGGTGACAAGTCGCTGCTGCTGGCGATCCGGACGCTACAAGGGCTGGTCGTGGGAGAGCGGGAGATGTACGGGACCGACCAGCGCCCGGACCCGGGTTACCTGGTGGACGGCAAGCACGAGTCGGGGGGCTGGTACAGCCTCCACGACGTGCTCGTCAGCCCGGCGAACCTCTACTACCAGGATCAAGGCATCAGGTCGATCTACACGCGGACTCATGGCTCCGCCGCGCCTTACCCTTCCTCCCCGGCTGGGGTCGGGCCCCTTCCGGTATGGATGGGGGAGTCGGGAGTCTATCCGGGCATACTCTTCATGTTCGGACGACTCGAGGGCGTGGTCGTCCACGGACAGGCAGCGCCCACGCTCGCGATGAGATAGCGGCCCGTCGCCCAGGCGGCTCGGCCGGCCACCTATACTGCGGAGCGCCGTGCCAACGAGCCTTCTCGTCCGCTTCGCCTCCTCTGCTGCCTCGTTCATCGCAGGCGTGGCGATGATGGTCAGCGTGGCGTTCGGGCAAGGCGGGCCGGTCACGGCACCAGCCACGGTCGGGCACGAGCTCGGGTCCGTTGCCAGCATCGACATCGGCGTCGTCGACGTCCCCGGGTCGTTCGCCATGGAGGACGACCGCTACCACGTGACCGCAGCCGGCCGGGACATCTGGAACCGCGAGGACAGCTTCTTCTTCCTTTACGTAGAGGTCACGGGGGACGTGGAGATCAGCGGCAAGGTCTCCGCCCTCGAGCCGGTGCGCCCCTGGACCAAGGCGGGGCTCATGATCCGGGAGACGCTGCAGCCAGAGTCCAGCCATGCCTCCGTGGTCCTCACCCCCGACAACGGCGCGGCGTTCCAGCGGCGCGTGGGCAGTGGGAACGTGAGCACGTCCTCGCCGCCCGGCACGGCATCGGCACCCTACTGGCTGCGCCTGGTGCGGACCGGAGACACCGTCACGACCTACGATTCGGCTGACGGTGAGGACTGGAGGCTGGTCGGGAGCGACACCGTGAAGCTCGCCGACTCCGTCCTGATCGGGCTCGCGGTCGCGAGCCTCGACGCCCTCCGCACGACGTCGGCCACCTTCGAGCAGGTCCGCGTCACGCCGCTCACCGTCGACGCCGCCAACGCGGAGCTGGAGCGCGCCTTCAGCGAGCCTGGCGACGCCTCGACGGGCCTGCACTACACGGCGGAGGAGGTCGCGATCTGGCGGGAGCGGTCGCGTAACGGGCCGTACAGGGTCGCGGGCGATGTCAGGGAGAACTCGCCCGGTGACTGGGTCCGGATACTGGACGACGCCAACCGTTTCGTCGCCGACCCGGAGCGCTCGGTCTGGACGGGCCCCGAAGGGGACGGGTGTGTCTCGAGGAACCTCAAGGCCCCACCCGAGTCCGCATCCGACGACATGCGCGACGCCGCCTTCGTCTACTTGGTGGCCGGAGGCGATCACTACCGGGAGGCTGTGAAGCGGGTCCTGCTCACGTTGGCCCAGACCCCGAACCTCGACTTCTCCGACCGGGACCGGTGGTGCCCAGGACGCCTGTCCGACGCGTCGTTCGCGGTCGCACAGTGGATGTCCCGCACGCTCGTCACGTACGACTACCTGGGCGTCGCGACGTTCACGACGGAGGAGCGCGCCCTGCTGGAGGCCTGGTTCCGCGCCTCCGCCAGGTACTTCGCCAACGAGGTCGACGCCTCGCTGTCCCAGCTCTTCGTCGACCGCTCGGCCGGTGACTATCGGCTCACCGAGGTCGCCGAGGCCAACTGTGGCCCCGTGACGCACTGGGACGGCCACCGTCTCTGCGCGATCCACCTCTTCTACAACAACCGCAGGGCGTCACAGGCACAGTTCGTCGGCCTGGTCGGACTGCACCAGAACGATGCCGTCCTCGAGCGTTCCGCGAAGCTGTTCTTCGAGGAGTGGCTCGAGTACAGCGTGTTCCCCGACGGCATGATGGGCGAGTACGAGCGGTGGGAGGACGACCTACCGGACCTGGGCTGGGCGTACGCCGCGTCTCTGACGGCGACGATGGTCACCATGGCGGACTCCTTCGCGCGGCACGGCGATACGAGCCTCTACGACCTGGTGACGTCCGAGGGAGCGCTGGGCACGGCGGGTGGCGCGAAGAGCCTGCTGCTGGTGATCAGGGCGCTCGGCTCGCACGTCGATGGTTCGGTGGAGAGGTACGGAACGGACGACCGCCGGCACGCCGGACAGCGGCCCTACCGCATCGACGGGGTTCACGAGAGCAGCGGCTGGTTCAGCCTGCATGACGTCCTGATCACCCCCGCCAACGTCTACTACCAGGACGACTACGTCCACGGCATGTACACCCGTACGGGAGCCGGTATGCCGAGCTACCCCGCCAGGCCGGCCCTCTACGGCCCCAGGGTCGTGTGGATGGGCGACGGAGGCCTCTACCCAGCGGTGCTCTTCATGTTCGGGGATAGGGAGGGCGAGGCCTGGCCTTACCCTTCTCTTCCGCCACCCTCCGGTACAGTTCGCGATACTCCTTAGCCCCACGCTCCACGCCGAAGTGATGCCGCACTGACTGGCTGGCCTCGCGCCCGGCGGCTCGCCGCTCGGCGAGCGGCAACGAGTGGACGTGAGCGATCGCGGGCGCCAGGCCCTCGGCCGTGGGCGAGGCCCAGAAAGGAGCGCTGGTCATGGCCCTCAGCTGGGTCAGGCCGGGGACGTCGCTGAGCACCGCCGGCAGGCCGCATGCGAGGGCCTCGAGCGCGGCGATGGGCATGCCTTCCTTCAACGAAGGCATCACGAAAACATCGGCCGCCTGCAGGTAAGGCGCGGGGTCCCGCACGAGTCCCTCGAAGCGGACGTGCTCAGCCAAGCCGTGGGTCTTGGCAAGCGCGAGCTCCGGACGGCCTGCTTCCTCCCGGCCGACGTGGACGTAAACGAAGTCCAGGCGACCAGCCAAGCGCCCCAGCGCCTCGATCAGCGCCCCGTGGTTCTTAACGGGAGCGCAGTTGCCCACGGTCACGATCACGAAGGCCTCTTCCGGGATACCGAGCTGGGACCGCAGGGCACGACGCTCCTCGGGCGAGACGGGAACGAACCTGGGGGAGTACCAGTTGAGGATCATCTCCGTCTCGTTCCCGAACACGGTGCGCTCGGTGCTCTGCACCAGCGGACCGATGCTCACGTGCACGACGCCTAGGCGCCGCGCCAACCCGCGCTGCGCGCGCCTCACCCGCCGCAACCGACCCTCGAACGCGAACGAGCTGTGGACCGTCCGTACCACGGCTCGGATACCGGCGAACCGCGCGACGAGGACGTACAACAGGTTCGCTCTCTCGGTGTGTATGTGCAGGACGTCGGGCTTGTGCTGCCGAAGGAGCCGATAGAGGTCGACGGCGAACCGCGGGCGCTTGGCGAACGGCAGATGATG
>DASRWD010000175.1:0-6688 GCA_035654755.1 Trueperaceae bacterium
GGTAGTGCATGTGGAACAGGCCCCCGTGCACGACGACCGACGGGTTGAAGACGTTCAGCGCCTCCCACTCGCTGAGCGGGTCGGGCTTGAGGACGGGGTTGGCCGGGTGGCGCTTCAGCTTCATCTGGTTCACTCCTGAGGCGGGTTCCGCTCCGGGGGCGGGCATCTCAAGGCATACCCCGCTTCACGAGAGGGGGTGCGAACGGATCGAGGAGCTCGCGGGTCGGGAGCGCGACGTCTGGTGCCGTACCGCCGGTTCTCTCGGGCGCTTCGTCAGCCGGACTCCCCAGGGTTCAACCCTTGGCCGCCTCCGCCTGGGCGGTGGCGCTGGCCTCGGCGAGGCTCATGCCGGAGTGCAGCAGCTCGCGTACACGGGCCTCCTGGGCGTCCTTGGCGCGGGCCCGTTCCAGTACCGAGTCCACCTGGGCGCGCGGCACCACGACGACGCCGTCCTCGTCGCCGAGCACGACGTCGCCGGTGCTGACGGTGACCCCGCCGCACGTGATCGTCTGGCCGAGGACGCCGCCCAGGTTCTGCTTGCGCGTTGTGAGCGCGGAAAGGTTCTTGCAGAACACCGGGAACCGCATCTCGGTGATCTCGGCCCAATCGGTAGCGGCTCCGTCGATGACCACCCCCGCGATCCCCTTGAGCTTGGCCGCCAGTGACAGGATCCCGCCCCAGGACGCGTGGCGCTGGTCGCCGGCGCGTGAGATGACGAGCACGTCGCCGGGTCGGGCCGTCTCGAGCGCTTCGCGGAAGATGCTGTTGTCCGTCGGCGGGGAGGCCACCGTGAGGGCGCGCCCCACGAGCTTCACCGGCCGGAAGACCGGCTGGATCCGCCAGTCCATGAACCCCTGGTCGAGGAAGTGGCCCACCGTGCCTGTCGAGGTGAGCTCGAAGCTGGCGACTACATCCGGGCTCAAGGGTTCCATGCTGACTCCCATCGCTCACTTGACAGTCGACGACCGCGTCACTAGTGTGTATCCACGTATACACGGAAGTCAACGCGGCGCTCGGCCCTCGCCGGGCGTAGCTGGTGACAAGGGAGCCTGACCCGCGGATCGAGGTGACGCCTTGGTATCGAAGCCGCTCCTCAAACCGGCGAACCTCACCGACCGCGTCTACGCGCACCTCAAGGGCATTATCCAGGCCGGTCAGTTCTCGACGGACGCGCCTGTCTTCGAGACTCAGTTGGCGGAAGCGCTCGGCGTCAGCCGGACCCCGGTGCGGGAGGCGCTGAAGATGCTCGTCATCGAGGGCTTCCTGGAGAGCGTGACGGGCGGGGGCGTGAGGGCGTTCCCCCTCAAGCCCAACGACCTGCCCGACGTCCTGCTGGCGCGCATCGCCCTGGAGCAGGTTACGGCGAGGCTGGCGGCCGAACGCTCGGACGCCGCGGGGATGCAGGTGCTAGACGAGGTGCTGGCGCTCACCAGGAGGGCCATCCGCGAGGACCGCATCGACGTCGCCATGGCCCAGAACGAGCGCTTCCACCGGGTGATCGCGGCCATGACGGGCACGAACTTCCTCGAACGCATGGTCGACCGCATCTACGACTACGTGTCGACGCATCGCCTCAACCGCGGCTTCGGCGCCCGGCGCTGGCACAAGGACACGCTGCTCGCGGTCTACGAGGAGCACGGCCGGATCGCCGAGGCCATCCGGGCGCGGGACCCGGAGCGCGCTGCCCGGTTGATGCATGACCACCTGAAGGAGGTCGGCGAACGGTACGAGAGGAACCTGGAAAGCGGACCTGAGCCGGAGCCGAGCGGTTCCGGAGCATAGGAGGAGCACTGTGGGACGCAGCAGAGCAGCAGTGAATCGGACCCTCGTCGCCCTGGTGGCCGGTGTCGTCGCGTTCGGCCTCGGTGCCTTCGCAACGGCGCAGCGGCTGGTGGTGAACAGTTACGGCGGCGAGTACCAGGACCTCATCATGGAGGCGATCATCGAGCCCTTCCAGGAAGCGTTCGGGGTCGAGGTCGTCTACGACGCGGTCGGTTCGGCCGCCGAGGACTACGCGCGCATCCGCGCGACCCGAGGCAACCCCGGCTTCGACGTCGTCGTCATGACGGCGCCCGAGGCGCTCCAGGGCTGCCGCGAGGGGCTGCTCGTCGAGATGACCGAGGACGAGGTGCCCAACCTCGCGGCCCTGAACAGCGCCGTCCGAGAGTCCGCTGGGCCCTGCGGTGCCGTGCACGAGCTGCAGTACATGTCGCTGCTGTACAACACCAACCACGTCGACCCGGCCCCGACCTCGTGGCACGACCTGTGGGACCCGCGTTGGGAAGGGCACGTCCTGATCCCCGACATCACGAGCATCATGGCCGTCTACCTGCTGCAGATGAGCTCGCTGATCAACGGCGGCGACCTGCAGAACCTCGACCCCGGCTTCGCGGCGCTGGCCGAGCTCGCGCCGCGGACCGTCGCGATCGAGTCGTCGTCGGCCGTCATGGCCCAGTACGTCGAGCGTGACGAGGCCTGGATCTTGCCCTACTGGAGCGGTCGCGCCCAGTTCTACAAGGACGAGGGCTGGCCGGTCGACTTCCTCATCCCCGAGGAGGGGACGATCCCTCTCATCGCGACGTTGAGCGTCCCCATCGGCGCCGAGAACAGGGAGCTCGCGCTCCAGTTCGTCAACTTCTGGCTCGAGAAGGAGCAGCAGGAGGCCTGGGCGCTCGCCTACAACGTGGGCTCCGCTCGCTCGGACCTCGAGCTTCCCGAGGACTTCACGGCGACCCAGATCACGAGCGCCGAGCAGCTCGACCAGCTCATCCTGCCGGACCAGCTCGAGATCGCCTCGCGGCGCACCGAGTGGGCCGAGCGCTGGCAGCGCGAGATCAGGCGGTAGTCGGACGTGGCGGGCGCGGCTTCGGGTCGCCTCGAGCGGCGTGGGTCGCGCCCGCCGTCTACCCCTCTCCTGTTGGGCCTGCCGCCCACGGTCTTCCTGCTGGCGGCCTTCTTCCTGCCCCTGGCGTTCCTGATGGTCCTCAGCGTCTACCGGTTCGACGCCGGCCTGATCGAGCCCGACGTGACGCTCGAGAACTACCGCAAGTTCTTCGCAGACAGTTTCTACCTGGCCGGCCTATGGCGGACCGTCCGCTTGGCGGCCATCGTGTCGCTGGTCGTGACGACCCTGTCGTACCCCGTGGCCTACTTCCTCACGCGCACCACCTCACGGTTCAAGGGGCTGCTCATCGCGCTCGTACTGGCGCCCGAGCTGTCCGGCGTCGTGCTCAGGACCTACGGCTGGATCGTCATCCTCGAGGACAGGGGGCTGGTCAACACGCTCCTGCTCGACCTCGACCTGATCGACCGTCCGCTCAGGCTCTCGCAGAGCTTCGCCGGCGTCGCCCTCGGTCTGACCCACGTCCTGCTGCCGTTCGCGATCCTGGCGATCTTCAGCACGCTGCAGACGATCGACCCGGTGCTGGAGCGGGCGGCCCAGAACCTCGGAGCGAACAGGGTGAGGACGTTCTTCCGCGTCCTGTTCCCCCTCAGCCTTCCCGGCGTCATCGGCGCCTTCTTCCTGACGTTCACCATCTCGGCTAGCGCCTACGCGACGCCAGCCATCCTCGGCGGCTCGGGGTTCCACGTCCTGGCGACGATGATCTACCAGCAGCTCCTGTTCTTCCTCAACTGGCCCCTGGCCTCCGTGATGTCCTTGGTCCTGCTGGTCACCGTGCTCATCGTCGCGCTGATCGGCAACAGGGTGGAGACCCGGGTAGAGAGGGCGCTGCAGGGATGAGGCGCTTCCTGAAGATCCAGGCTCCCGCCCTCCTGTTCCGCGCCGTCGTCGTCCTGATCTACGCCTTCATGTTCTTGCCCATCGCGATCGTGGTGCTGGTGTCGCTGAACGCCGAGCCGTACCTGACCCTGCCGCCCGAGTCGTTCTCCCTGCGGTGGTACCGGCAGGTCTTCACCCCGACCTGGTTGCCGCCGCTCCGGTACAGCCTGGTGATCGCCGCGGCCGCGGCGCTGGGCTCCGGCCTGCTGGGTGGGCTCGGAGCGTTCGCCATCGCGCGCTACAAGTTCCCCGGCCGCGCGGCGCTGCAGGCCTTCCTGATGTCGCCGCTCTCGATCCCGTCGATCGTCACCGGGGTCGCCATCCTCCAGTTCGCGACCATGGTCAACCTCCAGGGGATGCTGGGCACGCCGGCCCTGATCGTCGGCCACATCGTCGTGACGCTGCCGTTCACGGTGCGGATGATCGGCATCTCGCTCTTCAACTTCGACAGGAGCGTCGAGCAGGCCGCGGCGAACCTCGGGGCCCGGCCCGGCCAGGTCCTGCGGCACGTCACGCTGCCCCTGATGAAGCCCGGGATCTTCGCGGGGATGACGTTCGCCTTCATCGTCTCGTTCAACAACGTGCCCGTCTCGCTCTTCCTCGTCCGACCGGGAGCCACCACCCTGCCCATCGAGATCCTGAACTTCCTGCAGTACCGCCTCGACCCCACCCTGGCAGCCGTCAACATGGTCTCGCTCGTGATCGTCCTGGCCCTCGTCGCGATCGCCGAGCGTGCCGGCGGCTTCACGAAGTTCGTCTACGGGAGGAGCTGATGGCAGCGCCTGACATCGTGCTGCGCGACGTCACCAAGCGTTACCGCGACGCCCTGGCCGTCGACGACCTGTCGCTGGAGATCGAGAGGGGTGAGTTCCTGACGCTGCTGGGACCGTCGGGCTGCGGCAAGACGACGACCCTGAACATGATCGCCGGGTTCATCGCTCCGACCGCAGGGACGATCACGATCAAGGGTCAGCCGGTCACGGACCTGCCGCCCTTCGAGCGCGACACGAGCATGGTCTTCCAGAGCTACGCCCTCTTCCCGCACATGACGGTGTTCGACAACGTCGCCTTCGGGCTGCGCATGCGCAAGGTCGACAGGAGCGAGCTCAGGAGGCGTGTCGGGGAGGCTCTCGAGAGCGTCCACCTCTCGGGCCTGGAGAAGCGCTACCCGCGAGAGCTCTCGGGCGGTCAGCAGCAGCGGGTGGCGCTGGCCCGGGCGATCGTGACCCGCCCGGCCGTCCTGCTGCTGGACGAGCCCCTCTCGAACCTGGACCTGAAGCTGCGAGAGGCCATGCGCCTTGAGCTCAAGGCCCTGCAGCGTGACCTCGGGATCACCAGCGTGTACGTGACGCACGACCAGGACGAAGCGCTGGCGATGTCCGACCGGATCGCCGTGATGAACCGGGGGCGCGTCGAGCAGGTCGGCAAGCCGGAGGAGGTCTACGACTCGCCTTCCACCTTGTTCGTCGCTACCTTCGTCGGCGACATCAACCTCCTGAGAGGGACCGTCGAGTCGTCCGACGATGAAGGGCTCGCCGTCCGCTTGGCCGGTGGCACGCTCGTAAGGACGCGGCCGGACCGCGAGCGGCAGCGCGGCGACGCGGTCACGGTCGCGGTGCGACCCGAGAAGTGCGTGCTCTCAGTCGCGGGCGAGACCGAGGGAGCCAACTCCCTGCCGGCGCGGGTGGTCGATACCCTGGTGGCCGGGGCCGAGATCCGGTACCGGCTGGCCCTGGAGGGCGGTGAGGAGCTGGTGGTCGCCGCGCTGAACGTGGACACGAGCCCACGCCCGTCACCGGGCACCGGGGCTCGAGTGACCCTGCCGCAGGCCCACTGTCGGACGTTCCCGGCGGCCTAGCCCCTGGGAGTATGCCGGACGGGCTCCCGGGGGGACCTCTGCCCAGGCAGGCACGGGTTACGAGAGGAACACTATGCGTGAGCTGAAGGTAGCGCTGCTGCAGACGAGCGCGGGGACCGACATGGACCGCAACCTGGACGAGGCCGAGAGGCTCGTCGAGGTCGCGGCCGCCGGGGGCGCGAGCCTCGTGCTCGCGCCGGAGAACTTCCACATGCGGATCCCGGCCGGGGAAGGCCACCTGAGGTTGGCCCGCGCCGAGGCCGACGGCGGCCCGTTCATGCAGCGCTTCGGCGCGTTGGCCAAGCGCCTCGGGATCTACCTGCTGGCGGGCTCGTACAACCAGAAGGCCTCGGTGCCGGGGAAGATGCGCAACACCAGCCTGTTCTTCGGGCCCGACGGCGACGTGATCGCCAAGTACGACAAGATCCACATGTTCGACGTCGAGATCGACGGCCACGTCAAGGCGCAAGAGAGCGCCCTGGTCGAGCCCGGTACGCGCGTGGTCGTCGCGGACACGTCGTTCGGTCGGGTCGGATTGACGATCTGCTACGACCTGCGGTTCCCCGAGCTGTACCGGTCGCTCGCGCTCAAGGGAGCGACCATGGCGTTCGTACCGGCCAACTTCACCCTCTTCACGGGCAAGGACCATTGGGAGCCCCTGCTGAGGGCTCGCGCGATCGAGAACGGGATGTACGTGCTGGCACCCGGCCAGATCGGCGGCGTGCCCGGTGCGTTCGTCTCGTACGGCCGCAGCATGGTCGTCGACCCGTGGGGCACCGTCGTCGCCTGCGCCTCCGACGGTCAGCAGGTGCTTCACGCGACGATCGACCTCGACCTCGTGGACGCTGTCCGGTCCCGGATCCCCAGCCTGCGGCATCGGCGTCCGGAGCTGTACGAGCTGGGCTGAGCCCCTCCCCCCGTCCCTCATGCCGCCGGCCGCGGGCGCTCATGCGACCGGGCCAAGGTGCGGACATGGCGAGCGCGCCCGCGGCGCCGTTCAGGGCGCCCGGGGGTCGCGCCGCGAGGGAGGACGCCATGCGCCTGAGGAC
>DASRWD010000176.1:0-3058 GCA_035654755.1 Trueperaceae bacterium
CGCGCGAGGCGGCGATGAGCACGAGCGGGTAGACGTCGTCCTCGACGCGCACCGGCACGGTGGCGCCGATCAGCGCCTTCAGCCCGTGCTCGTGCGCGGCCTGGAACAGCTCGACGCCGCCGGTGACGTTGAGGTCGTCGGTAAGGCCGACGTAGCGATAGCCGAGCTCGGCGGCGCGCCTGACGAGGCTGGTGGGGCTCGCCGTGCCGGCGCCGAAGCTGAAGTACGAGTGGGTGACGAGCAGCGCCGAGAGGCGCCGGCGCGGGGGCGGCAGGTCGCCGCCGCGGACGCGCCGCTCTCCCCGCGCTCGCCCGTCCTCCGTCCGCGCGCCCCTGGCGGCCGCCTCCGTCGCGCCCTCCGTGGGGGCGGCGGCGACGTCTGCGCCGAGGACCGCTTGAGCTGAGAGGACAGGCGGACGCATGGGACCTCGTTCCCGACGTGCTTGGGGTGGGCGCGCCGCGGGGTGCGCAGGGGGAGGGCGCGCCTGTTACCCTTAGAATCTAAGGGTGAACTGAGGATAGGCGGGCCTCGCCGCGCCGTCAATCGAACCGGGTTGTCTACTCCTGGCTCCAGGAGTGAGTAGTTCGCCGTCCGAGGTCCTCGCACATGCTAATATCCTCGGCGGAAAGCATTCCCAGTAAGGGGCTTCGAGCCCTGACTTCTCCAGCCCCCGCTCGCGGGGGCTTCGTTATTTCGTTCTCACTAGTCTTGAGTCTCCCGTAAGAGCATTGCTGCTAGACAACCGGAACCAACGGAGGGAACCACATGGGGGGTAGGTCCACCCGATACGTCATCGGCATCGATGTCGGTCAGTCCGGCATCGGCAAGGTCGCGATACGCGTGGACTCCGACGGGATGCCCGTCGAGATCCTGAACGCCAACGTGACCGTGATCGACGCCGGCAAGGATCCTGCGTCCGGCAAGACGCCGAAGAGCCGACTTGCTACCGCAGGTCAAGCGCGCCGTGTGCGGCGTAGGTTCAGGCGGCGCAGGCAGCGGCTCAAGAGGCTGGCCCGTTACCTCGCTCAGCTGGGCTACCTGCCCCCGGACAAGAGCAGGACATACGACGCTTGGCTAGCCCGGCGTGACCTGGCGATGCGTTACGAGCCCGACGATGCCAAGAGAGCCGAGAGGTTGGGGCTCGCTATCATGCACATAGCACGGCACCGTGGCTGGCGCAGCCCATGGTGGTCGTACCGCAGGCTGGAGACCGCACCCGCACCGACGCCTACGTTCGCGGAACTGCAGCAAAGGGCAGCGGCTGTATTCGGCCGGCCCGTGGAGGACTTCCCGACGATAGGTGCGATAGGCGCTGCGGCTGCAAGTCCGAGGTTCGCCTTGCGCTTGCGGTCGAGGGGCGGCTCGCTGGCCGCGCAGAACCCGCATCTGGTGCTCTTCCACAAGAAGATCCTCCAAGAGGACGTCCTGTACGAGCTGAAACGGATCCTCAGTACCCAGAGGGTGGACCCTGGGGTCGCGGGAACCATCTGCGAGATGGTGTTCGATGTCAGAAAGCCCTACACGAGGGGCGAGAGCGTGGGGCGGGACCCCATACCCAAGCACTCCAACCTGCAGCGTGCGCCGCGCTCGAGCCTAGAGTTCCAGGAGCTGCGCATCCGCCAGGTCGTGGCGAACGTACGCGTGCGAGGCGAAGGGGGCAAACGGCGCCTCACGCGCGAGGAGAACGAGCGGCTGGTCACGTGGCTCATGGACCGCATCGAGGCGCCGTCCTGGGCTGAGGTAGCGCAGTTCCTAGGCCTTGAGCCGGAGCAGCTTACGCACGAAGCGGTAGACGACCCCGTCGGGAACAGAGCTCCGATCCTCGCGACCAACGCCGCTATCGAGCGTGGCACCAAGGACTGGCCGCACGTCTACAACTGGTGGACGAGGCAGGCCACACAGGAGGAGCGCTCGCTCTTCGCTTGTTTCCTCGGCGATACCACTGACACAGGCGACTACAGCGCCATCGAGGCTTACCTGGAGGAGTTCCCCGAAGACGAGCTCGTGAAGCTGATGGAGGCCGCATCCGTGCCCAAGGGGAGGGCCGCCTACTCGCGCGCCAGCATGCGCGAGCTCTGCGAGTACATCGCGGAGCACGTGGTCGACTTGCACGGAGCGCTTACAGGCCTCTATGGTCTGCCGGCTGGCTGGAAGCCGCCGGCGCCGAGCATCTTCGAGCGCCTCGAGTACCCACACCCCACCGTCGACCAGATCACGCGCGACGTGGCGCGCTGGCTGCAGGCGACGGTGTCCAAGTACGGGACCCCGGAGCGCGTGACGGTGGAGCACGTGCGCGAGGCCTTCATGGGCGTGGCTAAGCGCGCCGAGTACCAGGCTCAGATGCGCAGGCGGCAGCGCGACCGCGATCGGATACGTGCCGAGCTCGTGCAGCAGGGCTACGCCAACCCCACCGAGCAGGACATTCGCAGGTTCCGGCTCGTCACCGTGCAGAATGGGGAATGCCTCTACTGCGGTGAGCCGATCACGCTCGCGACGTCAGAACTCGATCACATCGTGCCGCGTGCGGTGGGCGGATCTAACCGCGGCGAGAACGTCGTCGCCGTGTGCAAGCGGTGCAACCAGGCCAAAGGGAAGAACGTCTTCTCGCAGTGGGCCGCCGCGACGGACTACGCCTCCGTTGAGGAGGCCCTGGCGCGTGTCGACAGGTGGGACAGGCCGCGTGACTTCGATGCGGCGTCGTTCAACCGGCTCAAGAGGGATGTCAAGAACCGGCTGAGGCGCAGGTCTGAGGACGACCCAATCGACGAGCGCTCCCTGGCTTCGACCGCGTACGCCGCACGTGAGATCGCCCAGCGGATACAAGCTTACCTGGACAGCCTGGACCGACCCGTGGACCCGCACAGCGGCGAGGTACCGGACGTCAAGGTCCAGGTGTTGAGCGGAGGTGTCGTGTCTGAGGCCCGGAAGGCTTCGGGCATCGACAAGAAGGTCAGGCTGCGCGGGTTCGGTCGCAAGACCCGACTCGACCGCCGTCACCATGCGATAGACGCCGCAGTGGCCGCGACGCTCAGGCCGACCGTAGGGAAGGTTCTCGTCG
>DASRWD010000177.1:0-17162 GCA_035654755.1 Trueperaceae bacterium
GCCCGGAGAGGGTGAAGGAGATCCTCGACGCGCTCGAGGCCCACGCCGAGAGGCACGGCGTGCGCCTGCCGTTCGAGTCCGACACCTCCTACGTGAACACCATCCCGGCGGAGGACCAGCCGGAGTACCCGGGCGACCTCGACATCGAGAAGCGGATAACGAACATGATCCGTTGGAACGCCATGGCCATGGTCGTTCACGCCAACAAGGAGTCGCCAGGCATCGGCGGCCACATCGCGACGTACGCGTCTGCCGCGAACCTCTACGAGGTCGGCCAGAACCACTTCTTCCGCGGCCCCGAGAAGGGCCCGGACTCGGACTTGGTGTACTTCCAGGGTCACGCGACGCCCGGCTTCTACGCGCGCGCTTACCTCGAAGGACGCCTGTCGGACGAGCAGCTCCTGAACTTCCGCCGCGAGCTGGCGGACCCGCCCGGCGTGTCCTCCTACCCGCACCCATGGCTCATGCCGCACTTCTGGAGCTTCCCCACCGTCTCGATGGGCCTCGGGCCGCTCATGTCCATCTATCAGGCGCGCTTCCGGCGCTACCTCGAGGACCGCGGCCTGTTCCCGAAGGGCAGCGGCAAGGTATGGGCGTTCATCGGCGACGGCGAGACCGACGAGGTCGAGACCCTCGGCGCCATCCGCGTCGCCTCACGAGCGAAGCTCGACAACCTGATCTGGGTCCTCAACGCCAACCTCCAGCGCCTCGACGGTCCGGTGTTCGGCAACGGTCAGATCATCCAGGAGCTCGAGGGCATCTTCCGCGGCGCCGGCTGGAACGTGATCAAGGTCGCGTGGGGCAGCGCGTGGGACGATCTGCTCAAGCGCGACAAGGACGGCGTGCTCATCCAGCGTTTCGAAGAGCTGGTGGACGGCGAGTCGCAGCGGTACGCGGCGTTCGGCGGACCCGAGCTCAAGGAGCGCTTCTTCAACACGCCGGAGCTCAAGGCGTTGGTGGCCGACTTCTCGGACGAGGACTTCAACCGCCTCAACCGCGGCGGTCACGACCCCGTGAAGATCTACGCGGCGTTCAAGGCCGCCACCGAGCACGAGGGCCAGCCCACCGTGATCATCGCCCGCACCGTGAAGGGCTACGGCATGGGCTCGGCAGGCGAGGCTCAGAACGTCACGCATCAGCAGAAGAAGCTCGACGAGAACGAGATGCGCGCTTTCCGTAACCGCTTCGACCTCAAGATCAGTGACGAGGAGATCTCGACCCAGCCGTTCACGCGCCTCGAGCCGGACAGTCCAGAGCACCAGTACCTCATGTCCCGTCGTGAGGAGCTCGGCGGCTTCGTGCCGCAGCGCAAGGTCACTGCCGAGCCTCTCGCCGCGCCCCCGTTCGAGCTGTTCGAGGAGTTCCTCGAGCCTTCGGGTGAGCGTGCCGTCTCGACGACGATGATCATCGTCAACGTCATGCGCAAGCTGCTGCGTGACGAGAACTGGGGCAAGCTACTCGTCCCCATCGTGCCTGACGAAGCGCGCACGTTCGGCATGGAGGCGTTCTTCAGGCAGATCGGCATCTACTCGCCGGTCGGGCAGCTCTACGAGCCCGTGGACTCCGCGAACCTCCTGTACTACAAGGAGTCGCGCGACGGTCAGATCCTCGAGGAAGGCATCACCGAAGCGGGCAGCATGGCCTCCTTCATCGCTGCCGGCACCGCCTACGCCAACTATGGCGTGAACACCATTCCCTTCTACCTCTTCTACTCGATGTTCGGCTTCCAGCGGATCGGTGACCTGGTGTGGGCGGCCGCGGACAGCCGGGTGAAGGGGTTCCTGGTCGGGGCGACGGCCGGGCGGACGACGCTCGCCGGCGAGGGCCTCCAGCATCAGGACGGCCACTCGCACGTTCTTGCGCTGCCCGTGCCCAACCTGCTGGCGTACGACCCGTCGTTCGCCCACGAGCTGGCGATCATCGTCCACGAGGGCATGCGGCGCATGTACGAGGAGCAGGAAGACGTCTTCTACTACCTCACGGTGGGCAACGAGAACTACCAGCAGCCAGGCGCGCCGGAGCACCTGTCGCGCGACGAGCTGCGCGAGGGCGTTCTCGAAGGGATGTACCTGTTCCGGCCCAGTGAGAAGAAGAAGGCGAAACTGAAGGCGCAGCTCTTCGGCTCGGGCAGCATCATGAACAGCGTCCTGGAAGCTCAGGAGATCCTTGAGCGCGATCACGGTGTCGCTGCCGACGTCTGGAGCGTCACCTCTTACAAGGCTCTCTACCGCGACGCGCTCATCACCGACCGCCGTAACCGGTTGAACCCGGGAGAGGATCCGCAGCAGCCGTACGTATACCGGAAGCTGGAGAAGACGAAGGGGCCCCTGGTCGCCGCCAGTGATTACATGAAGATCACGTCCGACGTCCTCTCCAGGTACCTGCCGCGACCGATCGTCAGCCTGGGCACGGACGGCTTCGGCCGCAGCGAGGCGAGGGACGAGCTGCGCGACTTCTTCGAGGTCGACGCCAAGCACATCGTCCTCGCCACGCTCAAGGCGCTGGCGGACGACGGTGCTCTGGAGCCGGCGGCCGTGGAGAAGGCTCGCGATGACATGGGCATCCGACCCGACAAGGCAGACCCGTACCATGACTGATGAGCGCCACAGGGGCGAACGCCGGGAGGAGCTGTAGTGGCTACCGAAGTCAAGCTGCCCGACGTGGGCGAGGGCATCGAGTCCGGGACCGTGGTCAGCGTCCTCGTCAAGCCGGGTGACAAGATCCAGAAGGACCAGCCGCTCGTCGAGCTCGAGACGGACAAGGCCGTCGTCGAGGTTCCTTCCACGGTCGCCGGCGTCGTCCAGTCGATCAACGTGAAGGAGGGCGACGAGGCTCCCATCGGGGCGGTCCTCGTCGTCGTCGACGAAGCGGGCGGCGACGCGCAACCGGCCCAGTCGGAACAGCCGGCTGGGGCCGAGTCGGAACAGCCGGCCAAGGGCGCCCAGCCGGCCGAAACCGAGCCGGCGCGGGCCGAAGAGCAGACCGAGCCCGAGAAGATGCAACCAGCGAAGGAACCAGCACGGCCCTCCCAGCCTGCCGCCGCGACGCAGACCGGCGAGCAGCGGGGCAGCTCGGACGACAACGGCAGGCTCGTGCCGGCGGCGCCGTCCGTCAGGCGCCTGGCTCGCGAGCTGGGAGTGGAGATCCACCGCGTGCAAGGAAGTGGCGTGCTAGGCCGTGTGTCGGCCGAGGACGTGAGGCAGGCTGCCACGGGCGCGGAGCGCGGACCGGCGTCGACCTCCGTGACCGCACCGCCCTTGCCCGACTTCTCGCGATGGGGCGAGTTCGAGAACGAGCCCATGAGCGGGATCCGCAAGGCCACGGTGCGGTCGATGACCACGGCGTGGTCGACCGTCCCCATGGTCACGCACTTCGACAGGTCGGACGTCACCGAGCTGGAGAGGTTCCGCAAGCGCTACCAGAAGGAGGCGGACAGGCGAGGTGTGAAGCTGACGCCAACCGCGATACTCCTCAAGGTAGTGGCGGTCGCACTCAGGCGCTTCCCCGACTTCAACGCCAGCATCGACGTCTCCAAACTCGAGATCGTGCGCAAGAGCTACGTCAACGTGGGCGTCGCCGTGGACACGGACGCCGGACTGCTCGTGCCGGTCGTGAGGGACGCCGATCGCAAGGGCATATTCGAGCTTGCGGGCGAGCTCGGCGAGCTGGCGGAGAAGGCAAGGAACCGGAAGCTGACGCTCGACGCGATGCAGGGAGGCAACTTCTCGATCTCGAACCTGGGGGGCATCGGCGGCACGAACTTCACGCCCATCGTCAACCCTCCGGACGTCGCGATCCTCGGCGTCTCGAGGGCAACGGTGGAGCCCGTATGGGACGCGGATGCCGGCTCGTTCGTCCCGCGCACGATCATGCCTTTGGCGCTCACGTACGACCATCGCCTGATCGACGGGGCGGAGGCGGCGCGTTTCTTGCGGTGGGTATGCACGGCCCTCGAGGAGCCGTTCGTAGCGCTGCTGGACGGCTGAGCTCCGCGAGCATGGCTCATCTGGAGCCCATGGAGCACCGTGCTAGCATGCCCCTCGATGGGCGCCCTGAACAGCGTGCCTGACGGGGCTGCCGGCCCGGCTGCGGCCACGCATCACCACCTGGGTCACGCTGGGACGAGCGGTTCCGGCGAGACCAAGGTCCTCTCGGCCCGCGGTCTTTCGAAGCGCTACGGCAGGCGGAACGTAGTCGACGCCCTCGATCTGGACCTACGGCGCGGGGAGATCGTCGCTCTGCTGGGCCCCAACGGGGCAGGGAAGACCACGAGCTTCTACATGATTGTCGGTTTCGTCAGGCCGAACACCGGCGCCATCCGACTCGCCGGCCAGGACGTGACCCGCTGGCCCATGCACAGGCGAGCGCGTCTGGGACTCGGCTACCTCGCTCAGGAGCCCAGCGCCTTCAGGCGCATGAGCGTGAGGGACAACCTCATGGCCATACTCGAGTTCCAGGGCCTGGCCAAGAAGGAGCAGGACCGGCGCGCCGACGCCCTCCTCGACGAGTTCCACATCAGCCATCTGGCGCACCACCGCGCGGACACGCTCTCGGGCGGCGAGCGCCGCAGGCTCGAGATCGCCAGGAGCTTGACGATAGACCCGGACTTCCTGCTGCTTGACGAGCCGTTCACCGGCGTCGACCCCAAGTCGATACGCGAGATCCAGACACTCATCCACGACCTGCGTGCGCGGCGGGGCCTTGGCGTGCTGCTGACCGACCACAGCGTCAGGGAGACCCTCGCCATCGCCGACAGGGTCGTCCTGATGTTCGACGGCCGGGTCCGCTTCGACGGCACGCCCGACGCCTTCGCGGCCGACCCCGAGGTCCGGAACTCGTACCTGGGCAGCGACTTCCAGCTCTGACGATGAGAGGCACCGAGAACCGAAGGGGTAAGGCAGCATGACGTTCATCGTCCTGCTGGTGCTGGGCCTCGTGGTGCTCGCGGGCATCATCGCCTTCGCGGGGGACCGCCTCGGCACGTACGTCGGCAGGCGGCGCCTCTCGCTCTTCGGGGCCCGTCCCAAGCGCACCGGTCAGATCGTCGGCGTCATGGCGGGGATCCTGATCATGCTGAGCACGCTTGGCGTGCTCGCACTGGCCTTCCAGAACGCGACTGACACTCTCACGAACTTCCAGCGAACCCTCGAGGAGCTCAACCGGCTCCGGGTCCAGGAGCGCGTGCTGAACGAACGCGTGAACGACGCTAACGCCCAGCTCGACGACCTACGCGAGGCTTTGCAGGAAGCCGAGCAGACGATACTCACGGCGGAGGAGCAGCGCGACGCTGCGTTCGCCGCACGGGACGAAGCGCTGCAGGAACGCCAGCAGCTCCTCGCGCAGAGAGACCAGCTCCAGGAGATGGTCGACGAGGCGACCCTCGAGGTAGAGAACGCCCAGGTACAGCTGGAGTCGACGCAGTCCGCTCTCGACGCCGCCGAGCTCGAGCTGGCGACCGCGGAGGCGTCGCTCGAGCAGGCGCGGCTGGATCGGGACGCCGCGCAACGGGAGGCAGCCGAGGCTCAGGCGAGCGCGGCCGGACTGCAGGAAGAGGCCAGTAGGGCCCAAACAGCACTGGTCCAGGCCAACTCCGAGCTGGCGGAGCTCGAGCTGCAGCTCGTGCAGGCGTCATTCGACCTCACCGAGGCGAGGAACCAGACGGCTTCCGCTCAGGAGCAGCTCGCCAGCGCCCAGACCGAGCTCGCCGCCGCCGAGCAGGCTCAGGTTGCGGCAGAGGCCGCTCGGGAGGCAGCGTTGGCCGAGCGGGACGCGGCCCTGGCGGAGCGTGAGGAAGCCCTGGCGACCAGTACGGAGCTCTCGGACCGAATCGTGGCGCTGAACGAAGAGGTTCGATCGCTTGAGGAGATATCTGACGATCTCAGGCTGCAGGCCGAAGAGCTGGACGCCCAGAACCAGGCGCTGCGTCAGGCCAACGAGAGCCTGGCGGCGGACAACCAGCGGCTGCAGGCGCAGAGCAACTCCCTCGAGGACCTGAACGACACCCTGCAGGAGGAGATCAGGCGTCGCAACGAGGACCTCCAGACGCTGCAGGCCGAGGTCAACAACCTGAGGACCGACGTGGAAGACCAGGCGGCCCAGCTTGCCGAGCTCCAACAGGAAGCCGGAAGGTTCGAGCGTGGCGACGTCTACTTCGTGAGGGACCAGCTCATCTACTCGGGCCCGGTGCACGCCAACACGCCGGCCGAGGCGCGTGAAGAGCTGGCCGGCTTCATAACCGAGGCCACGGACTACGTCTCGCGTCGCGGAGTGGAACGCATACGCGTCACGACCGAGCAGTTCAACCTGCTCGTCGACGTCATCACGCAGACCCCGGGTTCCGATCTGATTAGGCTCATCTCACCCAGCAACCAGATCAGCTCGACTATCGACGTGCTCGTCGAGGCGATAGAGAACACGCGCCTGTTCGAGCGCGGTCAGCTGATCGTGAGCACGCAGCTCCACCTGGGTTCGTCTCAGCTGCCCATAAGCCAGGACGAGATCCGTACCGCGCTGGCGAACATCAAGGCCGAGGCCGTCAGGAAGATGCGCCGAGCGGGTCTGGATGAGGGGCAGTTGCCCGATTTCGGTCAGGTGACCGAGGAGATGTTCACGAACATGCTGCTGCGTCTCACGGGGCCCGTGACGATCGGGCTGGTCGCCACAGAACCGATCGCCAGGGCTGGCCCGGCGCACCTCGAGCTGATGATCCTCTACTGAGCTCGTATGCGGCAGAGCCCCGTCAGCCGCTCAGGGAACGTCCTTGCGCGCCGCGAGGAGGTCACGGATCTCGCCCAGCAGGCGCTCCTCCGTCGTCACCTCTGCGGGCGCGGCTTCCTCTGGCTTCTGCGTGCGCCGCTTCATCTCGTTGACCGCCTTGACGATCATGAACACGACGAGCGAGATGAGCAGGAAGTTGATGATCGTGTTCAGGAAGGCGCCGTACTGGATCACCGGAGCGCCGGCCTCCACGGCTTGCGCGACCGAAGCGTACTGATCTCGGTCCGCGAGGATGATCCCCAGGTTCGAGAAGTCGACGCCGCCCAGCAGCAGCCCGACGACGGGCATGACGACCTGGTCTACGAGCGATGTGGTGACGGCCCCGAACGCGGTCGCCATGATGACGGCCACCGCCAGGTCGAGCACGTTGCCCCGGTTGATGAACTCGCGGAACTCCTTGAGCACGGTCGCTCCTTTCGGCTTTCGAGCTGCCTCAAGGTACCGCAGGAGCGCCTTCGGGCGTACGAACCGGCATCCGCTCACAGTGGGATACCTGACGATTCTGTGATAGGGACACGGATAAGCTCACCGCGTGGCGAAGATCCTTGTGGCGGATGACATCGCTGGTCAGCGTCTCGTCCTCGAGATGCTGCTCAGCGTCGAAGGTTACGACGTGCACATGGTGGAAGACGGTGCCGAGGCGCTCGCCTACCTGAAGGAGAACACCCCAGACCTCGCGATAATCGACGTGCGCATGCCGAACGTCGACGGCATCGAGGTCTGCGCGCGTATGAAGCGCGTCAGCCGCCTCAAGGAAGTGCCCGTGATCGTGCTGACGGCGCTGAAGGACGCGACCACTTACGAGGCGGCCCGCAACGCGGGCGCGGACGCGATAATCCATAAGCCCCTCGAGGGCAAGGACTTCAGGAAGACCGTCAAGGACCTCATGCAGAGAGCCAGACAGCCGGCCACGTGATCCGTACGGCAACGCAGTGGCCGGCCCGAAGTACTTAGATCGAGCGCTGACGTAGAGCCTCGTAGAGGACGACGGCGCCGGCCACCGAGACGTTGAGACTGTCGGCCGCGCGTGAGCACATCGGTACGGACACGACCTCGTGCGCCGACCCACTCACCGAACCGGGCAGACCCTCGGCCTCCGACCCCAATATCACGGCGACGTCACCGGTGAGGTCCACCGCCCAATGCGGCCGGTCCGCGTGGGGCGACGTCGCGACGATCCGCAAGCCGTCGCGTTCCAGACGCTCGACGGCTGCGGCGACGGTGGCCAAGTGGACGGGAACCGCGAAGACGCTGCCCTGGCTGGCGCGGATCACGTTCGGGTTCTCCACGTCAGTCCCTTCGCCGGTCACGATCACCGCGCCGACGCCAGTGGCGTCTGCCGTGCGCATGAGCGCTCCCAGGTTGCCCGGCTTCTCGAGGCCGTCCAAGACCAGCACGAGGCCAGAGAGCGGCTCGCTCACCAGTGCCAGGTCGCGGTCGCGGCTCCTCGCGACGAGCGCGACACCGTCAGGGTTCTGCCTCATGCTCAGTCGCTCGAAGGCAGCCTTTGAGAGCTCGACGACGTCTATGCCCAGCGAGGCGGCTGTGCGGATCACGTCAGGCGAGCCCGCGCCTGCGGGCAGGTCGGGTGCCACGAACAGCGTCTGACCGGCTACGCGGGCAGTCAGCGCCCTCTCCACCTCACGCTTGCCCTCCACGATGAACAGGCCATCACGCCTGCGGTGCCGCCTGTCCTTCAGTCGCGCGGCCGCCTGCACGATGGGGTTGCGAGGGCTGTCTATCCGTGAGGACACTCAGAGAGGATAAGCCCGTCGCACCGGGTCATCAGGGCTACAATCTGAGACATGGATGAGAGGGGGAGCTCGGAGGCCGTGAACGACCCCGGCGTCTCGCCCCTGGTGAGCGCTGGCCAACTCGCAGCCAAGTCGCAAGACCCGAACGTTCGGATCATCGACGCTCGGTTCGAGCTGAACGACCCGGTGGCGGGGCCGGCGATGTACGCAGCCGGTCACGTGCCGGGTGCCGTCTACCTCGACCTGGACCGTGACCTGGCCGCTCCACCCGGCGCGAGCGGAAGGCATCCGCTGCCGGACCTGGAAGCGCTGGCCAGGAAGCTCGGTACGTCCGGCATCGGCCGGCAGCACGAGGTTCTAGTGTACGACCAGGTCGGCTCCATGTACGCCGCCCGCGCGTGGTGGCTGCTCCGATACATGGGTCATGACGCCGTTCGGGTCCTCGACGGCGGCTACGCCGCCTACCTGGCGGTCGGAGGCGAGGTCTCTTCTCGGTCGCCCTCTCATCCCCCGACCAGCTTCGATATCGACGTGCGACAGGAGATGGTGCTGGAGCTCGACGGAATCCTCGCCCGGCTGGACGATCCCGGCCTCGTCATGCTGGACGCCCGGTCGCCCGAGCGGTACCGGGGAGAGACGGAGCCCCTCGATCCCAAGGCCGGCCACGTGCCGGGCGCCCTCAACCTCCCTTACGCGAGCAGTTCCGGCCCGGCCGGCATGTTGAGCCCCTCGGAGATACGCCAGCTGTACGAGCTGGACACCCTGCCGGACGATGCCGACCTCGTCGCCTACTGCGGATCGGGTGTCAGCGCGGCCCACTTGGTCCTTGCGCTGGAGGTCGCTGGCAGGCGAGGCGTGAAGCTCTATCCGGGATCCTGGAGCGAGTGGTCGAGGCGCGACGACCTTCCGGTGGCCGTTGGCGACGAGAGGGCTCGAGCATGAGCCAGCCCTATGAGGGACTACGCTCGCCATCGCTCGGGCAGTCGGTAATATGTCGACGGTGCCGCAGGTGACCGCCGAAAGTCCTCCTGGCGCGAGGACGTCCGAGTTCTGGACCGACTACTTCCGTACCGCCCCGTACGGGCTCGTGGTCTTCAGGGCCGTGCGCAACGATGCGGGCCGACTCGCGGACTTCGAGTGGGTGGACATCAACCAGTCTGCTGTCGAGTTCCTCGACACCAAGCGCGAGGACGTCGTGGGCAGGCGCGTCAAGAGCGTTTACCCCGACTACCTCGACCCCCGCATCTATCGCCGGCTGGTCACCGCGTTCGTCACCTCGCGCGTGCAGGAGTTCGAGCAGGCTCTACCAGGCAAGAGATCACAGGGGGCCGCGCGCGGTTCCGACGGCCTTTCCGGCGTGCAGACGGACCCGGCTTGGTTCGCGGTGACCGTGCTTCCGCTGGAAGGCGATCACATCGTCGTCCAGTTCCGCAGCATCACGCACTACAAGAACGTGCTCAGGCAGGCCGTCGAGATGATGAACCACGACGACCTGACGGGGCTGCCGAACCGACGCCATCTAAAGTCGAGGTTCTGGGTCCTGAGGCGCCAGGCGGTACCCATGGCGCTGCTGTACTTCGACCTGAACGGATTCAAGAAGGTCAACGACACGCACGGTCACGAGATGGGCGACCGCGTTCTCAGCGTCATAGGTCAGCGTCTGAAGCAGAACGTGAGGCCGGGCGAGATGGTCGCGAGGCTCTCAGGCGATGAGTTCGCGGTCCTGCTGGCCGGAGCAGACCAGACCGCCGTCGACCGGGTCGCCGAGAGGCTCGTCATGGCGATCGAGGAGCCGATCCACCTCGAGGGCGTTACCGTCCAACTGGGCGCGAGCGTTGGCGGGGCCCTGCATCCGCTGCATGCAGAGTCGTTCGAGGCGCTGCTCTCCCACGCCGACGCCAAGATGTACGAGCAGAAGCGCAGCCGCGCCTAGCCCTCAGTCACCAGCCGAACGCACGGGCGGACGCGCCTTCTTCAGCTCCACGGGCGCGGGGGACTTCTCGGCCGCCACGCGGGCGGCTCTCTGGTTGAGGAACTCCACGAGGATGCTGAACCCCATTGCGAAGTAGATGTAGCCCTTGGGTATGTGCTGGCCCAGACCGTCCGCGATGAGCGAGACACCGATGAGTATGAGGAACGAAAGCGCCAGCATCTTGACGGTCGGGTGACGTTCGACGAAGTGGCTCACGGGGCCGGCGGCGAGCATCATCACGCCCACTGCGATGACGACGGCGGTGATCATCACGGGCAGGTGGTCAGCCATGCCAACGGCCGTCACGACGGAATCTATCGAGAACACGACGTCCAGCAGGAGGATCTGGGTGATGACACTGGTGAACGTCGCGGTACCGGCCTTCAGCGCGTCGTCGTCGCGCCCGGGCCCTTCCAGGCGTTCGTGTATCTCGGAGGTGGCCTTCCAGATCAGGAACAGGCCGCCCGCGAGGAACACGAGGTCTCGGCCGGTAACGCCGTGCCCGAAGACCCCGAAGAGCTCCGTCGTCAGGTTCGCGACCCAGTTGATCGAGAACAGGAGTGCGATGCGCATGAACATCGCGAGACCCAGCCCCACCGTGCGTGCACGCGCCTGCTGTTCCTTCGGGAGCTTCCCCGACAGGATCGAGATGAAGACGATGTTGTCAATGCCGAGCACGATCTCGAGGACCGTGAGCGTCAGCAGCGCGATCCACGCTTCGGGGCTGGTTATCCACTCCATGGGCGACATTATTCACGCCGCGCGTGTGAGCGGAACGAAGCGAGGCGGCCGAAGGCAGGTGTCGGCCGGGCGCCCTACCGCGGTCAGTCGACGTCGCGCCGGCGGAACACCCAGAACAGCAGCAGGCCGAACAGGAGCGCGTAGCCTGCCATCACCATGGAAGAGTGGCCGAGGGTAAGGCCGCTGCCGAGAAGCTGACTGAACGGTCCCAGGTCGCCCTGCTCGAACTCCGAGATGAACTCGTTCGCGAGGCCGCTGGCGGGCGATCGGCCGGGCGCGTAGAGGTTGGTGGTGAAGAAGAAGCGCGGCAGCTCCTCCCACACGCGCTGGAGCCTGAGAGCCTGGAACACCGCGTTGAAACGCGTTACCGGCTGCAGGCTGAACAGCGTGTTGAGTACCGAGTAGATGCCTTCCAGGAGGCCGGGGGCGATGAGCACGACCACGATGCCGAGTACGGCAGAGCGCACGAGGAAGATCAGAAGGAACGCGAGCAGCACAGGGGCAAGTAGGTGCGCCCACTGCCACAGGTAGAGGCCGAGGAGCCCGCCCCAATCGCCGGAGAGGTTCGTCGGCACGAAGGCGGTGCCGATGGTGCCGAACAGGATGGCGGTGAGGAACGCACCGAGCATCAGAACGAGCAGCGTGCCCATCGTGACGATCAGCTTGCCGGTGAGCACCGCCGAGCGGCTGGGCTGCACCACGAGGACCGTCTTCCACATGTTCTGGCCCCGCTCCTCGCCGATGAAGAGGGCGGCCATGAGGGCAACGGCGATGATGTACGGCGTCGGGGACGCGTACGCCGGGCCGGTCAGGGCGATCGTCGCGAGCCCGTGCGACGAGAACAGCGACTGCATCAGGTCGGCGAGCGGCACGCCCTCCTCGACGAAGGTGCCGCGGGTGTTGACGTAGATGAGGCGTCCCACGAGGAGGGCGAGCGCGGGCAGCAGCACCCAGTAGAGGGCAGCGAGAACGTAGACGCGCCGCTTCCGCAGGGCCTTGAAGGTCTCGGCCCTGACGACGTCGAAGACGGAGCTCACGACGGCCTCCTGCTCGGGTCGATGAGGCGGAGGTAGGCGTCTTCCAGATCGTCCTCCTCCATGCTCGCGGACACGACCCTGACTCCCTTGGCCGTGAGCCGCTCGATGAGGAACTCCGCGTCTTCGGCCGGCAGCGACACTTCCACCTCGCCGGCGCCAAGGACCTGTGGCGCGTAGCCCAGCTCCACGAGCGCGGCGACCAGCGCCTCCCGGTCGCGAGAGGAGATCGTATAGGTGACGTTCTGCTCGGCGGCACGCGCCACCAGCTCGCGCAGCGGGCCATCGAAGACGATGTTGCCGGCCTCGATGGCGAGGATCCGGTCCACTAGCTTCTCGATCTCGGCGAGGATGTGGCTCGAGACCAGGACGGTGGTGCCGTCCCGCGCGACGTGCCTGAGCGACTCGCGTACCTCGGCGATGCCCGCGGGGTCGAGCCCGTTCGTAGGCTCGTCGAGCAGCAGTACCTTCGGCCGCCACAGCAGCGCCCGCGCGAGGGCGAGCCGCTGGCGCATCCCCTGCGAGTACGCCCTCACCTTCTTGTCCGCCGCGTCCTGCAGGCGCACGAACTCGAGGACCTCGACGACGCGTGCTTCAGACACGTCCCCGTGCAGGCGAGCGGCGTGGCGCAGGTTCGAGCGGCCCGTCATGTACGGGTAGAAGCTGGGTTCCTCGATCATCGTGCCGACCTCGCGCAGCGAGTCGCCGGGCACGGTGTCGCCTAGAACCGTGCAGGTGCCGCTCGAGGGTCGCACGAGGCCCGCCAGCATCCTCAGGGTCGTCGTCTTGCCGGCGCCGTTCGGGCCCAGGAAGCCGACGATCTCTCCTTGCTCGATCTCGAAGGTGGCGTCCGAAACGGCAGCCTTCTGGCCGTAGCGCTTCGTCAGGCCCGTGGCCGTTATGGCGTTCATTCGGCCTTGCTCTCGCGTGTCATAAGGGTCTCCATGGCCTCCCGCGGGTCTTTGCCCTCGTACGCCACCTTGTACACTTCTGTGGTGATCGGCATCTCGAGCCCGTGTGCGGCAGCGTACCCGTGTAAGGCCGCCACTGTGCCGACGCCCTCGGCGGTGAGAGAGCCAATGACGCTGCCCCTGATGTTCTCGCCAAGCGCGAGCTGGAAGCCCACCTCGTGGTTCCTCGACAGCGGGCTCATGCACGTCGCGACGACGTCTCCTAGACCCGCGAGCCCGTAGAAGGTGCGCTCCTGCCCGCCCAGGTGCACGCCGAAGCGGATCGTCTCCGCGAGGCCGCGCGTGATTATCGTCGACTTGGCGTTGTCGCCCAGGCCCAGGCCGTCGCAGATGCCGGCTGCGATGGCGATGACGTTCTTCATGACGCCCCCGAGCTCGACGCCGACGAGGTCTGTCGACGTATAGACCCGGAACGTCGATTGCTGCAGCAGCGCCTGGACGCTCGTGGCGACCGACTCCGATTCGCATGCCACCGTCGTGGCTGCCGGCAGGCCCGCAGCGATCTCGCTGGCTAAGTTCGGCCCAGACAACGCCGCCGCTGGCACCTCCGGCAGCTCTTCGACCACCACCTGCGAGAGGCGTTTGAACGCGGGTGCGCCCCGCTCCGAGTCGACAGGCTCCACCCCCTTGGCGCAGGAGACGACGGCGGCGGGCAAGGAGGTCAGTTGTTTGAGCACGCCCCTGAGCGCGCGTGCGGGGACCGCGGCGAAGGCGATGGGTCCGCCGCTCATCGCCACTGCCAGGTCGCTGGTTGGAGAGATGCTGGCTTGGAGTTTGAGCGCCGGCAGGTACTTGGCGTTGCGCCTGTCTCGCGCGATCGAGTCGGCCAGGTCGCGGTCACGCGTCCAGAGCCGGACGTCGTGTCCGTTGTTCGCGAGCAGCCAGGCGATCGTGGTGCCCCAGGCTCCGGCCCCGATGACGCTGACCGCAGCGGTGCCTGACGCGTCTTGCGACATGTGGCAAGCGTATCAGGTGGTGTAATATGGCAATCGGCGTCCGCGAGTGCCATGCTTCGTGGGCGTTTTTCTTGGGGCCGCTGCTGCGAATCCGCTGTCGAATGGCCACCACGTCATGGCGTCTTGGAGGACCGATGCCGGTCTACGTATACCGCAACCTCGTAACCAACGAGACCTTCGAACACCAGCAGCCCATCACGGACGATCCGCTCACCGTGGATCCCCGCACTGGCGATCCCGTCAAGCGTGTCATCCAGCCGGTCGGCATCGCGTTCAAAGGCTCCGGCTTCTACGTGAACGACAGTAAGGCTGGCTCGGGCGGCTCGAACGGAAGCTCCGCCAAGTCCGGTGATGCCAAGAGCGACGTAGCCAGGAGCGAGGTTGCCAAGAGCGAGCCCGTTGGCTCTTCCAGCGGCTCAGCCTCGGCCAGCTCCACCAGCGCGGCGTCGTCCGACTGACAACGCTCAGCGACCGCTCACATCCTGGACCGGCACGAAACGCACCTCGAAGGCGCTCGGCCACAGCTTGCCCGTGACGAGGAACAGGTCCCGCGTCGGGTCGTAGGCGATACCGTTCAGTACGGCGCCGGGATCGATGACCCCGGACATGTGGTCCCACAGGGTAGAGGCGTCTATCGTCGCGGTCACCCGTCCGGACTCCCCGTCGATGACCACAATCTGGTCCGTCTGCCATACGTTGGCGTAGACCACGTCCTCGACGCACTCGAGCTCGTTGAGCTGCGTAACCGGCTCGCCCCCGCGCTTGACCTCGAGCCGCGAGATGACCTCGAACGTCGCCGGATCTCGCCTCGTCAGCGTGCTCGAGCCATCGCTCATCCATAGCGCCTGGCCGTCGAAGCACAGACCCCAACCCTCGCCCTCGTAGCGCGCCTCGCCGGTAGGCTCGAACGTCGCCTTGTCCCATCTGAGTAGGCGCCCGGCTCGGTAGGTGAGCTGCAATATCTCGTCACCCACGATAGTCAACCCCTCGGCGAAGAGTGGTGATGGTATGGGTCTTATCCGTACGACCTCGCCGGTCTCCGGGTGAACGTCCCGCAAGCTCGACCTGCCGACCAGGCCCGTGCTCTCGAACAGGTCGTCTCCGTCGAACTCGAGCCCTTGAGTGAACGCCTCGTCGTCGTGGGGCAACTGGCGGACCACCTCGACGGTGAGGTCCTCGGGAGCCGGTGGTCCGCAACTCACGAGCGCGGCGGTCGCCAGCAGCACGAACAGAATCGGGGTCGCTCTGCCGCTAGACACCGGCCGCCTCACTGCCCTTCGACAACAACCGCTCCACTCCGCGCCATACCTGCGCCGCCACGACGTCCTGCGGGGAGGACGCGTCAACGACTATCCAGGAGGGGTCCGAGCGCGACAGGGCAAGGTAGCCGTCGCGCACCCGACGGTGGAACTCGAGCCCCGCGGCCTCTAGCCTGTCGTTGCTGGACCTGGCGGAGGCCCGCTTCAGGCCCTCTGCCGGGTCGATGTCCAGGAGGACAGTGAGGTCTGGCCCGAGGCCACCCGTGACCTGGGCGTTGAGCGTCTCGATGAACTTGAGGTCGAGCTCGCGCCCGTGACCCTGGTAGGCGATGCTGGCGCCGGCGTAGCGGTCGGACACCACGTCCCGTCCGCGTTCCAGGGCCGGCCTTATGACCTCGCTGACGAGTTGCGCACGCGAGGCGCTGTACAGCAGGAACTCGGTCAGCGGGTAGATGACCTGATCGGGGTCGAGCAGCACCCGGCGCACGGCGTCGCCAGCCCGCGTGCCGCCCGGCTCGCGCGTTAGCAGCACGTCGCGGCCGGCTTGCTCCAGTCGACCCGCCAACAGTTCGATCTGTGTGGACTTCCCGGCGCCCTCCGGCCCCTCGAACACGACGAAAAGGCCGCGTCGTCCCATCGCTACAGTCCCGTCGGCAACATGACGAACTCGGTCTCGAGACCGAACACGGCCTCGAGCTTCTCCGCTAGGAGCTGCACGCCCACCGTCTCGGTCATGTAGTGGCCGGCGAACATCGCGCTGATCCCGCGCTCGAACGACTCGTAGAAGGTCTCGTGCTTGGGCTCGCCGGTGAGGAACGCATCGAGGCCCTCGTCGGCCGCTCTCACGACCTCCCAAGCTGCTCCGCCCGAGACGATCGCCAGGCTCGTGACGGGGTCGGGACCCCCAGCGTGGACCATCACCTGCTCGCCCAGCTCCTTCTCGATCTGCTCGGCCAGCACCCTCAGTTCGGTGGGCTGCGGCAGCTGGCCTTTGACGCCGAGATGCGCTCCAGCCATGGGCACGAATCCCTCGAGCTCACGCATGTCCAAGCGCCTGGCGAGCCCCCAGTTGTTGCCTACCTCGACGTGCGCGTCCAGCGGCAGGTGCGCGGCGTACAGGCTGAGGCCGTTGTCCAGGAGGTACTGCACCCGGCGCTTGTGAGGACCGGTGATGGCCAGTGGTTGGCCCCAGAACAGGCCGTGGTGGACGATGAGCATGTCCCCGCCCTTGGCGACCGCCATCTCGAACGTGTTGTAGCTGGCGTCGACCGCCACGACCACCTTCTGCACTTCTTCCTTGCCCTCGACCTGCAGGCCGTTCAAGGACTTGTCCGGGAAGCTGTCGACGGCAAGGTAGTCGTCGAGCCAGCTGACGAGCTCGTCTCTGCGCATGACCAGAGCCTAACGTCTGTCTACGCGGGGCGCCGCTGCGGCCTGTTGCCTGCTGCCCGATCGCGCTCAGCACGTGTGCGCCCACAGGTTCTTGCTGTGGCGGGCAACGATTCCCCGGCCTTGGCAGGGGTGCATGTAGCGTGGGCCTTGACATGCCCCAACCCCAAGTGGCATACTAATAACTCGCGCCTCAGGGTGCGAGGTCCTTGAAAACCCGGTAGCAGAGAACTACGAACCTGTCGATTCTCCACAAGCCAGGTCCGCCAGAACCATAATCTGGCATCCATCTTGGAGAGTTTGATCCTG
>DASRWD010000178.1:0-3870 GCA_035654755.1 Trueperaceae bacterium
GGCCAGGGCGACAGCCACCACCACGGGAGCGATCGCCACTGCCAGCAGAGCCAGGCGCCCGTCGACGTAGAACAGCACGGCGAAGAGGATCGCCACCTGCAGCAGCTGGCTGACGAGGTTCAACGACAGCGTCACGACCTGCGAGAAGTCCTGCGTGTCCGACGTCACGCGGCTCACGACCCTGCCCGTCGAGAACTCGTCGTAGAACGACATGTCGCGAGCCATGACGGCGTCGAAGGCGTCCTGCCTGAGCCTCAGGACGACGTCCCCCACCGCCCGCGCCGAGAGCCACTGCCGCACGAAGTTGAAGCACCAGGAGAGCACAGCAGCTCCCAGGAACGCGAGGACCAAGCCACCGGTGCGGCTCCAGAACCCTTCGGTGACTGATCGGTCGGCCGCGACCCGGTCTATGGCGACGGACACGATGATGGGCAGAAGGGCGTCCAAGGACGCGACCATGAACACCGCGAGGCCCGCCACGACCATCGCGCCCGCGTACGGCCGGAAGTACGAGACGATGCGCCTCAGGAGCTGCCCGTCGGAGTACTCGCGGTCGTACGCCTCTGCCGCGAGGCCGTCCATGATGAAGCCCATCAGTCGTACCTCGCGAAGATCCGTCGGTAGAGGTGGTTGCGCCCGAGCAGCTCCTCGTGCGTGCCCTGGTCCACGAGCGCGCCGCCGTGTACGACGAGCACCAGGTCCGCCTTCCTGATCTGGGAGAGCCTGTGCGTGATCATCAGAGTGGTGCGGCCCTCCAGCACCTTGTTGATCGCTTTCTGGATCTGGTCCTCGGTGGCGCTGTCTATCGCGGACGTCGAGTCGTCGAGGACCAGGATCCGCGGGTCGGTGAGCAGCGCCCGTGCTATGGCGAGGCGCTGGCGCTGGCCCCCTGAGAGCGTGACCCCGCGCTCGCCGATGACGGTCTCGTAGCCGTCCTGGAAGCCCAGGATGAACTCGTGCGCCTGCGCCGCCTTGGCGGCTTCGATGATGTTCTCCCGCGTCGCGATGGTACCCAGCCCGAAGCCGATGTTCTCCGCGACGCTGCGGGAGAACAGGAAGACGTCCTGCTCGATGACGGACACTTGCGAGCGCAGCGAGGCCAGGTTCCAGTTCCTGACGTCGACACCGTCGATGAGGATGCTGCCCGCCGTCACGTCGTAGATGCGGTTCACGAGCCGGGTGATGGTGCTCTTGCCGGATCCGGTCTGGCCGACGATCGCGACCGTCTGACCGGGCTCCACCCTGAAGGTGACGTCGCGCAACGCGTCCCTGCCCTCCGAGCTGCCCTCGTACGCGAACGTGACGTTCCGGAACTCGATCGCGCCCGCCACGCGACCGGCGTGACCGCGCTCGTCGACCTCCATGTCGACTTCGCTGTTTATCAGCTCGAGGATCCTGCGCGAGCTGGCCAGACCCTTCTGGACAAGGGAGAACGTGAAGATCGAGATGAAAGCCGGGAACCTGAGCGCCGAGAAGAGGCCCATGTACGCGACGAGGTCACCCGTGGAGATCTCTCCGAGGGCAAGGAGGCTCACCCCGTGCGCGAATCCGCCAGCCACCGCCACGCCGACCAGCAGAAGCGGCAGGTAGCGGGCCTGGACGAGACCTTGCCTGACGAACAGGTCCCGCACGGCTCGGGCGTTGCCCTCGAACTTGGCCTTCTCCTGGGGCTCCTGAACGGTCGACTTGACGACCTCGATGCCGGTGATCGTCTCGTTGAGGCCGGCGTTGAGCAAACCGAAGCGCTGCCTCAACTCTCCCACGACCGGGTTGAGCTGCCGCATGTACGACCTGAGCGCGAACACGAAGACGATGATGAACAGCACGGGCGACAGCAGCAGACGCGGATCGATGCTCGCCATGAAAACCAGCGGGACCGTGAGGCTCATCGCCGACTCCGATATGAGCGCCACGCCCGGGTTCATCATGGGGTTGAGCTGCCTGACGTCGTTGGCCGCGCGGGCCATGAGGTCGCCCACCCGCTGCCTGTTGTGGAACGTCTGGCTCTTTCCCAACAGGCTCTGGTAGAGCTCGTCACGGGCGTCGCGCTCCAGCCTCTGCCCCAGCGTCTCGATCGAGAAGCTCTGGGCTAGATCGACGATCGATCGGACGACGATGACCGCCAGGATGCTGAGAGCGATGCGCAACAGCGCCGGGGCACCCTCACCAACCAGCACGGCGTCGAAGGCCCTGCCCGTCAGTCTCGGGACCGTCGAGAACAGGACGTTCGTCGCCAAGGCGCACACGACGAAGGACAGCAGCAGCGGCCAGTAGCGCGCGAGGTGCGAGACGATCCACCGCACCGGCGTGCGCCGGTCGTACCTGTGGGCGTCCGCGACGGCGAACTCGCCGGGTCCGGACCTGTCGAACGTCGAGCCAACGACTGCCACGCGACTCCTCCAGCCGGGCAAGCCTACAACCCTCACCCCGACGGAGACCAAGGCGCCGCCGCTTGAGTACCCTTGACATTTCTAAATCAATTTGATGAACTAATGCCATCGACAAGTAAGCCACGGTTCGGCGGAGGCCGACACGTGGGTATCGGGAGGGCAAGTGCTCAGAGGCACGAACCTCGAACACGCGCGGGTACACAACCTGCGCACCGTCCTCGAGACGGTGAGGCTGCACGGTCCGCTGGCGCGGTCCGACGTGGCCAGGCGTTCGGGGCTCACGCCTCAGACCGTCAGCAACCTGGTCACCGAGCTGATCAAGCAGGGCCTGGTGCGGGAGAGCGGGCAGCGCCAGGGCGCGCGAGGACGCTCCCCCACCCTGCTGTCCGTGGAGCCCAGCGGTGCGCTCAGCATCGGGCTCGACCTCGACCGCGGGCACCTGACAGGCCTTCTGGTGGACCTGGCTGGCAACGTGCGAGCGCGCACCTACTTGGAGCGCGACCTCCCCAGCCCAGAGGAGGCTCTCGACCTGGTCGTCAAGGTCGTCGAGGAGCTCTCCACGGGCGTGCACGAGCGCCGACTCTGGGGGATCGGCATCGGCTTCCCCGGGCCGCTGGTGATAGCCGACGGCGTCGTGGACAACGTGATCAACCCCGAGGGCTTCCCCGGCTGGGAGAACGTCTCCGTGCGCGCCAAGCTGTCTAGCCGCCTGAGCGCCCCCGTGTTCCTCGAGAACAACGCGACGGCCGCCGCCCTGGGCGAGAGCTACTTCGGCGTTGGATCCGAGCTCTCCTGCTACTTCTACTGCTTCCTTGGCGTGGGTCTCGGCGGAGCGATCATCGCCGGCGGCCGCGCCTACCGCGGCTGGCAGGGCAACGCAGGCGAGCTCGGTTACGTACCGACGGATCAGAAGGGCGACGCCGAGCATCTCGGTCGCCGCTTCGACCTGTTCCGACTCTACGAGCACCTGGCCGACAACGGTATCGCCGCGTCCACCTACGCCGACCTCGCGGAGCTGGCGCTCGAGGGCGAGCCGCTCCTCGAGCACTGGCTCGACGAAGCGGCGGACGGTTTGGCGCCCGCTCTGGTCGGTGCCGAGTACCTGCTCGACCCCGAGGCGATCGTGTTCGGTGGCGCATGGGAGTCGCCGCTCGTCGCGGCGCTCCAGTCGCGCCTCGAGACGAGGCTGTCTCGCCTCCGGTCGCCGCTCATGCCTTCGACCGCCCGTCTGCTTACGGCAGAGCTGGGCGCGGACGCCGTCGCACGCGGTGTCGCCACTCTCCCTCTTCAGGCGCTGCTCGCGCCGTTCCCGACCTCTTCGGACGAGCGATCCTACCCAAGGTCGCATCCGTACGAACACCCGTTGGTGGCGGTCAGATGACCGCCGGGAAGGACGTGTGAGATGGGCAGGAGAATCGTATTGGCGGCACTGGCGGTGCTGGCAGGGACAGCCCTTGCCCAGCCGGTGACCATCACCTGG
>DASRWD010000179.1:0-12349 GCA_035654755.1 Trueperaceae bacterium
CCGACGTCCTCGCGCAGCGCCATGATGATGCCGCCGACCATCATGATCGGAGCGGACAGGAGCAGCGTGAACGACATGAGCAGCGTCATCTGGACCTGCTGCACGTCGTTGGTGTTCCGGGTGATCAGTGATGGCGCGCCGAACCGCGCGACTTCGCGGGAGGAGAAATCTGCGACCTTGCCGAAGAACGCCGAGCGGACGTCGCGGCCGAACCCCATCGAGGTACGCGCGCCCAGGTAGACGGCGACGATCGTGACCGCCACGTTGACGAGCGAGATGGCGAGCATGAAGGCGCCCTGCCTCAGGATGTACCGGGTGTCCCCCAGCACCACACCGCGGTCGATGATGTCCGCGTTGATGCTGGGAAGGAGCAACGCCGTCAGGGTGGCGATGAGCTGTAGGCCTGCGACCGCGGCGATGACTCCCCGGTAGGGCATTGTGAAGCGTCGCACCAGGCGCAAGAGGGCTCTGATTGGCATGGCGGTCCCCCTCCGTGGAGACAAGGAGAGGAGTATACGACCGCGGGTCCGTACGCGCCAATCACGCGCGCCCCCGTGCTAATGGATGTGGCGAACCCGGTGCTACCATCTGGCGGCATGACACACCCGACAGCGTTGCTCCAGGTGGCCCTCAGGGCCGACGACCTGTCTGCCTCCGAGGCGTTCTACCGCGACCTGTTGGGCCTCGAGCCCGCGGGGCGCTTCGAGCCGCCCGGCCTCCTCTTCTTCAGACTCGGGCAGGTGAGGATCTTACTGGAGCGCGGTGCGCCGGCCGGTCTGGTCTACCTGCTCGTGCCCGACCTGGAGGCGACGGTCGAGCGTCTGCGCGCCGCCGGCGTGAAGGTCGAGGGCGAGCCACACACGATCTTCACGCACTCGAACTACGCGCTGGGACCGGCGGGGCACGCCGAGCGACAGGCCTTCGTGAGGGACCCCAGCGGCAACCTGCTGGGCTTGGTGGCGCTGGTTCCGGCCTCTGCTTGAGCTCAGGTGGCGAGCGACGCCGCCTAAGAGGCCATTGCCCACGGAGCGAACCGCTCCAGCAGGCGCCTGAGCGTGTTGACGTTGCGCGCCGTCGCCTGGACCTTCAGGCGCTTCTCGATGAGACCGTTCAGTAGCTTGGAATCGTGTGAGCCGGCCACGTAGCCCATGATGGCGGCACCGTCGACGAGGTGGAGGCGGTCGGGGGAGAAGTCCTCCCTTTCCAGCGACTTCAGTCCTTCTGAGTCGGGCTTTCCGTCCCACATCGAGACATAGACGGGGGCCATGCCGGAAGCCGTGAACGGGTCTGACGCCAGATGGTCGCGCAGGTCCTCGGGCGTCCTCAAGACCACGGCGGTGCGAACGCCGAACTCGGCCGCGATCAGTTCCACGAGTCGCACACGTAGGTTCTCGGGCTCGGGAGCCGCTTCGAGGAACACGACGTTGCCGCTGGCAAGCAGGTACTTCGCTTCCGGGAACGCGTTCTCCTCCAGCGCGTCCATCAGGCGTGACATGGGGACCTTGTTGCGCCTGCCCAGGTTGACTGCGCGTAGGAACGCGAAGAGGACGTCTGGCCCGCCGCCTGTCCGGGCGCTCACGTGAGGTGACGCAGGAAGGTCTCGGCGTGCGGCATCCCGTTGCGCTCCGCGGCGTCTTTGACGCGACTGGAGTCGTAGGGCACGCGCCTGAGGTGCAGGTTCGGTTGGCCATCGACCACCTGCAGCAGCGCGTACTCCGCGACGGGCGGCTGCTCGACGCCTTCCTCCAGCCTGAAGAACGCCATGCCAACACTGCCCGGGTTAGCGACGATGGAGCGCCGGAACCCCATAACGAACTGGTGGTGCACGTGGGCGCCGAGGTATAGGTCTGCCTCGAAGCCGATCAGGTACTCGTCCAACTTCGTCCTCGGGGTGTCAGGCAGGATGTGATCGTCGAAGCTACGGGGCGACCCGTGGTACGCGAGGACCCTGCACCCTCCCACCTCCAGCTCCAGGTAAGGGCTGAACCCTCTTACCCAGTCGCGGTCCTCGTCGCTGATGCGCGATGCGCACCAGGCCTCGACCTCGAGGTAGATGGGGGTCTCTTCGTTCGCGTTCTGGACGTCCTCCGGTCGCCGCGGGTCGATCAGGTAGTGGTCCGTGTTGCCCATGATCGTCCGCGGCTGCAATGACCGCAGACGCGCGAGCGTGGCAGAGGGCTCGGGACCCATGTTCGCGAGGTCGCCTAGACACAGGACCTCGTCGACGTCGAAACGCAGCATGTCCGCGATCACGGCCTCGAGCGCGGCCAGGTTGCCGTGCACGTCCGCGAGGACCGCGATCAGGGGCGGTCTACCAGCAGGGGCAGTGGGTTTATCGCGTTCCACTCGCAGAGATCGTCCTCTTCTCCCACGTAGACCCCGAAGTGGAGGTGCGTAGGGGTGGTGGCGGCGTTCCCGTCGTTCCCAACGTAGCCCAACAGGTCTCCAGCCGCCACGGCTTGGCCCTCCACCAGGTCTTCGGCCACGTCCTCGAGGTGCGTGTAGTAGTACCGCACGCCGCCGTCCCCGATCACCGTCACGGAGAGCCCGCCCAGGGTCAGGTCCGTGATCCGGTAGACGAAGCCCGGTGCCGCCGAGACGACCGGCGTCCAACGTGGCGCGAAGATGTCGATGCCCTCGTGGGACCTGTCCCAGCGTGGCGCTCCGAAGGTCTCGGCCACCTGCCTGACGTTGACGCCGTCGACCGGCATGAGCAGCTGTGTCGCCGGCTCTGAGCCCACTCGAGCCAGGTAGGCGGGGAAGAACTGCCTGTAGCGAGCGCGGCTCTCCCACCGGAGCAGCTCCGCTTCGGATCGAGGCTCGGGCGGTGGGCCGTCTGCCCCAGAACCCCGTGCCGGGCACAGGTAGTCATGGAGCTCGGGCCGCATGTCCGGAAAGTCGGGGTCCGGTGGTACCTGGGCCCAAGCGGCTGTCAGAGCAGCCACCATGGCCGCTACCAGCACTCGCGCTTCTCGCATGACACGAAGGTAGCGGTGCGCGGCCGATGCCGGATGAGCGCTAGGCCTGGGCGGGCCGTTGCCTGGAACGGTGCTCCCTGACCTTCGACCTGTTGCCGCACACCTCCATGCTGCACCACGTTCCCGAGCGGTTCTTCGAGGCGTCGTAGAACGCCCAGCGGCACTCGTCGGCAGCGCACACCTTCAGTCGCGACCAGGTGCCGTCCAACATGGCCGTGTGCACGGCGGCCAGTAGACGCCCAAGGGCGGAACAAGGGTCCGTGCCGCTGGCATCCAGGTTCAGCCGTCCGTCCTTCGTCGTGCTCAGGCGAAGGTCGGCCCTTCTGCCGACGTCTTCCAACACGGCGAGCGCGGCCGGGTCTGACTCACTGCCCTCGGTCATGACCGTCCTGAGCGCCTCTCGGAACTCGACCGCCTCCTGCCTGTGCTTCTCGGTCAAGCGGATGCTCGCGTCGAGCTCACAGTGGGTGTGGAGCCAACTCTGCAACTCCGAGACTTCTGCGAAGCGGTCGCGACCGCTCTCGACGTCCAACGTGTTCACGAACGCCTGGACGAAGCGCAGGTCGCCCGGCGCCGGCTTGCTCTCCTTGCCCAGTCTCTCTGCTGCTCTCATGCCACGCCCCTATCCGACACCAATGTAGCATCTTGACTGGTTACTGAAACCGGTGTAATCTCTTGACAGGTTACGCGTGGACCGGGCACCAGCTTCGGCCCGGTGAGAGGAAGACCGCGATGGACAGGTCGGTTGGTTACCTAGAGAGGTCGATGAAAGACCGTCAGCGCGAGCTTTTGCAAGAGGCCGAGAGGTTGGCCATGGTCCGGCAGGCGCGCCTGGGTTCAGCCAGACGTAGCGTTCGGGAACGCACGCTGCTGACCACGGCGGCGCGGCCGGGAGCGGCGGTCGTGCTGCAGCCACGCTCGCCGAAGGAGATCGCTGCCGACTGCGTCGAGAAGGTGGCGGCATGGCGGCTCGCGGCCGCGCGTTTCGGCCGGTCGCTCATCTCGGTCGGGCGGCGGCTCGAACAGGTGGGTAAGGTCGCCTAAGCGTCGTTTCACAAGGCCGACCGGCTCCGGCGCGTGCGCGGCGTCCACACACCGGACGACCCGCGCCGATGGCTGCCTACCAGGTGGGTGTCGACGACGCCGATGGCCTCCATCAGGGCGAACATCGTCGTCGGCCCCACGAAGGAGAAGCCGCGACGCTTTAGTTCCTTGGCTAGTGCGATCGACTCTGGAGAGGACGTCGGCACCTCGGCCATCGATCGCGGCGCCGGCGTGCTGGCCGGCTTGAACGACCAGATCAGATCCGAAAGCCCGCCGTCCGCCCGCAGGCGCACCGTAGCCTTCGCGTTGACGATCGTCGCCTCCACCTTCCTGAGGTTCCTGACGATGCCGGTGTCTGCCATGAGCCGATCGACGTCCTGGCCGTCGTAGGCGGAGATGCGGTCGGGGTCGAAGCCGTGGAACGCCTGTCTGAACGCCTCGCGTTTGCGCAGGATCGTCGCCCAGGAGAGCCCCGACTGGAAGGCCTCGAGGCTGAGGCGCTCGAACACGCCACGCTCGTCGCGAACGGGCATGCCCCACTCCGTGTCGTAGTACTCGCGTAGCAATGGGTCGCTCGAGGCCCACTTGGGCCTGGCCAGGCCGTCCTCGCCGACCACGAGACCGGAGACGACCGGACCCATCTACGACTCGGTCACGCCGGTTCTGGAGCGACGTTGTCGAACGTCCGCCTGAGCGTGAGCACGGGGATGAACGCGGACACGATGATCACCACCAGGAGTATGAAGAAGACGTAGCGATACACCTTCGTCACCGCCTGGGCGAAGGTCAGCTCGACACCGGCCTCCACTCGCTCGAGCACGGATGCCGCCTGCGCGTCGAAGGTGTCGGACAACTCGTCGGCCAGGACGGCGCGTTCGGAAGCCGTGCTGGCCGCCTCGACCCGAGTCGATATGCCGTCTGCGACCGCGGCCGGCACACCCGAGGCGACCAACTGCTCCCGGGTGGCATCTGCGTCTCCCGCCGTGACGGCGTTGATCAGGTCGTCCCTTGCGTCGTCCAGCGCCGCGCGGATGCTCGCCAGCAGGTCGCCCGTCGCGCTCACGCCTTCGCCGGTCTGCTGCGCAGGAGGCAAGGCGCCCAGGCCGCCAAGGTTCGCTGCGAAGCCCGCCGCCAACGAAGTGGACAAGACCGTGCCGAGCACTGCGGTGCCGACCGCGCCACCTATCTGGCGGAAGAACTGCGTGGCGCTCGTCGCCTGGCCGATACGCCTCACGTCGACGGCGTTCTGCACGGCAAGCGTGTAGAGCGGAAGGGCCGGTCCCACGCCCAGGCCAGTGATGACCATGTAGAGGCTCACGCGGCCAAGGGAGGCGTTCTCGTCCAGCAGCGAGATGAGCAGCACACCCGTCGCGAAGATGGCGCCGCCGATAAGCATGAGGAGCCGGTAGCGCCCGATGTGCGACACGAGTTGTCCGCCGGAGATGGCGCCAACCGTTACGCCCAGCGTCAGCGGGATGAGGGCGAGACCGGCACCGGTCGCGGACACTCCCATCACGTTGACGACGAACAGGGGTAGGAAGGCGACGGTGCTGAGGAACGCCGCTCCGTGGAGCAGCGTAGCTACGCTCGCGGTGCGGAACACCCGGTTGCGGAAGAGGCTCAGGTCCAGGATCGGGTACTCGCTCCTCAGCGTCCGCCACACGAACAGAGCCAGAACCACGAGCGATGCGGCGAGCATGCCGACGGTCACGGGCGAGCCCCACGGATACTCGCTGCGGTCCAGCTGCAGGGCGATCGTGAACGGGACCAGCCCGCCTATGAGCAGCGCCGCCGCGAACCCGTCCAACTTGCCGCGTTCGCCCACCGGCCTGAGGGGCGGCATGCGCGTGGCGATGAACCAGATGGCCAGGGCGCCGAACGGCACGTTGACGTAGAACACCCAGCGCCAGCCCTCTACGCCCGGGATGATGCCGCCGGCGTTGTCCGTCAGGAAGCCTCCGAGCAGCGGGCCCAGGATGCTGGCCACCCCGAATACCGCGCTGACGTACCCCTGGTACTTCCCGCGGACCGCGGGCGGGTACAGGTCGGCTATGACGATGAAGGCCAGGCTGAAGAGCCCTGACGCTCCGATGCCCTGAACCGCGCGGAAGACGATGAGCTGGTTCATCGCGTCGCCCAGCAGCGGGAGCGGGCCGAACTCCCCGGCGACGCCGCACAGGAACGACCCCGTAAGGAAGATGCTCACGGCCACCAGCTCGATCGTCTTGCGCGAGTACATGTCAGCGAGCTTGCCTACGACAGGCACGAGCACCGTGGACGCCACGAGATACGCCGTGAACACCCAGGCGTAGCGCTCGAGCCCACCCAGGTCCTCCACGATGCGTGGCAGGGCGGTCGAGACGATCGTCTGGTCCAGGGCCCCGAGGAACATCGCGAGTAGGATGCCGGCGAAGGTGAGGTTGCGGTCGCGGTTCGAGAGGGTCACGGCGTCAAAGGATACGCCTAACGACGAAGTAAGGCGCCTCGCGGCCGAGCGGGCGCTCTTGTCTCTAATGTGCGTCTCGGTCGATGCCCTAGAGTGGATTCCCGCCGGACCCGGCCGCAGGTGCGGTGCCAGGGGCGGCGACTCCTGAGGAGGTACGAGTATGCCCGAGGTCGTAGCGACAACCTGCCCAGTCTGCGGTGGGATGGTCGACATAGACAACGTGGCCGTGGGAGTGACCTCCGACTGCCCAGACTGCGGCACGCTTCTCGAGGTCGTAGAGCTCGAGCCTCTGACGTTGAGGGAGTCCGGGGATCCGGACGTCGTCCCGTTCCCGGACGAGGACGAGTACGCGTAGGCCGGGTGGGAGCTCAGGCGGGGTAGGGAACCGCTGGTATCGTCTCTGACGCGAGGTCCCGGCTCGGCTGCGGCGGTCGGCGGCCCCCTGGAGGTACCAGCAGTGAAGGTCAACGAGGTTCGCACCTACCGCTCCGCCGAGGACCTGCCCCGTGAGGGCCAGCTCGCCTGGAAGCTGGCGGCAGTCGCGACAGACCCGGTTCCGTTGGAAGCCGATGTCGTCGAGATGATCGGCAACCGCGTGGTGGACAACGCCGCCGTCGCGGTCGCCAGCCTGGCGAGGAAGCCCGTGAGGGCGGCACGGGCTCAGGCCCTCGCCCACCCACGCGACCCGGGCGCCGGAGTGTTCGGCCTGCCCAGCTACAGCAAGTTCTCACCCGAATGGGCTGCATGGGCCAACGGCGTTGCCGTCCGCGAGCTCGACTTCCACGACACGTTCCTTGCCGCCGATTACTCTCACCCCGGCGACAACATCCCTGCGATCCTCGCCGTCGCTCAGACGAAGGGCCTGGGTGGCGAGGCGCTGGTACGCGGCATCGCGGCCGGGTACGAGCTCCAGGTGGACCTGGTGAAGGGCATCTGCCTTCACGAGCACAAGATCGACCACATCGCGCATCTCGGACCCTCGGCCGCCGGAGGGATCGCGGCGCTGCTCGGTCTGCCGACCGAGATCGCCTACCAGGCCATCCAGCAGGCTCTGCACGTGACGACGACGACGAGACAGTCGCGCAAGGGCGAGATCTCGAGCTGGAAAGCGTTCGCCCCCGCGTTCGCCGGCAAGATGGCTATCGAGGCCGTCGACCGCTCGATGCGGGGCGAAGGCGCCCCGTCACCCATCTACGAGGGCGAGGACGGGGTGATCGCCTGGTTGCTCTCGGGGCCGGAGGCGCGGTACCAAGTGCCGTTGCCTGAGCCGGGCGAGCCCAAGCGCGCGATCCTGGAGACGTACACCAAGGAGCACTCCGCCGAGTACCAGAGCCAGGCGCTCATCGACCTGGCCAGGCGTATGGGGGCGAAGATCGACGACTTCGACGCGGTGCAGTCCGTCGTCATCCACACGAGCCACCACACCCACTACGTCATCGGCACCGGCTCGAACGATCCACAGAAGCTGGACCCGGGGGCGAGCCGCGAGACCCTCGACCACTCGATCATGTACATCTTCGCCGTAGCCCTGCAGGACCGGGGCTGGCACCACGAGAAGAGCTACGCGCCCGAGCGAGCGCGCAGGCCCGACACCGTTCGGCTTTGGCAGAAGATCACGACCGTCGAGGATCCCGAGTGGACGCGCCGCTACCATTCGACGGACCCCGCCGAGAAGGCGTTCGGCGGTCGCGTGGTAATCACGTTCACGGACGGCACGGTCATGGAGGACGAGATCGCCGTGGCGGACGCGCATCCGTTGGGTGCGAGACCGTTCCGGCGCGAGCAGTACGTCGAGAAGTTCAGGACGTTGGCGAGTGGTATCGTCGAGCCGGACGAACAGGACAGGTTCCTGTCCCTGACGGCACGCATCGGTGATCTGACCCCGGACGAGGTCGCCCAGTTGAACATCGTGGTGAGCGAGGACCGCCTGGGCCCGGATGTACCGCCCGGCATATTCTGACCAGCACCGAGCGCGAAGAGTTGACCGTGGCCTGAGGTCCGTAGCAGGACCGGGGTCGCTGGCAGGGAGGTAGGACATGGCTCAGGACGCAACGCCCGATGCGGCGAGGCCGAAGCCCAAGAAGTCCGTCGCGCTGTCGGGCGTGACGGCCGGCAACACGGCGCTCTCCACCGTCGGCGCGAGCGGCGACGAGCTGCGATACCGGGGCTACGACATCCGCGAGTTGGCGGAGGGCGCGGAGTTCGAGGAGGTCGCGCACCTGCTCGTCCACGGCCAACTGCCGGACAAGGCTCAGCTGAAGGCTTACAAGCAGAAGCTCAAGCGGTTCCGCGCTCTCCCCGCAGCCGTGAGGACCGTCCTCGAGGCCACCCCGGCCGCTGCCCACCCTATGGACGTGCTACGCAGCGGCGTCTCGGCCCTTGGCACGGTGTTGCCCGAAGGGCACGCTCACGACGAAGCCGGGGCCAGGGACATAGCCGACCGCCTCATCGCGTCGTTGGGCTCGATGCTCCTGTACTGGTACCACTGGACCCACAAGGGCGAGCTGATAGACGTGGAGTCCGACGACGACACGGTGGGCGGGCACTTCCTGCGGCTACTGCACGGTGAGGACCCGAACCCCGAGTGGGTAAGGGCGATGCACCTCTCCCTGATCCTCTACGCCGAGCACGAGTTCAACGCCTCCACGTTCACCTGCCGCATGATCGCGGGCACCGGCTCGGACGTGTACTCGGCGGTGTGCGGCGGCATCGGCGCCCTGCGCGGGCCCAAGCACGGCGGCGCCAACGAGGTCGCGTACGAGATCCAGCGCCGTTACTCCTCGCCGGAGGATGCCGAGGCAGACATACGGGAGCGGCTCGAGCGCCGTGAGGTGATCATCGGCTTCGGTCACCCCGTCTACCGCGTGAGCGATCCCCGCAGCGGCATCATCAAGGCGGCGGCCGCGCGGCTGTCCGAGGACGCCGGCGACACCCGCCGGTACCAGGTCGCGGAGCGCATCGAAGAGACGATGATGTCGACGAAACGCATGTTCCCGAACCTCGACTGGTTCTCGGCTGTCGCGTACGGGGTCATGGGCATCCCGACGTCGATGTTCACACCGCTCTTCGTCATCGCACGCACTGCCGGCTGGGTCGCGCACGTCATCGAGCAGCGGCAGGACGGCACCATCATCCGGCCGTCCGCCAACTACGTGGGTCCGGAGGACCGCGACTTCCTTCCGTTGGAGATGCGGTGAGGCTGCCGCTGAGGCTCAGGCACCTGCTCGATGGGCGGGCGTCGCGCTCCGGGCACCGCTGATGCCGTACCTGGTCGGTGCTGACCAACCCAAGGCTCGGCCCGGAGCACGATTCCGCCAGCTTCTCGAACGGCCCGGCATCGTGCGGCTCCCGGGCGCTCACAACGGCATGGCCGCGCTACAGGCGAAGCGAGCGGGCTTCGACGCCCTCTACCTCTCGGGCGGCGCCATGAGCGCGTCGATGGGGCTTCCGGACCTCGGGATCATCACCGTCGACGACGTCGTCTTCCACATAAGGCAGTTGGCGCGCTCCGGGCTGCCCGTGCTGGTGGACGGCGACACCGGTTACGGCGAGGCGCTCAACGTCATGAACATGGTCAGGGCGTTCGAGTCTGCGGGAGCCGCCGCGGTGCACATCGAGGACCAGATCCTGCCCAAGAAGTGCGGTCACCTCAACGACAAGCGGCTCGCCACCGCGGACGACATGGCGCTCAAGGTGGCGGCGGCGAGGAAGGCGAGCACCGACGTCGTGATCGTCGCCCGGACCGACGCCGCGGCCAGCGAAGGGCTATCCGGCGCCATCGCAAGGGCCGAGCGTTACGTGGACGCCGGGGCAGAGGTGATCTTCCCCGAGGCGCTGACCAGCAGGGAGATGTTCGCGGAGGTCGCCAAGGCGCTCCCCGGCGTGCCCTTGCTAGCCAATATGACCGAGTTCGGGCGCACGCCGATGCTCAGCGCCCAGGAGTTCGAGGACCTCGGCTACAAGATCGTGATCTGGCCGGTGACGTCGCTGCGCATGGCGAACAGGGCGCAGGCCGAGCTTTACGAGACCCTGGCGCGCGAGGGCAGCGCCGAGAGCCTGCTGCCGCGGATGCAGACTCGTGCCGAGCTGTACGAGGTGATCGACCTCGAGTCGTACGAGGCGCTGGACGCGGCCATAGTCAAGACCGTCGTGCCCTGACGGGGGACCCATGCGGGTTCCAACTATCAGAGCCTAACCACCTACGCTGCGAATTATCTCTTGCTGGCCTCCGTCGAAGGTGCGTCACTAGCCACCCTTGACGAGGGACCGCGTCGCGCAGCAGTTGCGGCCGGCAGCGACCTGGTCGAGGCCTGATTCACCACGCCCAGGAAGGCTCACCTGCCAGTTCGATGCTGACCTTGTCGCCGTTGGCGAATCCGGGGCCCGAACCGTCTGGCACGTCCGCCAACCACCGCTCCTCCGGACCCTCGATAAGCACCTGGAAACGCCTGTACGCCCCGAAGTACTCGATGCCCACGACAGTGCCCGACATGACAGGTCTGTCGCCCGCGTCTTCGCTGGCCGCCGCGCGTAGTCCTACCCTCTCGGGGCGCATCACGGCGAAGCCCTTCGATCCCGGTTCCGGAACTCGATCGTCCGGCAGTCGAAGGTCCAACTCCCCGCCATCCCACTTCGCACGTACCTGTCCCTCGGTGCCAGGCCCAACCGCCGTCACCGGCAGCATGTTCGCCTGCCCGACGAACCGAGCGACGAAGGCCGTGGCAGGGAGCCTATACACGTCCTCCGAACTTCCCACTTGCTGCACCCTGCCTGCGTCCATGACGACGACGCGATCGGAGAGCGACAGCGCCTCCTCCTGATCGTGAGTCACGTAGATGGCTGTGACCCCCAGGCGTCTCTGCAGCTCCTTGAGCTCGCTACGCAGACGTGCCCGAAGCTGGGCGTCCAGGTTGGAGAGCGGCTCGTCGAGGAGCAGGACCTGCGGCTCGAGGACCATCACACGCCCCAGCGCGACCCGCTGCTGCTGGCCACCCGAGAGCTGGTGCGGGTAGCGATCGCCCAACCCCGAGAGATCGAGGGCGGCCAGGGTGCGATCGACCCTCTCGCGGCGCTGGCTGGCCGGTACCTGGCGGGCCCGCAGCCCGTACTCGACGTTGCGCCGGACGCTCAGGTGGGGGAAGAGGGCGTAGTCCTGGAAGACCATGCCGACGCCTCGTTTGTCGGGCGGAACGAACGTGACGTCTCGGCCACCGACGCTGACGCTGCCTGCGTCGGGTTCCACGAAGCCGGCGATCATCCTGAGCGCCGTGGTCTTGCCGCAGCCCGAAGGCCCAAGCAGCGTCGTGAAGCTTGCCGGCGTCACCTCGAGGTCAAGGCCATCGACGGCGGTGACGGAGCCGTAACGTTTCGTCAGGCCGCGTAGCGATACGCGGCCACGCCACTCGTCCGGACCGGGGTGGTCAGCCACCGGCTCTCCCTGCTGCGGCCTCGAAAGGTCGCATGCGCCCGCCCGTGGCGACGTACGCCAACGCCAGCGCGGTGCCGGTCACGACCAACAGCGCTGTGGCGAGGGCGCACGCCCGGCCCCAGCGGCCTTGCGCCGCCAGGTTCAGGATGTCCACGGACGCCAGCGGTGTGTCGAAGGAGACCAGGAAGATCACCGTGCTGAGCGTACCCACGGCCTGCACGAACGTGAACGCGAAGGCGGAAGCGATCGCGGGCCACAGCAGGGGGACGAGCACGGTGAAGAAGGTACGCGTGCGGCTGGCGCCCAGGTTCGCCGCGCTCTCATCGAGGCTCGGTCTCAGCTGCTGAAGCGATGCCGCGAGGATCCTGTATCCCACTGGCAGGTACGAGACGGCCATGGCGATGACGATCAGTGAGGCGGTGCCGGTCAGCTGGAACGGCTGCCGGTTGAACA
>DASRWD010000180.1:0-2565 GCA_035654755.1 Trueperaceae bacterium
AGGAGCGTGGCATGCCCAAGATCTACCTGGGAGAAGCTATAGGGCTGGTCGGCAAGACCCTGCCGATCCTGTGGGTGAGGCTCGGCAGCTACCTCGTGCTCGGGCTTGCGCTTGGCGTGTACGCGGGCCTGGTCGGCGGTATCGCCTGGGTGCTCGGAAGACTCTGGGGGCCGCTGGGCTTCATCGTCTTCCTCGTCGCCGTCGGTGGCGCGTTCGCGGTCGTTCGTTGGGCCGGCCGCTACTGGTTCCATCTCCTCAAGGCCGCCCACACCGCCGTGATGACCGAGTTCATCGTCACGGGTCAGGGACCCAAGGAGAGCCAGCTGGCGTACGGCAAGGCGCAGGTGCTGAGCCGGTTCCGGGATACGAGCATCCTGTTCGGCGTCGACCTGCTCGTGAACGGGATCGTCAAGTTCATCGTGCGGACGTTCACGCGCATCGCGTCGATCCTGCCCATCCCCGGCGTCGACAGCCTCGGCAAGCTTCTCGAGCGCGTAGCTGTGATGAGCACGACCTACGTCGACGAGGCCGTGCTCTCGCGGGCTTACGCCAAGCGCGAGGAGAACGTGTGGGCCGTAGCGAAGGAGGGCGTCGTCCTCTACGCCCAGGCCTGGAAGCCCATCCTCGCGAACGCGGTCGTGCTCGCCCTGCTCAGCTTCGTGGAGTTCCTCGTGTTCCTGCTGGTGCTGGGCATCCCGGCTGCAGGCATCGCGGCCGTAGCGCCGGGGTTGCGGGTCGCCCTCGTGTTCGGCGTGCTCATTGGCGCGTGGATGCTGAAGCTCGCCGTGTCCGACGCCGTGGCGCTCGCCGCGACGCTGATCGCCTACCACCGTGCCACCGAGGGCATGGAGCCCGACCCGGCCTGGGTCGCGAAGCTCGACGCCGCGTCGGACAAGTTCAGGGAGCTGGGGCGGAAGGCCGCGGAGGCGGTCAGGCCAGCCAACGCGACGGCGGTGACCACGGAGCCGGAGACCGCGCTGCCAGGGGGACTCGAGCCACAGGTGGAGGGCGGCGCGGTGACGTGAGGTGCGGCCGGCTCCGATGCGCCACGCGCGTCACCCTAGCGATTGACGGTCGTCGTCCGCTGCGCCGGAGCGGGTTCACCGGAGTTACCATGCCTCGTGCTCGGCCACCCGTTCTCGACCGGCTGGATAGAGGTCATCGTCGGTCCCATGTTCTCTGGCAAGAGCGAGGAGCTCATCCGCCGGGTGACCAGGGCGCTGATCGCCAAGCAAACCGTCCAGGTCTTCAAGCCGGCCATCGACGACCGCTACGAGAAGCGGGCAGTCGCATCTCACATGGGACGCACGCTGGAGGCCCAACCAGTGCCGAAGGCAGCCGACCTCGAGACATCGCTCGACCCAGACGTCCAGGTCGTCGCCATTGACGAGGCTCAGTTCTTCGATGCCGAGCTGATAGGTCTCGTGGACAGATTGGCCGACTCCGGGAAGCGCGTGATCGTCGCCGGCCTGGACCTCGACTTCCGTGGCGAGCCGTTCGGGCCGATGGCGGAGCTCATGACACGGGCCGAGGTGGTCGAGAAGTTGACGGCTATCTGTCGCTGCGGTCGGGCGGCCACGCGCACACAGAGGCTCATAGCCGGCCAACCCGCCCACGTGAATGATCCGATCGTGCTCGTCGGCGCTTCGGAAAGTTACGAGCCGCGCTGCCGGTCTTGCCACGCGGTTATCCGGTCTGGCAGGCCCACGCCGCTCTTCCCGACCGAGGAATTCTCTTGACGCCTCGCTGAGGCGATCGCGTACCGCCTGGCTGGATTTCAGCGGGCTGTTTCGTTCACCGTGAATCCGATCTCCCGTGGCCCGCGTATCAGCGGTCAGGAGGGGAGAACATGAGGATGAACAGGTCACGTGAGCGGCTCGTGCCTAGGCGCGCCTCCCGCAGGCTCGTCTGGGCCGTCTCGCTGGTCGGCTTGGCGATGGCGGCTGGCGCGCTCGCTCAGGGCCGGTACGGAGGCTCGGATGATCAGGCGGCGGCGCCGACACCTGCCATGGGCGCTTCGTCCGGTGTGTTCACAGCCGAGCAGGCCGAGCGCGGGGCGGCTGTCTTCACCTCGAGCTGCGCCGGCTGCCACGGGGCCCAGCTCCAAGGAGGGATGGGGCCGCGCCTCAACCCGTTGCACGAGTCTTGGAACGGCTTGAGTCTCGCCGCCCTATTCAGGTTCGTGAGTCAGAACATGCCGTTCAGTGCTCCTGGCAGCCTGGAGCCGCAACAGTACGCCGACGTCATCTCTTACGTGTTGTCGCAGAACGGCTTCCCCGCCGGCGGTGGCGAGCTTCCGCCCGATGCCGAACAGCTCGAGGCGCTGACCATAGACGCTCCACCCGCCGAGTAGGCGGGCAACTCACAGGGAGGTAGGACCGTGAAGAGGATCGGAACGAAGGTAGCGGCCGCACTGTTGTTCGTGGCGACGATCGGGTTCGTGTCGTCGCAGATGATAGAAGCGCCGACGGGCGAGCTTGCGACCCAGCTCCAGACTGCGATACAGCACTCGGGCTTCTCCGCCGCAGCCGAGGACCAGGCGATGGCATCCAGGCATCTCGGACA
>DASRWD010000181.1:0-3114 GCA_035654755.1 Trueperaceae bacterium
GATGACGTAGGCGACGCCCGAGGCGTGCCCCTCGTCCGTCTTCACGGCGATGATGTTCTCGCCGCGGTCCAGGTCCCTCACGAACAGCTTGAAGCGCTGCCGCAGCTCGGCCTCGACGTCCTCCTGGCCGGTGAGCGGCGTCGCGCGGTAGCGGTGCTGGCCCTTGCCGGCGGGCACGCGCACGAGGCGAAGCTCGGTGACGTCGCGGCTGACGGTGGCCTGGGTAACGCGGATGCCGCGCTCGGCGAGCTTCTCGGCGATCTGCGCCTGCGTGGAGAGGAACTCGTTCTCCACTAGCTCCGCGATCAGGCGCTGCCTGTAGTCCTTGCTCGGCATGTTTATGCAGTATACCGGCGTGAAGCTTCACTGGGGGACGCGCCGGCGCAACGGTACGGCGTCACGCGTTCCGAGGGTCGGGCGCGCCCACGGCTCCCCCGGCGGCAGCCTGCCCGACGCGGCGCTGGCGAGAAGCTGCCGAGCCCCCGCACGCTTGGGGTAACCAGTGACCGGGACCGTAAACGATGGTGCAGCCTTCGGTCTGACGTATCATGCCCCGGGGAGTCTAGGTATCGGGGGCAACGCGTCTTAACAGGAGCACGACCGCACCCAGCGCCGCCATGGCGGCGCCACGTCCCACTTCCGCCGTCGCCGGAGCCGTCGAACATGCCGAACAGAACGCAGCGCGCCACAACGGGGATCGCCGAGCTGGACGAGATACTCTCGGGTGGCTTCATCCCTGCCAACGCCTACCTGGTACGCGGAGGCCCCGGTCAGGGCAAGACCACGCTCGGGCTGCACTTCCTCTCGGCTGGCGGTCGCGACCAGCCCGCTCTCTTCATCGGCTTCCAGGAGACCGAAGCCCAGCTGAAGGCCAACGCCGCGACCCTAGGCATCGACGTGACCGGCATCGACTTCCTTAGCCTCGTGCCGGACGAGCAGTTCTTCACGGCCGCGCAGGGGTACGACGTCTTCTCGGCTGCCGACGTCGAGGCGGAGCCGCTGGCCGCCGCGCTCACCGAGGCGGTCGAGCGGGTGTCGCCCAAGCGCGTGTTCATCGACTCCATGACGCAGCTGCGGTTCCTGGCACCCGACCTCTTCCAGTACCGCAAGCAGGTGCTGTCGCTGCTGAGGTTCCTGAGGGACCGCGGCGCGACGGTCGTGTTCAGCTCGGAGCGGAGCCGCGACCTGCCCGACGACGACCTCCAGTTCATCGCCGACGGGGTCATATCGCTCGGCAGCGCCGAAGGCGCCCCGACGCTCGAAGTGACGAAGTTCAGGGGATCCGGCTTCCGGCGCGGTCCGCACCAGTACCGGGTCGGCGGCCGTGGCCTCGAGGTCTTCCCCCGTCCGCTCCCCCCACGGACGGTGCTCGAGCGGCCGGAGCGCATCCAGTGGAGGACGGGCGTGGGGCGGTTGGACGCGATGCTCGAGGGCGGGATCGAGGCGGGCACGATCACATTGATCACGGGCCCGTCCGGTACAGGCAAGTCGACGCTGGCGTCCCTGTTCGTGGCGGAGGCAGGGAGGGCGGGGCGGCGAGCCGCGTTCTTCGCCTTCGAGGAGGAGGTCGGCAACCTGCTCGCGCGCTGCGAGAGCCTGAGGATCCCGCTGCGCCAGCTAGCTAAGGACGGCACGGTCTCGCTCGAGCAGGTGGAGCCCATGCGCTTCCTCGTCGACGAGTTCGCTCGCCACGTGCAGGCCATGGCCGCGGAGAGGGGGCTGGACATGGTGGTCCTCGACAGCATCGCGGGCTACGAGCTGACCCTCGGCCAGAGCGACAAGGCTGCGGTCCACGCGCTGGCGAAGTCCCTGTCCAGGTCGGGCGTGACGGTGATACTCGTCAACGAGGTCGAGGCCGTGACCGGACAGTTCCGCATCTCCGAGCGCGGTATCAGCTACCTGGCGGACAACGTCCTCATCATGCGGTACATGGAGGTCGACGGTCGGCTGCAGAAGGTCTTCGGGATCCTGAAGAAGCGCCTGTCGTCGTTCGACCGCAGGCTGTTCCCGTTCGAGGTCGGCCCGGATCGCATCGCGATCCGCGAGCCCGAAGAGCCCCTGCATGGCGTGCTGAGCGGTCAGCTCCTCCCGCTGCCACCCGCTCCGGACCAGTGACCGCCGCAGCGCCGACCGTCCTCCCGGAGCCCGTCGCGAAGGCCGCCCTGCTCGGGCTGCTGGCGGAGGCCAGGGCCTCGTGACGGCCGGTCGCGGACGACCGCTCGTCAGGTGGCGCGGCTCGACCGTGAAGCCCCCCGGCCGCGAAGAGGAGGGCGCGCTGCTCGAGGTGGCCGGTGACGGCGCCGGCGAAGCTGAAGCGACAGGCCGCGTGCTCGTCCTCATGCGCCCCGGCACCAACCGCTCGCTGGTCCTGAAGCAGCTGAGCAGCATCTGCGACGCCAGCGTGCCTACCGGGGACTCGCTGGCACCGGACTCCTTCGACCTGGCGATCACCGACCTCGCCGGGCTCAAAGAGTGGTGGACGCCCCTCCTCGAGGCGAAGTACAAGGCGGAGCCGACCTTCCTCCCAGTGGCGCTCATCGTCTCCCGCTCGGACCTCAAGCAGCGCGTCCGCGCGTTATGGGACATCGTCGACGAGTTCATCGTCTCCCCCATCGACCAGCGGGAGTTCGTTGAGCGCGTCACGCTGCTGCTCCGCACCCGCCGGCTGGCGATCGAGCAGCGGAACCGCCTCGCGTACGTCGTGAACCATGACCGGGTCACCGGTCTGCCCAACAAGAACCTCTTCATGCTGCGCGTGAACGACGCGGTCCGCGACGCGGCCGTGCTCTCGCGACCGCTTCACGTCAGCGTGCTGCATGTCCCCCTCTCCCGCGTGCTGAAGTCCTTCGGGAACGCGGGCACCGACGGGATCGCTGCGCGGGTCTCGGCGAGACTCACGGCCCTCGTAGGGGAGGAGGTCTACATCGCGCGCCTGACCACCGAGGAGTGGGGGTTGGTGCACCGTGCCAGCGCACCGCTCCAGGACGTCCTGACCGCACTGACCAAGGTGCTGACCCTCGGCGAGGACCCGTTCGAGGTGGAGGGCGAGCGCATCTACCTCACGCCTCGCGTCGGCGTCAGCGTCTACCCGACCGACGGGACCACCGCGACGGC
>DASRWD010000182.1:0-6713 GCA_035654755.1 Trueperaceae bacterium
CGTCGGTGTCGTCGCGTTCGCCCACCATCCGCCGCTGTTCATGGGTATCTTCCTGCTGTTCCTGGGCGTGGCCACGGCGTACGAGCGTCACCAGGACCGCTTGATCCTGCGCGAAGGGTTGCTGGTCGCGTTCTTCCTGGCGGGCCTCGTGGTCCTCGGAGGACTACAGGAGTGGTGGCTGCAACCGGTGCTGCTGGGCATGTCGAGTGACCAGGTGTTCTTCGGCGCTGCCGCCCTCACCGCATTCACGGACAACGCGGCGCTCACGTACCTCGGTTCGCTGGTCGAAGGGCTGTCCGACGCTTTCAAGTACGCTCTCGTCGCTGGTGCCGTCACCGGAGGCGGGCTCACGATCATCGCCAACGCCCCCAACCCGGCGGGGATATCCATACTGCGCCGCCACTTCCACGGCGAGGCTGTAAGCCCGGTCGGGCTCGTACTGGCAGCGTTGCCGCCAACCATCGTAGCGGCCCTGGCCTTCCGGCTGCTCTGAGCCCGGCCATCTGGACGCCCAACTGAAGCGGCGACTCGTGCCGTCGGGCACGCATCTTCCGCCTACCGGGGCGCGGCTTCGGACCAGGGCGCGTGACAGAGACCGCTGCTAAACTCCGGCATGAGTATCAAACCCGACCACTGGATCAGAGAGCGAGCGCTTCAGGGCATGATCGAGCCGTTCGAGGACGGGCTCAAGCGCGACGGCGTCATCAGCTACGGTCTCTCCAGCTTCGGGTACGACCTGCGCGCGGCTCCCGAGTGGCGGATCTTCGTCAACGCCTTCAACACGGTGGTGGATCCCAAGCACTTCGACACGCGCAGCCTCGTGGAGTCGGACGGGGACACGTGCATCATCCCGCCCAACAGCTTCGTACTTACTCGGTCGGTGGAGTACCTACGCATCCCTGATGATACTATGGTCATAGCACTAGGCAAATCGTCATACGCAAGATGCGGTATCGTCGCAAATGTAACGCCCTTGGAGCCGGGTTGGGAAGGCCACGTGACGTTGGAGCTCTCGAACACCACACCGCTACCCGCGAAGGTCTACGCCAACGAGGGCATCGTCCAGCTCCTCTTCTTCCAGGGCGAGCGGCCGGATGTCACCTACGGTGACCGGCATGGCAAGTACCAGGGCCAGACTGGCGTGACTCTGCCCAAGCTGTGAGGTCGGCCAGCGCAGGACGTTGAGCTAGTCCTCGTCGTCCTCTTGGGCGAGCGGCAGGCAGATGGTGAACACGGTGCGGCCCGGCTCGCTCGCGACGGTCAACGTGCCGTCGTGGTGCTTCGCGACCTGCTGGGCGATGGCCAGGCCCAGGCCGCTGCCGCCGCCTGCGCCCTTGTAGAACTTCTCGAAGATCCGTTCCTGCTGATCCGGGGGGATGCCGGGCCCGTCGTCCTCGACCTCTAGGTACGCGTTCCCTTCGCTCGCATCGGTGGTGAGCCGCAACCGGACCCCCTCGGACGCGGTCGCAGCTCTCACGGCGTTCGCGACCAGGTTCCTCACCAGCTGCCTCAAGCGCACGGGATCGCCGACGACGAGCGCAGGCACCTCGTCCTCCACGGCGACGCCGGCGAACTCCGCCGCCACTGGCCGCAGGACGTCGAGGGAGAGCTCGACGAGGTGAGGGTTCGGTTCCCTGACGATCTCGCCGCGGGAGAGCTGGAGGAGGTCCTCGACCAGCCGGGCCATGGTCCCGGTCACGCGCCGGGCGTCGTCCAGGTCCTCGGCGGCCGCCGGGCCGGCCTTGCGTGCGGCGCGGTCGAGGAAGCCGCGCAGCGAGGTCAGCGGGGTCCTCAACTCGTGGCTGGTCTCGGCGAGGAACACGCGCTGTGCCAGACGGGCGGCCCGCAGGCGACCAAGGAGCGCGTTAACGGTCTCGGTGAGGCGAGCGACCTCATCACGGGGCCCGTCGTACTCGAGGGGCTCTATGGCGTCCGGCTCCAACCGAGACACGCGACGCGCCAGCCGAGTCACCGGCCGCAGAGACGCGGCGGCGACGAGGTAGCCGACCAGAAGGCTGAGCACGACGAGTGCGGCGGCGACGACGATCAACGTCCGAGATAGCGAGGCGAGCGTCTGTTCTATGTAACTGGGGTCGGCGATGACCGCAACGACACCCACGGCGAACGGGGCGAGGGCAACCTCGACTGGCTGCCCGAGGAGCGTGCCCGACCATCCCGCCGGCACCAGTCCGGCAGCCACGATCACGTCCGGGGGTATGGCCGCCTGGGGCGCCTCCCACTCGGTGCGCGACGCGGCCAGGAGTTGGGCGCCGGGCCCGTAGACCTGGAGGACGACCCCGCCAGTAGGGCCGGTGAGGCTGGTGCCCGCGCTGCCCTCGCCCGTCGCGTACACGGCCGCGAGCGTCGCGGCGTCCTGGCGCAGCGAACGACGCAAATCGTCGTACATGCCGTTGCGGACGATCACGTACGAGACGACGAGCGTCAGGCCCGCGAGCAGCGCCGTCGCTGCTCCAGCGAGCACGGCGACGCGCCAGGTGAGTGGCAGCCCGGCACGCCTCCTTGGCGCACCGCTCATGACGTGCAGGTTACGCCTGTTCCCTTAGGACTTCAGGGCGTAGCCCACGCCCCGGACGGTGCGGATCACGCCGTAACCGCCGACCTCGCGCAGCTTGCCCCTGATGTTGGCGATGTGTACGTCGACGACGTTCGAGGAGGGGGGCAGGTCCTCGCCCCAGACGTTGGTCTCGATCTCCTTGCGGCTGTAGACCCTGCCCGGCTGACCGGCCAGGTAGGCAAGCAGCTCGTACTCGCGGGGGCTCAGCTTGACCTCGTCCTCGCCCCACAGCACCTGACGGCGGACGGGGTCGATCGTCATCTCCCCTATCTTCTGTGCGGCCCCCAGCGTGCGCTTACGCAGCTGGACGTTGATGCGGGCCAACAGCTCCTGTACGTGGAACGGCTTCGCCAGGTAGTCATCGGCCCCGGCGTTCAGCATGTCGACCTTCGTGCCCACCTCGTCGGCGGCGGTGAGTATCAGGATGGGGGTGTCGCCCGTTCGCCTCACTCGCCTGGCTATCTCCTGACCGCTCACGTCGGGGAGGCCCAGGTCGAGGATCACCAGGTCGGGTTCTTCCTCACGTACCGCCGTAAGGCCGCGCATCCCGGAGTCGTACGCCAGAACGTCGAAGCCCGCCTCGGACAACTCACGCTTGAGCAGTCTCAGTATGTCGAGATCGTCCTCGACGATAAGGATTCGCTTAGCCACCTCAGTCCTCCTGGTTCAACGCGAAACGCACGAGCACACCGCGCTCGCGGAAGAGAAGCTGCCTCAGGGACAGCGGTTCGAGGGCCTCGGGCTCGGTTAGCAGCACGTCGCGGCCGTCGTCACTGATGCGCCCGACCAGAGCGCGCGCGGCCATGGCGTCGACTCGTTCCGCCGGCGTGCTCTCAGCCGGGAAGATGATCACCCGCACCTCGGTGCCGGGCGAAGGGAACTCGGTGAAGGCCAGACGCCCGTCCATGACGGTCGCCTTCGCGTAGACGGTGAGCAGGTCCGGCGATACGACACGGAGCTCCGTGCCCTCCGACATGGCGGGAAGGATGGCCAGTACCTGGCCCATCAGTAGGAAGTGGGAGAAGCTCATCGTCTCACCGTTCTCCCCGGGATGTTAGAACGGCAACCCACGAATTGCGTCCTGGAGCGGTTAAGCTAACCTTCATGCCGTACTTTCCGTACTTCGGATGCACCGAGACCCGGCGCCTGACGGGGCTCGACCAGCCAGCCGGACGGCCGGATGCCCGGCAGCCGGAAGAAGTCAGGAAGTGGCGTCCTAGAGGAGCTTCGTGCGGCTAGAGAAGTGAACGACCTAACCGCCTGACCGTATCGCACATGCAAGATTGACGGCGACCTGCCTCGCTAGGGGCTCCCAGGACGTGCCACGGCTTCGGCTCCACTGCGAGTTGATCGGGCCTGCGGCGGTTCGGGCGAAGGGGAAATCGATGAGCGCGAGACCTATTGCGGGGGTAGGACGTGTGCACGTAAACGTTGCGATAGCAGCAGCGCTCACCCTCTTGCTTGCCACGCTGACTAACGCATCCGCACAGGCGTTCGACGAGAACGTCTACTACCAGCAGTGCCTGCGGTTCGAGGCGGGAGGCGATCTCGAGACCGCGCGGCGCGCCTGTCAGAACGCCCTCCAAGTGAGGCCCAGCTTCGCAGAGGCCGAGCTGGCGCTGGCCCGCGTCGAGCTGCGGCTAGGCGACCACGCCAGCGCCGAGAGCCGGCTGAGACGCGTGCGCAACACGATACGTACGGCCGAGCCGCTCGTGCTCCTCGCCGAGGCAGTGCTGGAGGGCGGTCGTCCTGACGAGGCGAAGGGGTTCCTCCAGAGCGCCAGGTCCGCGCTCCAGGAAGCCGGGAACCGCGAGGTCGAGGGCCGGCTCCAGCTGCTCGCCGGCCGGATAGACGAGTACTCCGGGCGCTACGACACAGCGCTTACCGCGTACGCCGCTGCCATCGCCGCCGACCCTCTCAACGTCGGTTACCGGGCGGCCGACGCCCGCCTGCGCATACGGCTCGGGGACCCGGACGCGGCGGTTGGCCAACTAAGCTCGTACCTCGACCTGACGGGCGACGACCGCGACCCGGAGGTCAGGTCGCTGCTCGGAAGGGCCCTGTGGGCAAGTGGCGAACTGGAAGCGGCGGCCTCTCAACTCGAGATCGCCCATCAGCTACGCGGCTCCCGCGACGTGGACGCGCAGGCGCGTGACCTCAGGTCGCTCGCGTACATCTACTACGCGGAGGGCGACCTTGAGGCCGGCAACGTGGCGATGCAGGAGGCGCTGAGACGCGACAACCTGCTGAGCCGCCTTGGTGGCAACGCAGTTGTATGGGCAGCCGTCCTGTTGATCCTCGTGGCAACACACCTGGTCGGCGAGAGCCGCATACCCAGCACCAGCGGCCTCGAGGTCGTCGACGGTCCGCACCACTGGAGCGTAGGGCATGTGTACGGAACGCTATTCGGGGCGCTTCTGATCTCGTTCGCGGCCGCCCTGGCGTACGGCACGTTCGTCCACGGGAACCTGCTGGCGCTGGTGACGCCCGTGCAGTCCACGGACACCTGGGCGCTGTTCTTCGTCACCTTCTCGGTGTTCCTCGTGCTGCTCGCGTGGCGCCGCGTCACGGTGAACGGCTACGACCCGATGGACGTCCTGATCGGCACCTCGCGTAGGCCGTTGAACGGCGTGGGCCTCGGCATCCTGTTCCTCGCCGGCATGCTCGCCTACCTCCACTTCGATCCGTTCGATGGAGCGCTCGGCGGGTTCTACCTCGACCTCGTCCAGCTGACGCCTTACGTGGTAGCCGCGATGATCCTGGTGCCGCTCTCAGAAGTCTTCTTCCGCGGTTTCGTCATCCCGTCCACGGCGAGGCGTTACGACCGCCGTATCGCCACGCTCATCTCGGCCTCGCTCTACGCTCTGGCGTTCGGCACGCCGGTCGCGCTGCTCTTCGTGTTCGGCATCCTGCTGGCCGAGAACTTCCGCATGCGTCCCAACGCGACCGAGGCCCTCATCGCGCAGCTCACGTTCCACGTCGGCTTGATGGTGGCCGTGACGGCCAGCCCCTGGGCCCGCAGCCTGTTCCTGGCCTGAGTGCAGCTCTACGCGGTCGACAAGCCGCTCGGCCTCACCTCTCACGACGTCGTCGCCCGCTCCCGACGCCTGCTAGGGACCAAGAGGGTGGGGCACGCCGGTACCCTCGACCCCCTTGCCACCGGGGTACTGCTCGTCATGGCGAACGAGGCGACGAAGCTCTCGGGCTACCTTACGGGACACGACAAGACGTACCTCGCTTGGGTGACGTTGGGTGCGACCACCCCGACGCTCGACGCCGAGGGTCCGATAACCCGCACCGCGGACGCTTCCAGGGTCACTCCCGAGGTCCTGAGGCCGGCACTGACCCCCTTCCTCGAGCTGCGTACACAGCGCCCACCCGCGTTCTCGGCCGTGAAGAAGGCTGGCGTCCGCAGTTACGCTGCGGCGCGTCGCGGGGCGGTGGAGGAGCCACCGGTACGACCGGTGGCGTACCGGCAGGTCGAACTCCTGGACCTGGCGGAAGACACGGCAGACCTCCCCTCCAGGTTCGCGCTTCCGCCGGGAGCGCTGCCCGGTATGTACGAGCCGGCGTCCGGTGGCCACACGTTCGAACTGCCTCCCCCGCCCCAGGTAGACGAGGGCGTCGACGACGCAGGATCGCGTCGCACTGCTCTCCTCAGGCTGACGGTGGGAGCCGGTACCTACGTAAGATCGTTCGCCAGGGACCTCGGCACGGCTCTCGGGCTACCTGCCTACCTATCCGGCCTCGTACGCACCGCGAGCGGCGGCGTGGACCTGGCTGAAGCTACCGACCTGGATGGCATCGCTAAGGCGGAACCGGTGGACGTCATCAGGGCGCTCGACCTCCCCACCCACGTCCTCAGCGAGGAGCAGGTGACCGACGTGCGGCACGGCAAGCGCCCGCCATTGGCTCTATCCGGCCGCACGGCCCTGGTAACGAGTGACGGGGCGCTCGTGGCTATGGCGGAGACGACCGAAGGAGCCGCGGGCTACCGCCTACTGCGTGTCTTCAACTGAGGGTCTTGCGCACGGGAGAATCGCGCCTACCACGGTAGAGTTTGGCGAGATAACTTCGCATGGTGGGTGCCGTTCCGAGTAAGTCGGTCGGCGCTAGGAGAGTGTCATGAACGTTGGCG
>DASRWD010000183.1:0-7934 GCA_035654755.1 Trueperaceae bacterium
GCCCCCGGCGTCGACGACGCCTGCCTGTTTCAGGATCGGCAGCATGTCGGGGGTCTTCTCGAGGGCCTCGCGACCGGCTTCCAGCGCGACCTTCATGACCTCGACGGGCGGCGCGCGGCGGGCCTCCTTGGCCGCCTCCGCAGCCTCCCTGACTACCGTGAGGATCGTGCCCTCGACCGGTCGCATGACGGCGGCGTAGGCGCTCTCGGAGCCCGACCCCAGGGCGTCCGCGACCTCGGCTCCACCCAGCGTCTTGTGTTCCCTGACCCCATCGGCGAAGCCCTTGAGTACCTGTGAGAGGATGACACCCGAGTTGCCGCGCGCGCCCAGGAGCGAGCCGTAGGAGAGCGCGTGCGCGACGGTCTGCATGTTCACCGTGCGCAGCTCCGACAGCTGCCTCCTCACCGACTGCATCGTCAGGTGCATGTTCGTGCCGGTGTCGCCGTCGGGCACGGGGTAGACGTTGAGGGCGTTGACCTCCTCGACGAACACCCCTAGCCACTGGGTCGCGAAGATGAAGGCGTGGGAGAGGTCTCTTGCGCCTACGCGGTCACCGGTACTAGGGGCGCTGGTCACCTCAGGCACGGCTTACCCCGGCTACCCGGACCCTCACCTTCGTCAACTCCACCCCCGCGTAGGTCTTGGCCGCGTACCTGACACGCTCGCGCACCGAGTCCGCCACCACCGGGATGTTCACGCCGTACGCGACGACGACGTATATGTCTACGTCGGCGGCGTCGTCCTGCTCACCGCGGGCGATCACGACTCCTTCGTCCACCTGGCGGCTGCCCAGGATGCGCCTGATGCCCTCGCCTAGGCTCGCGGGCGCCATGCCGACGACGCCCGGGACCTCGTGGGCGGAGAGGCCGATGATCTTGGCAAGCGCGGAATCCGTGACGACGATCCGGTCGCGCCCTCCGGAAGCGGAACGGGCCCGTGTCGCTCGGCCGCGCTTCGTCGCCGGCAGCTTGGACGCCTTCTCCTTCGGCTTCGCCGCCGTAGCGTCCTGAGGCCGCTTCTTCTCGTCCTGTGAGCTCAACTCGAGTTTCCTTTCGCGTCACTCCATGCCGGCAAGGAAGCCTATGCGCCTGAGGGCCCTTATCAGGTCCATGACAGTGGCCTCGGTGGGGTCGTACTCCACGATCATCTTGGCGCCGTCACCCGGCTGGACCTCCGTGACGCCGGCTACGGAGGCCAGGGCCGCTCTCACGCGCTGCCTCGCCTCCTGGGTCTCCATGCCGCGAACGGCGACGACCGCCCTGTTGGTACCAGACCCGTTCACGCTCTCGTTCCGCTCGTACCGGCCGAGCCGAGCCTGCGCCCGAAGGCCACGACGTCACGCTGGACGAAGCCGGCACGGGTCAACGCGGTGAGGCCGACGTCGTCGACGGTTGGCACCTCGGCGTTGAGGCGGTAGACCCCGGCGTCGTACGCGCTCTTGACGACGGCCTCCGCCAGCGCTGCGGCGGTGTCTGCCGCGTCGTCACCAGGAGCCGCGACGAGGCGCTCCAGTCTCAGTGCAGGAAGGCCACCCGTCCACGTCGAGTGTGCCAACACGAACCCCAGAGGGCTGCCATCCGCGGACTCCGCAACGAACGAGTGGCCACTGCGACCGAAGAAATGCAGGCTGCCACGGTTGACGTGGGCTTCGGCGCCTACTGCCGCTGCGTAGGCTTCGTCGAGCGGGGTCAGGGCATCCAGGTCGTTGGGTACCAGGGGCCGCACTAGCGGCGCCACCGCCACTGCGGCGGAGTCCTGGACCGGTTCAGTGACCATGAAAGCGAGTATACGGGCCTGGGACGGACGTCTGGTGCCGTGACTCTCAGCGCAGGAGCTCCTGTGCGTACCGTTCCGAGGCGGCCTCGTCCCACGGACGGTAGCCGGCCTCGACGAAGTAGAGGCCCTGCGGCGCCACGTTGTGCCCGGCGCGCGTGCGGTCGCGGGAGGCCAGCACGCCCATGACGTCATCGGCCGATAACCTTCCCTTCCCCACCCAGAGCAGCGTGCCCACGACCGTCCTGACCATGTTGCGCAGGAACCCGTCGGCGGCGACGTGCAGTCGGAGCTCGCCAACCTCCTCGCGCAGGTCGCATAGGTACATCTCCCTGCTGGTCGTACGGGTCTCCTGCGTGGCGAAGGCGGCGAAGTCGTGCCGTCCCAACAGGAACCGCGTGGCCGCCCGCATGCCCTCCAGGTCCAACCGACTGAACACCGGCAGCACCCGGTGCCGATCGATCGCCAGCCGCCTGGGGTCGTCCCTCACGACCCTGAGCCGGTAGAGGTACCGGCGGTACTGGCAGTGGAACTGGGCCTCGAAGCCGGGCTCCGCCGTCTCGAGGGCGAGGACGACCACGTCTTTCGGCAGGTGGGCGTTCAGGGCGAGCCTCAGCCTCTCGTCGGGGATCGAGGATGTCGTGTCGCAGTGGGCAACCATGGCGAGGGCGTGGACGCCGGCGTCCGTGCGCCCGGCCGCGTTGACGGTGCCGTGCACTCCAGGCAAACGAGCGAACGCCGCCTCGATCTCGGCCTGGACCGTGCGCTCGCCGTTCGCTTGCCGCTGCCAGCCCTTGAAGCCGGTGCCGTCGAACTCGAGAGTGAGCCTGAGGCGGCGGGGTTCGCTCAAGCCGCCGTCCCGGTCGGGGAGCTCGCACCGGCTGCCGTGGCGGCGCTCTCCCGCGGCACCAGGCCGGTCACGCGCCCCAGCCACGGTACGAGAACTGTGCCCACGCAGCCGATGAGGAGGTAGCGCACGAACGAGCCCACAGCGTTGCGCTTCACCTCTTCCGGCAGCAGAGCCGAGCTGCCCAGTAGCGACGCGAACACCAACGCGAGCGCGATCACTGCCAACACCACTCGGCCGGCTACCGGACCGCTGGTGTCGTGCCGGATGATCTCGGGACCCACGGCGAAGGCGGCGAACGCACCGAGCAGCATGCCGGACAGCTCCAGCGGGTAGACGAGCTGCAGCGCGAGCGGCGCTACCAGGCCGCCCACGACCGTCGCCGCTCGACCGATACGCACGCGCCGCCTCTGAAGGTAGAAGGACACGGCCACGACGGCGAGACCGAAGGCCAGGCCGCCGACCACGTCTATGGGCTGGTGGAGGCCAAGGTAGACGCGCGACAGGGAGACGAGAACGACGACCGCGGTCGCTAGCGCCGCGAACCATCGCCTGCGGACGTAGACGGCCGCCGCCGTCCAGAACGTGACGATGCCCTGCGCGTGTCCGGACGGGAAGCCGTTGCCCGGCGCCGTGGCCACCGCGTCCACCGGTGCGACCCCGGGGTCGATATGGAAGGGGCGCTGGGTCGCGAAGACCATCTTGAGCACCTGGTTGAGGTAGAGGCTCGCGAGCAGCGCCAGCGCCAGGCTGCGAGAGCGCTTGGCGTCGACAGCAACGAACGCCAGGACGAGAAGCGTTACGTAGACGTACTCGGAGCCGATCTGCGTCACGAAGAGCATGAGCTGGTCGAGCGCGGGCGAGGCCACGCTGCGCAGTGTGTGAACGACGCTCATGTCGAGAATGATAGCCAGCGGGAAGGGTCGCGCCGGCCTGCCACATGGAGTTGAAAGCGTGACAGCATCAGGTGAAGTGTCACTCCCTCCCACCTCAGATACGATCGCGGCCATCGCGACAGCGCCAGGCACCGGGGCCGTAGGCATCGTGCGCGTCTCGGGGCCGCAGGCCCACGCCGTCGCGGACGCCGTCTTCCGCCCGGCAGCCGGCGGCCGAGCCCTCGACGCCCCTACGGGGCGGGTCCTCTTCGGCCAGGTGGTCGCGCTGGGCGATGTCGTCGACGACGCGCTGCTACTGAGCTTCCGGCGACCGGCCTCCTACACCGGTCAGGACGCCGTCGAGATCCAGACGCACGGCGGTCCTGCGGTCCTCAGGCGCGTCCTCGAGCTATGCCTTGAGTCCGGCGCCAGGGCGGCCGGCCCCGGCGAGTTCACGCTGCGCGCCTACCTCAACGGGAAGCTCGACCTGGCTCAGGCGGAGTCCGTGCTCGACCTCGTCAACGCGTCGAGTGAGGCCGCCAGGCGCAACGCGGCCGGGGGCCTCACCGGCGAACTGAGCCGGCGCATCGGCGAGGTGCAGTCGGCGGTCACGGCGGCCTATGCCGAGGTGCAGGCCGGGTTCGACTACCCGGAAGAGGGCGTCCCCGAGGCGCGGCTGTCCGAACCGCTGGAGAGGGCGCTGGCCGGCATAGACGACCTGCTGGCCACGGCAGAGGCGGGCAGGCTCAGTCGTGAGGGCGCGCGCCTGGCACTGCTCGGCAGGCCCAACGTCGGCAAGTCAAGCCTGCTGAACGCCCTGCTCGGCTACCAGCGGTCCCTCGTCAGCGAAGTGCCGGGCACCACCCGCGACTACCTGGAGGCGCCGCTGGTCCTAGGTGGCGTGCCCCTCACGCTCGTGGACACAGCCGGCATACGCGTGACTTCAGACGCCCTCGAAGCCTCCGGCGTCGACCTCACACGCGCGGTCTCCGACGCGTCGGACCTGCGAGTGCTCCTGCTCGACCGTTCCCAGCCGCTTGAGGACGAGGACCTCGCGCTGCTGAGGACATTCGTCGAGCCGTCCGGCGGTAGCGGGACGGTCGTCGTGGCCAGCAAGGCCGACCTACCCCCGGCCTGGGAGGCAGGGGCGCTCGAGGAGGGGCTCGTCGCCATCGCCGTGTCGTCCGTGACCGGCGAGGGGCTCGATGCCCTCAGGAGCGCCCTCACCGACAGGTTGATCGGGTCAGCGGCCGGCGCCGAGCTGTGGGTAGGCAACGAGAGACACGTTCAGGCGCTGAGGCGCGCGCGACGGAGCGTCGAGGCGGCTCGCGGCGCCAGCGACGAGCTCGCCGCTCTCGACCTCCAGGACGCGCTCGGTCATCTCGCGACGATCACCGGTCGCGAGGGCGTTGCCGAAGAGACGCTGGCGAGCATCTTCGCGCGGTTCTGCGTCGGGAAGTAGATCGGCCGGAGGGCCAAGTGAAGCGGTCGTTCCGAGCCACGCCGGCGGCTCTTGCGAAGCTCAGGCCACCACTGCCGCAACGCCCGCGGCCCTGGCGACGGCGCCCGGCAGCTTCTCAGCGACCTGGCTCAACACGGTCTTGGCCGTGAACTCGATCATCCGTGTCAGGGCCCGCTGGCCCCAGCGCTCGGCCTTGGGCAACTTGAGCCTGACAGTGATCTCGAAGCGGTAGTCGATGCGCGCGGTCTGCCGTGCGCCCTGACCCACGGGCGTGACCCGGGCCTCGCCGGAGACCAACGCCCAGCCAGGGCCGTCCGGCTCGATGTCTAGCGAGCGCAGGCGTGCCCCGTGCGCGGTGTGCTCGAGCACGCTCCTGAACGGCAGCTCCCGCTGCCCGAACATCGCGGCGGAGACCGGGATCGCCGCGGTGACGACGCTCGGATCGCCTGTTATCACCTGCAGGTCTGCCAGGAAGTCGGCCCGCGATAGTGTGCGCGGGACGTCCCTGGCGAACTCCACGGCCGCGGCCGGGCTCATCTCCAGGTCCAAGGCGAAGCTGACGGAGTGGGCGAGGTCCACGGTTACCGCTCGACCCGCGGGCGGGGCCCGACCCATTCGACCCTGACCTCGGAGTCGCGCATCGCCGCCTCTACCTCGGCGTCCGTGGCGCTCCTCAATCGGGGAAGCTCGTTGAACAGCGGGGCGCTCGATGCGAGCCCCACCCGCACCGTGACCGGACCGTCCTCGGACGCGCGGCCGATGCGCCACAGCAGGTTCGCAGCGAGCTCATCGAGCTGGTCGGACATCTGGTTCAGCCTACCGCAGCGTCCAACGGTGACGCCTCTCTCACGTTTCTAATTGTGGCCTGTGTGCGGCCTAACGCCTGGGGGTGACACTCGTGAACGTGCTCGAAGAAGGGAAGTGGTCCATCTTGAACCGCGCTCGCGCGACCGTCTTCATCTTTACAGCTGTGCTGATCGTCGGGGCGGCAGTCGCCGTATGGCCTCGGAACCAGGTGCTGGCGCAGGGTGCCGTCCAGGAGGCAGCGGCGCTACTGCAGGACGAACAGAACACGATCGACGTCATCGGAGCCATCGGCCCCAGCGTCGTCGCGGTGAACGTCGAGATCCGCGGCACGGTCGTCAACCCGTTCCAGGACCTGCCGTTCCTGCCGGAACCGTTCCGTGACCTGTTCCCTCGCGGTGGCCGCATCCCTCAGGTGCAGCAGAGCAGCGGCTCCGGTTTCGTCATCGATGACGAAGGCCGTGTCGTCACGAACTACCACGTGATCAGGGCCGCGCTCCAGACCGACTCGGTAGAGCCGAGGGAGGGAGCGACCGTAACGGTCGAGTTCCCCAGCAGCGAGGAGCCGATCCGCGCTCGGGTCCTCGGCGCCAACCCCGACTACGACCTCGCGCTCCTGGAGCTGGAGGACCCGGGCGCCGTGCCCGAGGACGCCAGGCCCATAGAGCTCGCAGACTCCACCCAGGTGCGCGTGGGCCAGAAGGCCATCGCCATCGGGAACCCGTTCGGCCTCCAGTCGACGGTCACCAAGGGGATCGTCTCGGCCATAGGGCGCGAGCTCACCTCTATCGGCCAGGTCGACATCCCCATGATCCAGACGGATGCCGCCATCAACCCGGGCAACTCCGGCGGCCCGCTGCTAGACTCCTCCGGCCGGCTCATCGGCATCAACACGATGATCGTGCCCGGCATGACGACCGCTGGATCTGCCGGCAACATCGGGATCGGCTTCGCAGTTCCCAGCTCGCTCCTCACCGAGACGCTCGCTGACCTGGAGGCCGGCGGCCTGGTCGGCTTCTACGCCGCCACCGCGGACATCGAGAACCGGCCGCGCATCGGGTTGAGTGGAAGTTCGGTGAGCGACTACCCGGAGGAGGCGCGGTCCGCACTGAGCATGCCGGACGCAGGCGTCGTCGTGTTCGAGGTCGCTCCGGGCGGACCGGCAGACGAAGCCGGTCTGATCGGCGCCACGTACATGGCGGTCATCGGCAACCAGCAGTTCCCGGCGGGCGGGGACGTGATCATCGCCGCCGAGGGCGAGCCGGTCGAGACGATCCAGGACCTGCAGGCCATCGTGTTGGACCGACAGGCCGGCGACGTGATCAGCCTGACGGTGGTGCGCGGCGGCGAGGAGATAGAGCTGGAGGTCACGCTGGCGGTCGTCGAGCCGCCACAGGGCCAGGAGCAGTAGGGACACGCATGCGGGTCTGGACGGCGGCGACCGGCCGCCGCCCAGGCTCATGCTAGAGTCCGCCGCGATGGAGCGTCCTGAAGCCGAAAACCGCCTCGGCCTCGTCCTCTCGGGCGGGGGTGCGCGCGCGTTCGCACACATCGGCGTACTGCGCGTTCTGTCTCGCGCCGGCGCCAGGTTCGACGTCGTCGCCGGCACCTCGATGGGCGCGATAATCGGCGCTCTCTACGCGGCCGGCGCCACGCCCGACGACATCTACGAGATCGCCAGCAGGGTCGGCTGGCGCGACGTCGTCGACATCTCGCTGCAGGCTGGTCTGATAAAGGGAGACAAGTTGGAGGCGCTCCTCGCCGAACACCTGCCACCCGACTTCGCAGACCTCCAGATCCCGCTCGCCGTCACCACGACAGACGTCGAGAACGGTGACGCGGTGGTGCTGCAGGAGGGCGACCTGGTGAAGGCCGTACGGGCATCATCCAGCTACCCCGGGGCGATCGAGCCACTGCTGCTGCACGGCCGGGTGCTGGCAGACGGCGGCATCGTGAACAACCTTCCGGTCTCAGCTGCCACGTTGCTGGGGGCAACGCGCACGATCGCCTCGGACGTGACGCCCGCACGCCACTCCGTGTACCGGACACCCGACGAGGAGGGCAACTGGCTCGAGCGCATGGTCGCGACCGTGAAGCTGGAGCGCCGCAACCCCATGGCGCAGATGCTGCTCCGCAGCAGCGACATCATGCAGTCGATACTCGTCGACATCCA
>DASRWD010000184.1:0-10352 GCA_035654755.1 Trueperaceae bacterium
TAACGATGTTCGACAGGCACGAGGTGCTGCTGGAGACGTTCATCGGCCACCGCGACGTAGAGAAGGGTCTGCCCGTCGACGCCGACACGATCTTCGGGGTCGCGTCCATCACCAAGTCGTTCACGGCCCTCAGCCTGCTGATCCTGCGGGACGAGGGCTTGCTGAGCCTCGACGACCCGGTCACGGACTACCTACCGTTCACGCTGTGGCGCGACGCGGAGCCGCCGACGCTGCGCCACTTCCTGGAGCAGACCAGCGGCCTGCCGCCCACGCCGGTCATGACGTGGCTGCGAGCGGATAGCCAAGCGAGCGACCCGGTTACCGCCGGCCCGACGCTGCGGGAGGCCCTCAGCACCGTGGCGACGGAGGAGGAGTTGGCTCGCCGAGCGGAAGAGGTCAGCACCTTAGACGGCCTCGTCGAGTACCTGGACCGTGAGGCGATGCTGGTAGGCGAACCGGGTGAGTTGTTCAGCTACAGCAACGACGGCTTCTGCCTCATGGGTGGGGTCGTGGAACGAGTGACGGGCACGCCGTTCGACCGCTTCGTCGAGGAGCGGATCCTCGTGCCCCTCGGCATGTCCAGAAGCACCTTCGACCTTGAAAAGGTGCTCAACGACCCCAACCACTCGACCCTCTACGAGCGTGACGAGGCGGGCGTTGTGAGGCGATCCCCGGCCTGGCAGACGACCGGGCGCTTGCTGGGTGGCGGCATGCTCAAGTCGACGCTCGCGGACCTGCGTGCGTACGTGCGTTTCCACTTGGCCGCGGCGAGCGGTGATGCGGTGCCCGTAGGCGTCGGCTCGGACTCGGTGCGGGAGATGGCGGAAGGCGCGGCTTGGTGCGGTCCCGGTGCCCGCTACGGCCTGGGGCTTCAGCGTGACGACGACTATCACGGTCATACGGTGATAAGCCACGGCGGCGGGCTCAAGGGCGTATCGAGCCGCATGGCGTGGGTCCCTAAGCTAGGTGTTGGCGTTGTCGTGTTGTGCAACCTGGGTGGCGTGCCGAGCGAGCGCGTCGCGACCATGGCCCTCAACGCGTACCTGGGCTTGCCGCTGGAGACCCGGTCCTATGAACCGGAGCCTTTCCCGATGGACGATGGCGCTCTCGAGGAGTTCCTGGGGAGCTACGCCTCGGGTGAGCCGTACGGGAGGCTTCGCCTGTTCCTGAACGCCAACGGCGAGTTGCGGGCCGCCACGGGAGAACCCGCGGCTGAGGTGACGGCGTTCGTGGCCGGAAAGGACGAGCTCGCGTTGCAGTACCCCGAATACGACGCGCCCGTCACCTTCTTACGTAGGCAAGGGCGCGTATGGGCTGCGCACCAGGGGTTGCGCGTGTTGCGGAAGGTGGCTTGAGGCCGAGCAAAGTCAAGAGCGGCCAACCCTTGCCGGCCGGCCGCCCCGAAGCGTCGAAGTTGGTGCCTACTCGAAGAGCGACTCGTCGATCGGCTCGTTGAACGTGATGCTGTCGTACCGCATGGTGGCGTACAGCGTCGCGTTACCACCGGTCACCTCGTACATGTCCGAGTCGTAGAACAGCGCTCCGTCGATCTTGGGCTCGCCGACGTAGACGGACACCAGGTCCGATCCCGACTCCGGGACTACCTGTCCGAGGAGCCGCCCGCCGTCGTCGAACACGAACCGCACGGTGGTGGAATCCATCTGCAGACCAGGGACCCCGAAGTCGCCGGTGTAGCTGACCTGCTGGCCCGAGAGGACGTCGGCGTAACTGACCTGACCGTCGTAGGTGATCACCGCTTCGGGGTCGGCGAGCAGGTCGCCGGTGGACCCGGACTCGAAGATCCCGTCGAAGGCGCTGTCCATCCCCGGCGGAGCGGGCATCGACATGCCGTTGACGGACATCGTCGTCACGCCGTCCACGATGCGCATCGTCGTGCTCATGCCCATGGCCTCGGAGACGATCGCGGCCCGCTGGCCCGAATAGTCGACAACGATTCGGCTTGTCGTGACGATGGGCTCGTCCTCGCTGTGGATCGTCATGGTCATCGTCTGGTCGAGGGTCCGGACGTCGGCCGCCTGACCTTGCGAAGCCAGGCCTTCGAGCAGAGCCCTCGCTTGGGGATCCACCTGCGCGAAAGCCGTGCCGGCCATGAACATTAACACCGTGAGGCACGTGCATAAGACGCGAAGTCTCGTCATGGCTCCAAGCTAGCGCATCCGAGTTCGGCCGGGTAGTGGTAGGCAGCGACCTACTCTTCACCCAGACGTCTTGCGCCGCAGCTTCACTGCGGTGCCCCACGGGTCCCGCGTGATCAGCTGACCTTCGTCCCGAGCTTCGATCTCCAACCCGGCGCGCTCGAGCCTTTGCCTGGCCGCCCTCAGGTCGTCCTCCGAGACGAGGATCTCGAAGTACGCCAGTCCAAGTGCGTCGCCTCTGGGTCCGGCTCCTCGGCTCTCCCATACGTTCATGCCGACGTGATGGTGGTAGCCGCCGGCCGACGTGAACAGGGCGCTGTGCCACATCGAGGCCGTCACGTCCAGACCCAAGGTGTCGACGTAGAACCCCTTCGCCTCCTGCACGTCTCCCACCTTGAGATGGACGTGGCCCAAACGAGACGTGGTGCCGGCGGGGCCGCGCGGTTCAGAGCCTTCGATCACAGCGTGTTCCCGTATGTACGCGTTCGGGTCCAGGGGCAGCGAGTCCATCGCGACCTCGCCGCCCGACCACTGCCATTCTGAGCGCGGGCGGTCCCAGTACAGCTCGACCCCGTTGCCCTCCGGGTCGTTGAAGTAGAACGCCTGGCTCACCAGATGGTCTGCGCTGCCGGTGAACGTGCCGGCGAACCCTACGGCCGTGGCGTAGAGCGCCGCGGCCAGGTCCGCCCGCTCCTCGAACAGGATAGCCGTGTGGTACAGGCCCGCCGAGCCGGGCCGCGGGGCTGGCAGTTCTGGCCGGTGGATCAGCTCCAGCACCGGGCGCGCTTGGCTGCCAAGCACCAGGCCGTCGGCGGACTCTGCGATGCGCGACAACCCGACCCCGGACTCGTAGAACGCCGCAACGGCGCCGATGTCGTTCACGTTCAACGCGAGCCTGCCGAGGTCGGTCGCCGGCCCAAGCTTGCCTTGCTCGTCCACCTCAGCCCTGGCCTCGTCCATGGGCCGCATTATGTGGCGCTTCGCGGGCCATCATGGTTCCGTGCCCCGCCTCGGACCTCCACACCCAGCCGACCGCCTGCCCCTCATGATCGACCTGTCCACCACGAGTCTCACGCCGGACGAGCGCGAGCTGCTGGCCGAGGGGCGGATCGCCGGCGTCTGCCTGTTCGGTCGCAACGTCGTCGACCGTGAGCAAGTGGGCGAGTACGTTGCCGAGCTGCGGTCGCTGGCGGGCGACGACCTGGTCGCGGCCATCGATCAGGAGGGGGGCGGTGTAGTGCGGATGTTCGACGTGCCGGTACCGCCGGCAGCCATGGCGCTGGGTCATGCGGACGACCCTGCGCTGACGCGTGAGGTCGCGGCGGCGGCCGCTCGCGGTCTGCGCTCCGCCGGCATCAACCTCGACTTCGCGCCGGTGGCAGACGTCAACTCCAACGTGCTCAACCCCGTGATCGCGGACCGCTCCTTCGGCTCTGACCCCGACCTGGTCTCCAGGCACGTCGTGGCTTTCATCGAGGGGCTGCAGGAAGAAGGTGTCGGCGCCACGTTGAAGCACTTCCCCGGCCACGGCGACACCGACGTGGACTCGCACCTGGCGTTACCCACCGTCAGGCGGCCGCTCTCGGACCTGCGGAAGGTGGAGCTGCGACCCTTCCAGGCCGGCATACGAGCGGGCGTCGCGGCCGTGATGAGCGCGCACATCGTGCTTCCGACGCTGGACGCCCAGCGGCCCGCCACCCTGTCCGAGGCCGCGCTAGCGGGTCTGCTGCGCGAGGAACTGGGCTTCGACGGCGTGATCGTCACGGACGCCCTGGACATGCGGGCGATCTCCGACCGCTGGCCGGCGCCGGTCGCCGCCGTCATGTCGCTGCAGGCGGGGGCCGACATGCCCCTCGTCATCGGCACCGTGGCCGAGCACCGAGAGACGCTGGCCGCCATCGACGAGGCGGGCGCGGCAAGCCGGCTGGACCTGAGCGGCCCGCGCCGACGGATCGCGGCGCTGGCGCGGGCGTTCCCTGGGGCTTCGCCCGACCCGGGGTCCGCCTGGCAGGCCGGTGATGAGGAGACGCTTGCCCGTGCGGCACGCATGGGCCTGGAGGAGCGCGGCGAACTGCCAAGGCTCGTCCCCGGTTCGAGGGTGCTGCTGCTGGCGCGCGATGAGGTGCGGGCTTCCGCCGCGGCTCAGGTCGTGGTGAGGCCCGCTGCGCCGTTCGCCCGCGCGCTGGATGATGCTGGCGTGCAGGTCAGACACGTCGACGTCGAGAAGGTCACCGAGCAGGACGTCCCGGCGCTGTTGGACGGGGTGGACGCGGCGCTCTACGTCTCTACGACGCGCGTCCCGCCGCCGCCCGAGGAGCTCCTGACCGCCCATGCCCTCGCGGCAGCTGCCGAGAACGCGGGCCTTCCGTACGCGCACGTCGCCCTCTGGAACCCGTACACGGCGGACCGTGTCACGGGTCCCTCCTTGGTCTCGTTCGGCTTCCGCGACCTGCAGGCCCGCGCAGCGGCCGATCGACTGGTGAGCCCGGACGCCGCTTAGGCCTCTGGAGACGCCTCGATCTTCCGGCGCTTGGCGGTCGTCACCAGCGCCGCGCCCACGACCATCGAGACGGCGAGCGAGTAGAACAGGGCTCTGTTGCCCATGACGTCCATCAGCGCACCCACAACGGGTGGCCCGGCGATCGCCGCTGCCGACCCGAACAGGTAGTACATGCCGGTGTAGAAGCCCGCCTGAGACGCGCCGCCCTGGTTGATCACTAGGGGGTAGGCGGGCACCTGCACGAGCGCCCAGGCCGCGCCGCCCAGGGCGAGCACGACCCTCGCCGAGGTGATGTCGCCTACGTTCGCGGCCAGGACGGCGGCCACGGCCATGACGAGCGCGCCCAGCCGCATGGTGTTGGCGGAGCCGATGCGGCGCGCCAGGTACCCCGCCGGGATGGCCATGATCACGTACGCGACCATGGTTGCCGCGATCGTGGGCCCGGTCATGGCGGCCGAGATGCCCAGGGTCTGGGTCGCGTATGTGCTGAACTGGGCTTCCAACGCCGAGTAGCCGAAGAACACGGCGAAGACCGCGAGGAGCAGGATGCCTGGGCCGCTGCGTTCCTCGACGACGAGCTGCCTGACGTCCCTGAAGAGCCCTCGCAACGGTGGGGCCTCGTCCTTCACCGTGCCTTCGGTCACGTACGGCGGGTGCCTGTCGATGGCCAGGAGCACGAACACGAGGGAGACGAGCACGATGCCGCCAGAGCTGACGAACGGCAGCCACGGCGCATCGGCGATCATCGGTGCCAGCAGCAACAGTCCGACGGCTCCGCCGGCCGCGCCCATAAGGGTGATGATGCCGTTCGCCGAGGAGCGGTCCTTGGGAGCGACGTGGTCGGGCATCAGGGCTATGAGCGGCGCCCTGAACAGCGTGATAGCGAACAGGAACGCGATGTCGACGGCCAGAAGGATCCACAGGCGCTCCGCCGCGAACGGCAGTGCGGCGAAGAGTAGGCCGGTGAGCGGCATGCCGATGAGAAGGAAAGGTATCCGCTTGCCGAGGCGACCTTCGACCCGGTCAGACCAGGCGCCGATGATCGGCAGCATGAACACCGCAAGCACGTTGTCCAGCGCCATGATCGTGCCGCGCACGCCGCTGCTCGAGATGAACTGCGCCAGCAACAGGGGCATGAACGTGTTGTACAGAGCCCAGGTCGCCGCCAGGCCAAGCGAGCCGAACCCGAGGCCCATGAGCCGGTGGGTGGGAAGTCGGATGCGCTCGGAAGGCGCGGTGCTCGTGGGCGACACGCCTTCCGATGTTACGACGGTGCTTGCTGGGTGCCGAAACGGCCCCCTGTGAACGTCGCCAGGTTTAGCCATGCCAGCGTCATCGTTCCCATCACGCCGCCGCCTACCGTTGCGAATCGAGACGGAGACTAGCCATGAGCGATGGGAAGAAGAAGGGTAACGCCAAGCCGCCGCAGGAGCAGGACCGCCAGCCGGGGCGCGAGCACGAGATGCGACCCGAGCCCCGCTACGAGGGGGAGAACTACAAGCCGGCCGGGAAGCTCCAGGGCATGGCGACCGTGATCACCGGCGGCGACAGCGGCATAGGTAGAGCCGTGGCCGTGCACTTCGCCAAGGAGGGCGCGGACGTAGCGATCATCTACCTGGAGGAGGACCGCGACGCCGAGCTGGTGAAGGCCGAGGTGGAGGAAGAGGGAAGGCGCGCGCTGCTCTTGAGGGGCGACATCGGTGACCCCGAGTTCTGCAAGGACGCGATCGGTCAGGTCGTCGACGAGTTCGGCCGCCTCGACGTTCTGGTCAACAACGCTGCCGAGCAGCACGAGGCGCAGAGCCTGAGCGAGATCCCGGACGATCAGATCGAGCGGACGTTCAAGACGAACATCTTCTCGCAGTTCTACCTGACGCGGGCGGCGCTCGAGCACATGAAGAAGGGCGCGTCGATAATCAACACGACCTCGATAACGGCGTTCCGCGGGAGCCCGCATCTCATGGACTACGCGGCCACCAAGGGCGCCATCCTCGCTTTCACACGCTCACTCGCCACCAACCTCGCCGAGCAGGGCATCCGTGTGAACGCGGTGGCGCCGGGCCCCATCTGGACGCCGCTCATCCCGGCCAGCTTCCCGGCCGAGGAGGTCGCCAAGTTCGGGGCGGGCCAGCCGTTGGGGCGCCCGGGCGAGCCCGAGGAGTGCGCCCCGGCGTTCGTCTTCCTGGCGTGCAGCGATTCTTCGTACGTGACTGGCCAGACCATCCATGTCAACGGCGGAGAGATCGTGGGCGGCTGAGCGGGCGGGCGTACGCACCTGACCTAAGAGCTGAGAGTCATTCACTACCGTAGGCAGCGTCGTCATCGTGCGCAGGACCCGCATCGAGCTCGGCGAGGGCTGCCGCCTCGGCTTGCGCCACAGCTAGGTCCGCGGCCTCCTGCTGGGCCGCGGCCCGAACCTCGGCGGCGAGCTGCTTGTCGAACGCCTCGACGCGGTCGCGGAACAGCGCGGCGCGTGCCAGCAGCATCATCGACACCGGCAGCGTCATCGTCACGAAGAAGAAGAGCAGCACCTCGTGTATCACCAGTCGACTGCCCAGCACAGAGAACGTCACGATCGAGGCGAGCACGATGCAGAAGAGCCCCAGGCTGGTCGAGAGCGTCGGCGGGTGTACCCGGTCGTAGAAGGTCTTGAGCCTCAGCAGGCCCAGTGCTCCAACCAGGGCGACGGCCGATCCCAACACCGCCAGCACGGCGACGGCCAGGGCCGCGACGGGCGGGAGGTCCGGGGCGAGCATCACTCGATCACCTCGCCGCGCATGAGGAACTTGGCCACGGCCGACGTGCTGGCGAACCCGGCTAGGGCGATGATCAGGGCCGCTTCGAAGTAGAGCTGACTGCCGGTGCGGATGCCGACCAGCACGATGGAGAGCAGGGCGTTCATGTAGAGGGCGTCGATCGCGGTGACGCGGTCCTGCGCCCGAGGCCCGCGGATGAGGCGGTACGCGCATAGGCACAGCGCCAGCGCCAACATCGTCTGTGCCACGACCAGTGCGGTGGCGAGCGCCGCTTGACTCATCCGAAGATCTCCAGCAGCCGGCGCTCGTAGCGCCCCTTGATCATCCGCGAGAACTCGGCCGCGTCTGCTTCGTCGAGGACCCTGATGGTGAGCACCCCACTGCGCCTGTCGTAGGCGGCCCAGAACGTGCCGGGCGTGGAGGTGATGATCGTAGCCAGGATCGCGAGGCCGTAGCGATCGCGAAGCTGCAGTGGGATGTTCACGAAGGCTGAATGGGGCTTCGGCCGCAAGCTAAGCAACAGCGCTATGACCTTCAGGTTCGAGATCAAGATGTCGCGGCCCACGATGAACACGAGAGCGATGGCCACCCCTGGTCGCCGGGTGCGCGGCGGGTCGGGGTCCAGCCTGAGCATTATCCGCGACAGGGTCACGCCCAGTAGCAAGCCGACGACGACGTCGAACGGTTCCACCGACTGGTTGAGCATCAACCATAGAACGGTGAGCCCCAGCGCCAGGGCCGGGTATGGGAACAAGCGTCGCAGGACGGTCATCGGCCGATCTCCAGCACGTTGCGGGCGTACTCGACGGGGTTGGCCAGGTAGGCGCTGGTGGCGTCGAGGTAAGCGATCGTCGGAGCGGCGAACACCGCGAGGGCCACGCACAGCGCCAGTAGCAGGCCGATCGGTAGCGCCTCGAGCGACCGCACCTCAGCCGTCGTCTCCTCGCCCGGGCGCCAGAAGGCCTCTACTCCTTTGCGCATCAAGGCGATGAGCGTCGCCAGTCCGGAGAGGACGACAGCTGCGGCCAGCACCCAGGAGGCGGCCTCGCCGATGGAGCCTGCGAGGACTCCCCTGATGATCGCGAACTTGCCCAAGTAGCCTGAGAGGGGCGGCAGGCCGGCGAGTACCAGGGCGGAAGTGACGAACGCCCCGCCCAGCATGGCCGTGCCGGCCGGGATGGCGACGCCCACCTCGTAGCCCTCGAAGTCCTCGAGGCTCGTCTCGTAGTCGTCGCCGAAGATCGGCCCGACCACCGGTTCGGAGGCGACAGGCGAGTCGACCGTCCTCAGCCGGGCGATGAGTTCGGCGATAAGGAACGCGGCGCCGGTGGCAAGCGTCGAGCCTATGAGGTAGTAGAGGGCGCCGCTGATGACTCTCGGATCGGCGGTGCCCACGGCCGCCACGAGGGTGCCGGCCGTGATCAGAGTGGCGTACGAGGCGATCTTCGGAAGCTGGTTCGAGGCCAGGACGCCCATGGAGCCGAAGAAGATGGTGGCGATGCCGCCATACAGCAGCCAAGGGCTGAGGAACTCGACGAGGCCGGCCTCCGGGAAGCCGCCCGCCAACGTCATGATGCGCAGCAGGATGTACGCGCCCACCTTCGTCATGATCACGAACATCGCGGCCACAGGCGGAGTGGCGACCGGGTAAGCGACCGGTAGCCAGAACGACAGCGGCCACACACCCGCCTTGGTCAGGAACGCGATGCTGAGGATGGCGAGGCCGGCACGGAAGACCATGACGTCTCCGCCTTGCAGTTCAGCCGCCACACGCATGATGTCGACCATGTTCAGCGTGCCCGTCGAGGCGTAGATGAGTCCGACTCCGATCAGGAACAGCATCGAGGAGCCCAGGTTGACCGCTATGTACTGCAGGCCTGCCCTGACCCTCAGCCGTCCTGAGCCGTGCAGTAGCAGGCCGTACGACCCGGCGAGCAGGACCTCGAAGAACACGTACAGGTTGAAGAGGTCTCCGGTGAGGAACGCGCCGTTGAGGCCCATGACCAACAGCAGGAAGAGGCTGTGGAAGCGTGGGCTGACGATCGCCCATCCGGACACCGCGAAGGTGAAGGAGGCGAGAGCCAGCAGGCTCGTGACCATGAGCATGAGCGCGGCAAGCCGGTCCACCACGAGCACGATCCCGAACGGCGCCGCCCAGTCGGCGAGGCGGTACACGATGACGCCGTCGACGTCGCCACTGACGGTGTTGAGCATCACGAACGAGATGAGCACGAGCGTCGCCGTGGTCGCCGCGCCCAACCCGGCTTTGAAGATCCCCCTTCGTTCGTCGAGCAGGAGCATGATCGCCCCCACGACCAGTGGCAGGACGATGGGTAACACGGCCAGGTGCGGCGTGAGGTCTACGAGCTGGCTGGCGATGGGACCGCCGAGCTGCGGGGGGGCGAGGTCCAGGTCCACGTTAGGCGGGCTCCTCACCGTCTACGTGATCGGTGCCGGTAAGGCCGCGGGCGGCCAACAGCACGACCAGGTAGAGAGCCGTCATAGAGAAGCTGATCACGATGGACGTGAGCACGAGAGCCTGCGGCACCGGGTCCGCGTGCTGCCGGGCGTCGATGTCCACTACGGACTCCAGCACAGGAGGGGCCCCCAACGTAAGGCCGCCCATCGACAGCAGGAACGCGTTGATCGCGTACGTGAGGAGCGACAGGCCAAGGATCACCTGGAACGTCCGCGGCCTCAGCACCAGCCAAACGCCGGCGCCCGCGATGACGCCGATGCCGATGGCCGTGATCAGCTCCATCACGGTTCTTCGACCTTCCTCTCGGCAACCGTCCTTGGGGCGCGGATCGACTGATGGGCGAGGGCGATGAGCATGAGCACCGTCGCTCCTACCACCAGCACCAGGACGCCAAGGTCGAACAGGGTGGCCGAGGAGAGGGGAACCTCGCCCAGCACGGGCAGCTCGATGTAGTCGTAGTA
>DASRWD010000185.1:0-5980 GCA_035654755.1 Trueperaceae bacterium
ACGACACGCACATCACCAGCCAGCGAGAACGCCTCTTGCGGTGAGAGAGCCGCCGCGGACCGTCGAAGCCCTTCCAGATCGCTCTGCTCCAGGAGCCAGTCTGGTGAGTGCAGAAGGCGATCGGCCCGCGCCGAGAGAGCAGCAGGCGTTAGGTGGCACTGCTGCACGAACGCCACGAGCCGAGCACCTTCCGCCAGGAGACCCTGCAGCCGCAGCAGCTCGGCCATCCCCAGTACGGCTTCGAGGGCGAAACCGAACGCGTTGGCCGCGCCAGCGACCTCGAGCGCGCTCTGGAAGCGGTCGCATGCCGCCGGCAGATCGGCCTTCTGTAGCGCCACCAAGCCCCAGCGCGACCGAACCGTGGCCTCCAACCACTTGTCGCCTCCAACGACGGCGGTCTCGAGAGCCTGCCTGGAGAGGGACTCGGCCATCTGCGTGTCCGACGTTTCGAGGTGGACGAGCACGAGGACGCAGAGCAGATGCCCCACTTGGTTGCGGAAGCCGGTCTCGTGCGCGAGATGCAGACCGCGCTCGAGTGTGTCGCGTGCTCGGTCAACGTTTCCGACCCCCAGGTACGCCTCACCCAGCGTCCAGTGCACGTAGCCCAGGTTGGGCGCCCTGTGCGGTTCGAACAGCTCGAGCGCGCGGTGAAGACGTTCAAGGGCAGCGTCGAAGTCCCCCACGAGGACGTCCATGTACGCCACGGTCTGGAGCGACGTCCCGATCGTGATGTCCATGATGCAGCGCCGCCTGTCCGTGGCCTCGGCGGCCTCAACCAGTACTGGCCTAGCGTCCACGTTGGCGGACGCCAGCCGCCGCGCCCGGTCCAAGTCTCCCAGGACGGCGTTGGACAGCGCCATCCCCTGCCGGGCTGCCCAGACCAGCCAGTCCGCGTCGATTGGATCCATCGTCTCGGCTGCATCGAGGGCCCGCCGCCCGACCTCGATCGAATCGCGATAGCGACCCAGCCTGAAGTACGTGAACGGCAGTGCGCCGAGCGTGTTGGGAAGGCTGGTCCTACCGTCTGCTGCCGCCAGGCCGGACTCCAGGAGCTTGGCAACGTCCTGGAACCGACCGCGCAACTCCGCGAAGTGTGCCAGTACCAGTGCGACGTTCTCGAACCCGCTCAGCTCTCCCGCCTGGACGCACCATCTCAGAGCCCCCTCCAGGTTGGCGAACTCCTGTTCGATCCAGCCGGAGAGCGCGAGAGCCGTCGCTCCACTGAGGATCTCGTAGTCGCGTGACGCCAGGCTCCCTAGGTAGTGCTCCGCGTGACGACGCATGAGCTCCGCCTCCAAGGCGGGATCCTCCGCCAGGCGGTCCGCCGAGAACTGCCTCACGATGGGATGACGCTCGAAACGGCCACTCGCCAGGTGGCGCAGGAACGATGCCTCGAGAAGCCGCTGTAAGGTCCCGAGGTCGACTCCGGCCACCTGCTGACAGTCCCGACGAGTGAAGCCGCCGCGGAAGACGGAGAGTTTCGCCAGCGCCCGTCTATCTCCCGCGCTTAGCAAGCGCCAGGAGATATCTAGTGCGGCCCGCATGCTTCGCTGGCGCTCGGGTGCGGTCGGGTCTCGGTTGATGAGCACGGACATGCCCGTATCGAGCTCCCTCAGCACGTCGCTCAGCGGCAACAAGCGCGTCTGCGCGGCGGCGAGCTCTATGGCCAGCGGACTTCCGTCAACAGCCAGACAGATGTCGTGCGCAGCCAACTCGTCGTCCGCCGTGGAGCGTGCGAGCGTGCCGTGTTGCCGCATGCGGGCGAACAGCAGCTGCAACGCCTCGCTCTCTCCGACGGGGCCGTCAACCCCAAGTCCGCCAACGGTAACAACGTGCTCCTCGCTCAATCCGAGAGTCACGCGGGAAGTGATGAGGACGTCCAGGTTCGGGCAGCTCCTCAGGAGACCGGCGATGAACACGGTGCCCCCGGTAAGGTGCTCGAAGTTGTCGAACGCGATCAGCATGCGGCGCGAGCCGATCACCCTCACCAGATGCTCCTCGGGCGCATCGCCGGCGGGCAGCACGAGCCGCATGGCGACGGCCAAGGCGCTGGCGATCATCGCATCGTCCGTGACCGCCTCCAGTTGGACGAAGTGCACCGCGCCCGCGTAGGTGTCGTCGCCGACTGCGTTCAGGCAAGCCTCACTCGCGAGTCGCGACTTGCCCGTTCCTCCCGGCCCGTGAAGCGTCACCAAGCGCACCGACCCTTTGAAAAGCAGCTCTTCCAGCGCCTTCAGTTCGGCCGCACGCCCGACGAACGTGGTGCCGGGACGTGGGATGTCGGAGACCGGCGCATCGTCACCGGCCTCTCCAACACGAAGTGAGTAGGCGACGCCGAGCTCGTGCGCTATCAACCGGGCGTCACGTGAGCGCTGACTTCCGCAGCCTTGGAGGCACTCGATGGCCTCGCTCAGTTGCGCCTCCTCCCACGAGACCTCCGGTTCGAGATCCAGTGCGGTCTCGGCGTGCAGTGCTGCCCTCAACAGGTCGCCGGACTGAAGTGCCGCACGCGACAGCGAAAGGTGGGCGCCCCTCGCCCGGTTCGCGATGCGCTCGCGCGTGAGGTAGATCCACTCTTCGATCTCCTCGCCTACAGGCATGTCCAGGTTGCCGATGAAGGGTCCGCCGTAGATCTCCACGGCGCGCGCGTGGCGCCTGTCCGCGATCGCGGCGAGGAACTCCGCCACGTCGCAGGTGAACCCCGCCGTGACGGGGTCGCCGGTGCCGATCAGGTCTTGTGGCCCCAGGCCGTTCAGTCTCCTGATGGTGGTGCTAAGGCTGTCACGAGCGTCCACCGCGTCCGGCCAGAAGAGTTCGGCGAGACGCCGCCTGCTCGTGGCTCCCTGCAGACACAGATAGACAGCGACGAGCAGCGGCTTGGGCCGACGGAACGCGTGTCCATCGAGCGCCAAGGCCCCCAACGCCTTGATCCGCATATCGGATGATACGAAGGACCCTCCGGCAAGGTGTCCGTTACGCTCACAGCGGTCCGGCAAGCCGTAAGGGTCGCGTCAAGGGTCCCCGGGTCACAATGAGCTATCAATGAGATCCCGTGAGCGGTCGATCTCGACGCCCGTTCGAGCGCCGTCCACCCTTCGCGGTTGGACCTTTCTCCTATTGCTATGCGCCGTGACGCTCTGGGCCAATGCATCTGGCCAGGACTCGAGATGGACCGTCGACGTCTCCACGGGCACGAGCGGGAAGATCCCCAACTCGCTGCTCATCGAGCAGGATGGGTACGGAATCAGCGTCGTCTCAGCCGTCGCTTGGGAGACGCGCCCCTGGTTGCCCCTCCATAGCTTCGTAGACCTTGCAGAAAGCTACTACGCGTTCCGAGTCACGTACCGCCCTGCGTTCAGCCGGATCGGGTACGGGCTCGAGTTCCTGCACGACAAGGCGTACTTCCTGACGGGAACCGACCCGGACGGGATCGTCGATCACTTCGAACTATCCGACGGTCACAACATGCTGTTCGGTCAGGTCTCCTACGGAGTCGAGGTCGATGAACTATCGGAGCTCGTGCTGCGCGCTGGCGCAGGACCAGCGATCTCCAACCCTTCCACGATCATCAGGGGCAAGAGGATGGGAACCAGGACGGGCGAAGACATGGACAGCCGCTACTACGTCACTGGGTTCGGCGCGCAGCTAAGCCTGCAGTACAGGTTCGACATCACCGACTGGCTCGCCCTGTCTAACGAGGTCCGCTACGTGTACTCGTGGCTGAGAATCCCTATCAACGGCGGTCGCGCGTCCACGGCGTTCAACTCGTTCCACGTCGAGTTGGGACTTTCGTTCCGGCCGTAGGCCGCGAAACCCAACTCGCGCGCTTCGATCACTCGGTCCAACGTCGTCGACTGGCTAACCTGAGCGGGTGACCCTGCACGAACTGACCGATCCGCGGCGGGTACCGGTGGTTCTCGAGCCGTACAACGTGGCCTGGCCGCTCGAGTTTCAGGCCGAGAGCGCGAAGATAACGGACGCCCTGGGACACATGGTCGACGGCGGGGTTCTCGACGGGCTCGAGCACATGGGCTCGACGTCGGTACCGGGGCTTCTCGCCAAGCCCACCATCGACATCATGGGCAGAGTCCACCCGTACCCGCCTTCATCCGAAACCGTCCGTTCGTTGGAGGCTTTGGGCTTCACCTTCCATGGTGAGTACGGTCTGCCGGGCCGGGCGTACTTCACCAAGGGGCCGCACGATGTTCACCTGCATCTCGTCTCCTTCGAAAGCGACCATTGGGAGCGGCACCTCGTCCTGCGCGACTACCTGAGGTCCAACGCCTCGGCACGAGAGCGGTACGCAGCACTGAAGACGGGGCTGGCGGCTCGGTTCCGAGACGATCGACCGGCGTACCAGGAAGGCAAGACCGAGTTGATCACGTCCTTGGACACGGAAGCCGCGGCCTGGCACGTGAACGAGACCGGGTTCGCGCCGATAGAGCGCCTAGCGGTCGTGCTAGCCGGTATGCCCGACGACGGATCGTGGGCGGTATCGAGCGGATGGGCGCTAGACCTACACCTGGGCCGGCCGACCCGCTACCACGACGACCTGGACGTCGAGGTGGACGTCAGCAGGCAGGCGGACGTTCAGCAGGTGCTACACGACGGCGGCTGGCGTCTCGATCAGGTCGTCGACGACGGTCGCTACAGGCCGTGGCCCCGCGGAGAGCTGTTGCTTCCGGGTACGCATCAGGTCCACGCTCGAAAGGACGGCGAGGTCGTCGACCTTCTGTTCGCGCCGCGCACGCCCAGCGACTGGGTGTACCGGCGCGACCCGCGTGTCTCGTTACCGCTGCGACACGCAGTGCGGCGAGCCACGTTGCCGACGGGGAAGTTCATTCCTTACCTCGCCCCGGAGGCGGTCCTGCTGTTCAAGAGCCGGTCCAGTGGCGGAGGCGGCGGCGACGGCGGTCCGCGGGCGAAGGACTCTGCCGACTTCGACCGCGTACTTCCCACGTTGGACGACGGAGCCCGGGCGTGGCTGACAGGGGCGCTACGGACGGTGCATGACACGCACGAGTGGCTCGAAGCCCTGGGCCGTCCCTCGCGCTTGTAGAGCCGAGATGCCGCGTCTGTTCATCGCTCTTCCGGTCCCGGCCGAGGTCGCCAAGCGTCTTGCGCGGTTCATGTCCTCGGTTACCGACGGTTGGCGGAGGGTCAAGCCGGACTCCCTGCATCTCACGCTGGCGTTCCTGGGGAACGTAGACGAGCGGTCTGTCGGGAGCGTTGGTCAGGCGCTGCACAGGGCGGCTGCCCAGGTCGCGCAGTTCGACCTGTCGATCGGCGGCATCGGAGGGTTCCCTACCGACGCGAAAGCCAAGGTCCTATGGGCTGGCGTACGGGGCGAGCTGTCCGCGCTGCATGTGTTGCATGACCGGCTGCGAACGGAACTTCATGCGGAGGGCTTCCAGCTAGAAGAACGGCCCTACCAGCCGCATGTCACCGTTGCCAGGAGCCGCTATCCCCGCCGCGTACCGATACATCTGGATCCCAACCCGGTGTTCGGAGAGTGGCTAACCGAGGAGGTGGTGCTGTTCCAGAGCGAGTTGACCAGCTCCGGGCCGCGATATCTCATCCGGGACCTGGCGCCTCTACATCGAGAGGCGTAGCCGGCAGCCGACAGTGGCGCAGAGTTTACCGGCTAGCTCAAGGCGCCTCTATCGTCCCACCACCTGGCAACGAGAGTGTCCGGCCGAACTCTCTGTCCAGGAGCTCCACCACCTTGTCGTACAGCTCGTCCAAACGGTTGGGGAAGATGCTGATGGCGACGATCGTCTCGAGCCCGTCGGCGAAGGTCGAGATCGTGATCCGGGCCGGCTCGGTTGGGATGCCGGCCACGAAACCGACGACGCTCAAGCCAGTTACCGGGTCAGCCCGCAAGGTCACCCCGGACTCGCTGATGGCCTCGATGCTGAAGTGGTTGTAGCCGTCCGGCGGAACGAGGCCGGGAGCTTGCTGGGCGATTGCCGAGATGACG
>DASRWD010000186.1:0-8531 GCA_035654755.1 Trueperaceae bacterium
GGTGCCGGGGAAGATGTTGACGAAGGCACCGAACTCGGTGATCTTGGCCACGCGCCCGTCGTACTCCTTGCCGACCTCTGCCGACTGCGTCAGGCCCTCGATCTGGGCCTTGACGGAGTTCGCGGCAGCGGAGTCCTCGGAATAGATGCGCACGGTGCCGTCCTCGAGCACCTCGATAGTGGCGCCGAGCGACTCCAACTCGCGGATCTGCTTGCCTCCGGGCCCGATGACCGCGCCGATCTTGTCGACGGGGATCTTGACCTGGATGATCCGAGGGGCGTTGGGCGAGAGCTCCGGACGCGGACCCGAGAGCGCCTCGGCCATCTTGCCGAGTATGTGAAGGCGCCCGCGCTTGGCCTGCTCCAGCGCCTCGCGCATGATCGCAGCCGTGATGCCGCCGATCTTGATGTCCATCTGAAGCGCCGTGACGCCCTTCGAGGTGCCGGTGACCTTGAAGTCCATGTCGCCCAGCGCGTCCTCGCTGCCGAGGATGTCGGAGAGGACCTTGTAACGGTCGCCCTCCTTGACGAGGCCCATAGCGATGCCAGCCACCGGAGCGGTGACCGGTACCCCAGCGTCCATGAGCGAAAGCGAGCCGGCGCAGACCGAGGCCATCGACGAGGAGCCGTTGGACTCCAGGGTCTCGGCGACGACGCGTATCACGTACGGGAACTCCTCCTGCGAGGGGATGGTCCCGACGAGCGAGCGCCTCGCGAGGTTGCCGTGGCCCAGCTCGCGGCGCGAGGTCCCGCGCAGGCGCTTGACCTCACCCGTGGAGTACGGCGGGAAGTTGTAGTGGAGCATGAACTCCTCGGTGGTCTCCAGCCCCAGGTCGTCGACGAGGCGGTTGCTCCTGCCGGTTCCCAGGGTGGTGACGCCGAGGACCTGCGTCTCGCCCCTCGTGAAGACCGCAGAGCCGTGCGCCTGCGGCAGCACGCCGGTCTCGATCCAGATGGGCCTGATCTCGTCGGGGCGACGGCCGTCCGTGCGGGTGTCGTCCTCGATGACCATGCGCCTCAGCTCTCGCTGCTCGGCCTTGTCGAAGGCGGCCTTCAGCTGGTCTATGCGTTCCGAGGCGCCCTCCGCCGCTGGGTCCGGTACGTGGCTGGCGATTATCGAGTCACGCAGCGACTTCACGGTGTGCGCCCTGTCGTGCTTGCCCTTCGTCAGCAGCGCTTCCCGCAGACCGGCGGCACGGGCCGCGGTCGCGACGTCTTCGGCGAGCATGGGGTCCAGCTCGGTCGCCGAGGCGAACTCCCGCTTCGGCAGGCCGATGTCCTCGCGCATGCGCTGGATGAGCTCGACGACCGGGGCGAGCTGGCTCTGCGCGAACTCTATGGCCCCCACCATGACGTCCTCCGGGAGCTGGTCCGCGGCAGCCTCGACCATGAGCACGGCGTCCGAGGTGGCAGCTACCGTCAGCTCCAGTTGGCTGCCGTTCTCGTGCAGTACCTGCATGCTGGGGTTGGTGACGTACTGACCGTCCACGTAGCCCACGCCGCAACACGCCGTGGGGCCGTTCCACGGGACGTCGGAGATCGCCAGCGCCGCCGACGCACCGATCGCAGCGAGCGGCGCGGGGTCGTTGACCTGATCTGCCGAGAGCACGGTCGCGATGACCTGGATCTCGTTACGGAGCTGCTTGGGGAAGAGCGGCCGGATCTGCCTGTCTATGAGGCGCGCGTTCAGCGTGGCCTGGGTGCCCGGCCGGCCCTCGCGACGCATGAACGAGCCGGGGATCTTCCCGACGGCGTAGTGGCGCTCCTCGTACTCGACGGTCAGCGGGAGGAACGGCATGGGCGACGTAGCGTCGCTCATGGCGGCGGTGACGAGCACCAGCGTGTCCCCGTAGCGGACCGTGACGCTTCCGTGAAGCTGCTTGGCGTACTTGCCCGTCTCGATGGTCAGTTGCCTGCCGCCGAGCTCTGTCTGGTAGACGCGATGACTCTCTAGGTTCACTCTCTCTCCTTCGTTCTCCCCGCTCCGCTACCGCTGGTGCGGCTTCCGCCGTTCACTACGCACGCGGCGAGGCGCCGTGCGCCCCGCCGCGAAAGACGTCGTGTTCTCGAAGCCCGCCGGCGCAGCCGCCGGACGAAGGCGTGTTCGTTCGATGACCGTTCAGCGCCGCAGGCCGAGCCGCGCGATGAGGTCCTTGTAGGCCTCGTAGTCCGTACGTTCCAGGTAGGACAGCAGGCGCTTGCGCTTACCCACCATCATCAGCAGCCCGCGGCGGCCGTGGTGGTCCTTCTTGTGGGTCTGCAGGTGCTCGGAGAGCTCCTCGATGCGCTTGGTCAGCATCGCGACCTGAACTGCAGTGGAGCCGGTGTCCTTGGCGTCCTTGCCGAAGTTCTGGGCGACCTCGCTCTTCTGTTCTGCGGTGAGTGGCATGTTAGCTCCTTACAATATTCCTCTCCGGCGCGGATCCCATGGATATACGTCGATGCCGAGCCAGAGCGATTCGCCCACTTGGGGCAACCTGCGAAGTGTAGCACGCGGGTCCCCCTAGGCGTGGGCTTCGAACCAACCGAGGATCGCCTCCAGGCGCATGACACGCCTGTCCGGACGGCCGGAGCGCGACAGCTCGTGGCCCTCGCCCGGGAAGCGCAGCAGCTCCACCTCGGCGTTGCCGAGCCGCTTGATGGCAGAGAAGAACTGCTCGGCCTGCTCGATGGGGCAGCGCCAGTCCTCCTCGCTGTGGACGAGGAGCAACGGGGTCTTGACCTGTGCGGCGTTCCGGATGGGGCTCTGGCGCCACAGCGTATCCAGGTCCGCCCACGGCATGCCGCCGATCTCGTGCTCCACGAAGCGCGGGCCGATGTCCGAGGTGCCGTACATGCTCGTCCAGTTGCTGATGGACCGTTGGCTGACCGCGCTCCTGAAGCGATCCGTCACACCGACGAGCCAGTTGGTCATGAAGCCGCCGTACGACCCGCCTGTGAGGTGCACCGGTGCGTCGGGTCTGCCGAGGCGCCGCACCGCGGCGTCGACGATGGCGAGGACGTCGCTGGCGTCGTCGCCGCCGTAGTCGCCCAGAACATGCGCAGCGTAGTCGTGCCCCAGTCCCGAGCTGCCGCGCGGGTTCCCGTAGACGACGGTGAACCCGCGAGAGGCCAGTAACTGGAACTCGAAGAGGAAGCCGTTGCCGTAGGCGGTGTGAGGCCCGCCGTGCACCTCCACGACGACAGCGCCGTCTTCCCGGGCCTTCCCAGGTGCGAGGGTCCAGAACCGCACGCCGTGGTCGTTGGCCTCGAACGGTCCTTCCGGCGCCGCTGGAGCGAACTGTTCGCACCACTCGTCGTTCAGCGCCGTCAGCCTCGTCTCCTCGCCGCTCTCAGACCTGAACCACAGCTCGCCGGGCGACGTCGGGGTCTCGGACACGAAGGCGACCGGACGCGATCCGGTGGAGGAGAACGCGGTGACCGCTCGCTGTCCGCCGGCCTGTAGGCGCTTCAGCCGGCCCTCCAAGGACAGGATCCCCAGACCCGTAACGCCGTCCTGATGGGCGTTGACGAGGAGCGCCGGCTCGCCGGCTTCGTCCTGGGTCCACGTGGGGCGGTTCGGGTAGCTGCCGTGCCGTGAGTCGCTCGCCTCTGCCGGGCTCACGTCCAGGTCGCCCGAGATCAGGCGTGGTGCGCCCCGCTCCTCCAGGTCCACCAGGAACACGCCCGTGTGGCTTATCAGGTCGCCTCTGTGGGACGACATGACCGCCAGGAAGCGGCCGTCCGGGGACGGGGCCAGCCCCTCGATACCCCGCATGCCGTGGGCCAGGACGGTCTCTTCACCGGTCTCCGGGTCGAGCGCGACGGCGTCGGCCCTGAACTCGGAGTTGTCCTGCTCGTTCGCCGCGCGCACCAGGTAGAGGACGGCGCCGTCTGGTGAGAAGACCAGGCCCGCCGGTGCCTCCTCGTACTCGCGCACCAAGCGCGTGTCGCCGTTCAGGTCGACCGCATGCAGGTCTGGCACGGACCCCGGGTAGAACCCTTCGCCGTCCCCGCGGAAGCGCATGCGCCGGACGCGCAGGGGGTGGCCCTTCTCTTCACGCTCGTCCTTGACGTCGCCACGCGACGTGTAGAAGAGCCGAACGCCGTCCGGGTGCCAGCAGAACTCCCGTACGCCGGCCTCGTGCTCCGTCACGCGCCTGGCCTCACCGCCGGCGAGCGGGATGACGTATAGCTGAGGCGGCTTCTTCTCCTCCCGGACGGAGAGGAAAGCCAAGTGCTTTCCGTCGGGGCTGAAGCGTGGCGCCGTGTCGACGTAAGACGTTCTCGTGAACTCCGTTTCGCCTTCGACTCGCGACGCTGAGGAGCCCGGAGGGGCAGCGAACAGATGGATGCGGCTGCGGTACCTGGGAGGCTTGTCCTCCGCGTCGCGCACTATGGTCGTGACCACCGCCGCTACCCGGTCGCCGGCCGGCGAGATCCTGGGGTCGGATACGAATCGCAGGTCGTACAGGTCCTCGGCCTTCAGCTCCCTGGACATCACGCCTCCTCGTCGCTAGCGCGCCGCTTACCCCGAGCCTCGGTAACGGCGTAGAGCAGGACCCCGGCCGCCACGGAGGCGTTGAGCGAGCCTATGCGGCCCGACATGGGGATCGACACCAACTCGTCGCAGCGTTCTGTTACCAGCCGACGCATGCCCGTGCCCTCCGAACCGATCACGAGGGCGGCGTCGCGGTCCCAGTCGACCCTGTGCGGGGGCACGGTTCCTTCGGCGGCGGGCGCGGCTCCGTACACCCAGACCCCTCGGCCCTTGAGCTCATCGATGGTGCGGGCAAGGTTCGTTACGACGACGATGGGGATGAGGCTGGTCGCGCCGGCCGAGGCCTTCACTACCACCGCGGATAGGGGCGCGGAGCGCCGCGTCTCCATCACCACGCCGTGGGCGCCGAACGCCTCGGCGCTGCGCACGATCGCGCCCACGTTCCTCGGGTCCGTCAGGTGATCGAGGAGCACGAGCAGCGCGTGCTCGCCCCGCTCCTTGGCCAGGTCCAGGGCGTCCTCCAGGTCCGACGTCACGACCTCGGGCAGCTCGGCCGCAACGCCCTGGTGCTGCGTCGTCTTCAACGCCTGGTCGAGCTGGATCCGGGGGACCTCCTTGATCACGGCGCCCGCCCTGTCCGCCTCGCGCCTTAGCTCGGTAAGCAGCTTCTGGTGTACGCCCTTCGCGACCAGCACCGTCTCGGCCTGGCCCTGCTTGAGCGCCTCCAGTACAGCGTTGCGGCCGTAGATGAGCATGCCGGCGAGTATACGTACCTAGCCGGCGTCTCCTGGCCAGCGGTCCATCGCGGACAGCGCCGCTCGCGACCGCGTCTCGTCGCGCGCGAGGGCCGCCTTGAGCTCGTCCATCGACTCGAACCGCGCCTGCTCCCTCACGAACTCGTGGAAGAAGACGGTCATGTCCTGGCCGTAGAGGTCGTCGTCGAAGTCGAAGACGTGAACCTCGAGCGTCGGCGGTTCATCCGGGAACATGGGCTTGGTGCCCACCGCCGCCATGCCGCCGAACCGGCCCTGGGGCACGCTGACCGTGACGGCGAAGACACCAGGAGGCAGGGCCTTACGGGCCCCCGTCGCCACGTTGGCCGTGGGGTAACCGAACGTCTTTCCGCGCTTCTCGCCGTGCACGACCTCGCCCGTCGCCCGGTACGGCTCGCCCAGCAACGCGTTGGCGCGCTTCACGTCCCCACGCGCCAGGTGCTCGCGGACGCGAGACGACTTGACGACCTCACCCTCGTGTGTGATGAGGCCGAATACCTCGAGCCGGGTGGCGATGGGGGAGAGGTCGTTGAGGTTGCCCGCGCGCCCGTGTCCGAACCGGAAGTCCTCGCCGACGACGATGGTATGGGGCGAGAGGCGCCTCAGTTGGTCGACGAACACGACCTTGTCCGTGGACGCGTACTCCTCGCTGAACGGGATCATGACGACGCCTGTGGGGTCGAAGCCTGCGATCAGGTCCAGCTTCTCCGGCTCGCTGCTCAGGTAGGTGGCGTTGCCGAACACGACCTTCGCCGGAGGGAAGAACGTGACGACCAGCGAGGGCGCGTCGTGTCGGATCGCCAGCTCGCTCATGCGGCTGAGGAGCCCGCGGTGGCCGCGGTGCACCCCGTCGAAGTTGCCTATGCAGACCATCACGCCCTTCAGGTCGGGCTCGTCCAGCCCGCGGTAGACCTGCATGCCGGGTCGGTTGCGTCTCGCGGGCACGTCAGCTGAGCTCCCCTCGTGAGCCAAGCAGGTAGGCGAGTGCCATCAGCGTAGATGCGCTGCTGACCTCGTCACCTCGCGCCACGGACCTCCATACGTCGAGGGCATCTCGCCACTCCGGAGTGAGGTCCTCGTCGTCGTCACCTTGGAGCCGGTGCTCGCGCAACTCGCTGGCCGTGAACAGCCAGAGCCGCTCGTCCGTGAAGCCGGGCGAAACGTAGAACGAGGTCATGGGCGTCAGTACGCCGGCCAGTCCGACCTCCTCGGCCAGCTCCCGGGCGGCTGCCTGTGCGGGGTCCTCGCCGGGGTCCACGAGGCCGGCGGGGATCTCCCACGTGCTGGCGCCTATCGCGACCCGGTGCTGCCTGACGCACAGTACGTTGCGGCCGTTCGCGACCAGCACGGCAACGGAGTCGGCGTGCCCGACTACCTCGTAGCGACCATCCACCAGCTCCAGCTTGACGATGCGACCATCGTAGACAACCTCACGCACGAGTCGAGAGCCTAGCAGAAGGCCCGGACGTGGATCTCCGTCCGGGCCTAAGGTCTGGGTGGTGCGGGTCAGTCGTCAGTTCTCGTTCAGGTCGGGGTTGTACCGCAGGAAGGCTGGGATGTCGTAGTTGCCAGGGTCGTAGTTGCGGTTCGTGACCGTGGTGCGCAGGTGGGTCGGCCTGAGCACGCGTGTCTGCGGCGCCTGGTCGAAGCCGGCGGCGATGACCGTGACGCGCACCTCGTCGGCAGCGTCCTCGTCGTACGTGACGCCGAAGAGCACGTTGACGTCGTCGATCTCCGTGGCCTCCGAGATCTTCTCCACGATCTCGGTGGCATCGGCGAGCGTGAGCTCCTCCGAGCCCGTGACGTTGATGAGCAGGTTGCGGGCGCCCTCGACGCCGCGCGCCAGCAGGGGGCTGTGCGTCGCGGAGTTGGCGGCCTCTTCGGCGACCTTCTCGCCGCGTCCGGCGCCGATCCCCATGAGCACCGTGCCGGCGCCCTGGAGGAGCGTCTTGACGTCGGCGAAGTCGACGTTGATCATCCCGGGCACGTTGATGACGTCCGAGATGCCGCGTACGCCGTGGTAGAGGACACGGTCAGCGACGCGGAAGGCGTCGTTGAGGCGCACCTTGCGGTCGAGGGCGGACATGAGCCGCTGGTTCTCGACGACGATGAGAGCGTCGACCTTGTCCTCGAGGCGCCGAAGGCCTTCATCGGCCTTGCGCATGCGCGATGGCCCCTCGAACGAGAAGGGCGTGGTCACGACGGCGATCGCGAGGGCTCCCATCTCGCGGGCGACCTCGGCGACGACGGGCGCGCTGCCTGTGCCGGTGCCGCCGCCCATGCCCGCCGTTATGAACACGAGGTCAGAACCCCTAAGCGACTCGGCGATGCGGTCGCGATCCTCGATGGCGGCCTTCTCGCCGATCTCCGGGTTCGCGCCGGCGCCGAGGCCCTTCGTCAGATGGTCGCCCATCTGGATGCGCTCGTCGGCCAGGCTGGTCGCCAGGACCTGTGCGTCCGTGTTGGCCGCGACGAACTCGACGCCCTTGAGGCCCGTCTCGATCATGCGGTTGACCGCGTTGTTGCCGCCGCCCCCCAGGCCTATGACCCGGATGACTGCGTTCTCACTGCTGCTCATCGCCATGCGCTCACGCTCCCCAGACCCTGCAACATTAGAAGAAGTCCTTTATGACGTTCCTGACCCGCTCGAGCCAACCACCACCAGCACCCAGGTTGCCCTCCCTCTTCTGACGCCTCGGCACGGCGGCGGCGTTGCTGCCGTTCTGCTCCATGCCGAACCTGACCAACCCTACCGCCGTGGCGTGGGCGGGACTAGCCACCACGTCCGCCAGGCCGGATACGCCGTGGGGCTTACCTATCCTCACGGGGAGACGGAAGCGTTCGTTCGCGACCTGGTCGATGCCAGGCATGAGGGAGGCCCCGCCAGTGATGACGACGTTGCCGGCCAGCAGCTCGAGCGCGCCCATCTTCTGCTCGATGTTTCGCTTCACCAGGTCGAGGATCTCGACGACGCGGGGCTTGATCACCTGGGCCAGCTCGAAGGTCGAGATGCTCGCCGTGTAGTTGGGGTTCGCGACTTCCAGCTCGACGTCGCGGTCCGCCAGCTCCGGCAGCGCGACGCCGTAGCGGCGCTTGACGCGCTCGGCCTCGTCGGACTGGATGCGCAGGAGCTGGCTGATGTCCTGGGTGACGTGGTCGCCGCCCACGGGGATCACGGCGGAGTGGGCGAGCGTGCCGCGGCGGAAGACGCTGATGTCGGTGGTGCCGCCGCCGATGTCGATGAGCACGGTCGTGAGCTCCTGCTCGCCCTGGTTGAGA
>DASRWD010000187.1:0-8501 GCA_035654755.1 Trueperaceae bacterium
CGCCCTCGCAGCTGTCACGGCCGGCACCTTCTTGCTGCTTACCCGTGGGAGGGTCTCCGGCGTTCTCCTCCGCCGGATCGACTACGGGCTGCTGGTGCTGTTCGCCGGTCTCTTCGTGGTGGTGGGCGCCATGGCCGACACCGGTCTGCCCCAGAACTGGCTCTTGACCTGGCTGCCGACGACCGGCAGTGGCGTTGACACGATCGGCATCACGACCCTGGTGACAGCGGGCCTCTCGGTGCTGGTGAGCAACGTGCCGGCCGTACTTCTGCTGCTGCCGGCGACCGGATTCGACGCCGCCACTTCGTCCATCGTGGGCGCGATCACGTCCCAGTGCGCCGCCGCTGGCGACTGGCTTGGCTCGAGGAACCTCGCCCTGACGATCGCCATGGCCTCGACGCTGGCGGGGAACCTGACTCTCGTCGCGTCCGTAGCCAACCTGATCGTCGCCGAGGGCGCGAAGCGCCTGGGCGTCGAACTCGGGTTCTGGGCCTACCTCCGCGTGGGTCTGCCCGTGACCGCCGTGACCTTGCTCATAGGGACGCTGTGGCTCGCCATGGTCGCTGGCGGTTGACTGACTTCGGCGCCCCGTCCTGACCGAGTCCCGTTCGCCGCGCGTTGCTCAGACCGGCTGCGCGGCGTACGGGCCCACCACGGTGATCCAGCGCCTGACTTCCCAGCGAGCGACCAGGCCGTTCTTGACGTACGGGTCGGCCGCCGCGAACCGCTCGGCCCCGGCGGGCGAGTCGCCGCTGAACAGTAGGAATCCAGTGTCCGGCGGGTCGGCCAGCGCGCCGCCCAGAAGCAGTTCCCCACGCTCCGCTGCGGCCTTGGCCAAGCTCAGGTGCTCGGCGCGGAACAACGGGCGCCTCTCCAGGTAGTCATCGACGAAGGTGTAGATGAGCAGGAAGTGCACGCCGGCTCAGCCCTGCTCGGACGGCGCTGGGACACCTGTGGCGTACTCGTCGTGCCTACGCCACCACACGTACGGGTCACCCTGCGGCCACCCTGAAGGAGCCTGCTGCCAACGCTCCTGCCTACCGTACGGGACCAGGTCGAGCAGGCTGAACGCGGTGCCAAGGTTCTCGGTTCCTCTATCGCCGGTCTGGTACGTCAGGTAGATGTCCTCACCGTCGCGCAGGAACACGGACAGGCGGTGATGTTCGCTGTCACCGACAGTGGCGCCGAAGTCGTGATTGAAGTTCGTGTCGTACGAGGAGTACCACGGGAACTGCCAGCCCATGCGGCGTCTGTAGGTCTCCAGCTTCCCTATGCGCGCCCGTGACACGAGCGCGAACGAGACGTCGCGCGCGTTGATGTGGGCGATGTTCGCCACCCCGTCCGTGAACCACGAGCAGCCGTCGCAGCCGGCGGTCCACTCGGGATGGAACATGAAGTGGTAGACGATCAGTTGGTTCCGGCCTTCGAAGATGTCCAAGAGCGACCGCGGCCCGTTCGGGCTGTCCAGCACGTACTGTTGCTCGACGCGCACCATGGGAAGCGCCCGTCGCTTGGCGGCAAGCTCGTCGGCGTGGCGCATATGGGCCTTCTCTTCCGCGAGAAGTTCGGCCCTGGCTCTCTCCCACTGCTCTCGGTCCACGACCGGCGGCAACGGACGTCTGGTTCGAACAGGTTCACTCATCACTACCCCTTCGGCCCGAGTCGAGTCGGCACAGCGTAGAAACGCCTTGTCGCGCGTGTCAACCGGCGCCGTTAGCGCTGGCGCTTTCGGCTCGCCCGCACGATGTGCGTCTCGCGCGGCGATGAAACTTAGGCTTGACACAACCGAGTGTTGTAAATATACAATGCCCGGTGAAGACGGAGGTGCCTCTTTGTCCAAGTCGAAGGTCTTCAATCGACTGCGTGTCTTGCGTACCGAGCGCGGCCTCAGCCGCCAGGATGTGGCGGACGCGGTGGGCGTCAACTGGCAGACGATCGGCTACCTGGAGCGAGAAGACTACAACCCAAGTCTGGCCCTTGGGTTCAAGCTCGCGGAGTTCTTCGAGGTTCCGGTAGATGCCCTTTTCTCCCTCAGGCCGTTGCCGCCGCTCAAGCAGGCGCTGGGCGGCGTCTCGACGAGTTCGAACCAAGACACGCTTGATAGCGGAGAGGTAACTTCATGAGCAGCACCAGTCGTCGCATCGCCAGCAGTATCTCGGTAGCCGCGTTTGTGTTCATTGCCCTTGCGCTTCAGTGGCAGGCGCCACGTGCGCCGATTCTCGTCGCACTGTTGGTCGCCATCGTCGCAGAGTTCTTCGTACAGCGCTCTTCGGAGCTGGGCCTGGCGTTCGCCCGCCGCGATCTTGACGAAAGGCAGGAAGCGCAGCGTGCCCAGCTTCTGGCATCTACCTACCGGACTACGTTGGCACTCGGCCTCGCGGGACTAGTACTGTTCGCCCTCTCCGGCGAGGCTCTCCTGTGGCAGGCGGGCCGCCGAGGTACCTCCTTCGAACCGGCCATCGCCTCCAACGCGGTCAAATGGACCATAGGCGTGACGCTTCTGACTTTGACCCTCCTGCCTGGCCATGTCGCGGCGTGGCAGGCATCGCGCCGCCAGGTTCGAGGGCTTCGCGAAGGCGAGGTTCAGGGAGAGCGCGCGTAAACCGCCTGGGTAGACCTGTGCCGGGCGATACTTGGTTCATGACAAGATTCACGCGTCTGTGCCTGGCGGTGGCCCTGCCGTCACTATTTGCGTTCGTCACCGCCCAAGGCCCCACCATGGGCATCGGGTACGTGGACAGCCAGTACCTGATCTCGCTCCATCCCGCGTACCAGCAGATCATCGAGACGAGCGAGATGGCGAACGCCGAGATGGGCCAAGTAGCTACCCGGGTACAGGAGCTGCAACAGAAGCAGCAGGCCGGGACTGCGCTGACCGAACAGGAGCAGGAGCTACTTCAGGTGAGCATCGCGACTCTCCAGACGCTACAAGATCGCTACGACTCCGAGCTTCAGGCGCTGCGGGAACCGGCCATCCTCGCCGTCGACGCCGCGATCTCCGAGGTCGCCAGATCGTTGAACATCGGGATCGTCTTCGACTCGCTCAGGTCCGGTCCCGGTGGCTACGGTGTGATCGTCTATGCCGACCCCGCCATCGACCTCACGCCCATGGTGGAAGACGTGCTACTGGGCAACCTCTAGAGCGTTCGCTCGCCGAAGAGTCATCGCGTTGAACGCGACCACGATCGTCGACAGGCTCATGAGCAAGGCCCCCACGGCCGGCGACAGGACGAAGCCGGCGAACGAGAGCGCGCCCGCTGCCAACGGGATGGCCACCGCGTTGTAGCCGGTGGCCCAGAAGAGGTTCTGGCGCATCTTGCGGTAGGTCGCCTGCGAGAGCCTCAGGGCCGTGACCACGTCGAGAGGGTCGTCCTCCACCAGTACGACGTCCGCGCTCTCTAAGGCGACGTTGGTGCCCGCGCCTATCGCGACACCCAGGTCAGCGATCAGCAGAGCTGGGGCGTCGTTGATGCCGTCACCAACGAACGCAACCGGCCCTGTCGCCTTCAGCGCTCTGACCCTGTCCGCCTTCTCGCGTGGCAGAACGCGGGCGTGAACGTGGTCGATGCCCAGCTCGGAAGCGACCGTGCGGGCGACCGCCTCCGAGTCGCCCGTGATCATCACCGGTCGCACTCCCATGGACTTGAGCGCACGAACCGCCTGGAGCGCCCGCGGGCGGACCCTGTCGGCCAGCGAGAACAGCGCGATCACGTCGGCCTCGTCCATCAACAAGATCACGCTTTCACCGCGAGCCTCTGCCTGCTCGAGGGCAAGCCTCGTCTCCTCGCTCATGACGGCCTCGGATTCCGCCGCCCACTCGGGCCTACCGAGCCGATAGCTCGTCCCGCCGACCCTGGCGGAAACGCCCTGCCCCGCCACGACCTCGAAGCCTTCCACTGGTCGCCTCTCGACACCCTTGGAGTCCGCCTCCTCGAGGATCGCGGCCGCAAGTGGGTGCTCGCTACGGGCCTCGAGTGAGGCCGCGATCGCGAGCGCCTCGTCCGGGGACAGGTCTTCAACATGCATCTCTCGAACGCCGAACCTGCCCTCGGTCAGGGTTCCGGTCTTGTCGAACGCGACCACCGCGATGTCCCGGGCACGTTCGAACGCCTCGCGGTTGCGCACGAGGATGCCGTTCTTCGCGCTCAGGGCCGTGGCGTTGACCAGGACCAGCGGTATCGCCAGCCCAAGCGCGTGCGGACAGGCGATGACGAGCACCGTGACGGAGCGGGTCACAGCTTCCTGAACGCCGGGTGTCGCGGCGAGCCAGACGACGAAGGTGATGGCGCCCGCAACCAACGCGATGTAGAAGAGCCAACCCGCCGCGCGGTCGGCCAGCACCTGGAACTGCCCTCTGGACGCCTGCGCCTCCTCGACCAGTCTCTGCACCTGACTGAGTGTCGTGTCATCGCCGACACGCGTCACCTCGACGGTGAGCGCCCCCTCGCCGTTGACGCTGGCCGCCACGACCTCGTCGCCCTCGGCCTTCGTCACCGGTCGCGACTCCCCGGTCAGGAACGACTCGTTGACGCTGCTTGCGCCATCGACGACACGCCCGTCGGCCGGCACTTGCTCGCCGGGCCGGATCACCAGTCGGTCGCCAGGCCTCAGCTCGCTGACGCGCGCGTCTTCTATGTGCCCGTCGGCCCTGACCCGATGGGCGACCGTGGGAAGCAGCTTCGTCAGCTCGTCGAGGGCGCTGGAGGCCCCCGCCACGCTGGCCATCTCGAGCCAGTGGCCCAGCAACATGATGGTGATCAGCGTCGCCAGCTCCCAGAAGAAGGACATGCCTGGCGCACCAAACACGACGGCCATGCTGTAGCCGTAAGCGACGGTTATGGCCAGGCTGACCAACGTCATCATCCCGGGCCGCCTGGCGGCCAGCTCGTGCCGAGCCCCGTTCAGGAAGACGTAGCCGCCGTAGAGGAAGAGGACGGTGCCGAGGATCGGGTTCACCAGGTTGGAGCCGGGGAACGTGAGCGCCTCGTAGCCCAGCCACGCCTGGATCTGGTCGCTGAAGTAGAGGATCGGGATGGTGAGCGCGAGGCTCAGCCAGAAGCGGTTCTGGAAGGTCCTCGGGTCGTGGCCGGCGTGGGCGTGGTCCGTGTCGTGACCCGGCCCGCCCGGGTGCTCTTGGCCACCATGGTGCGATGTGCCGGCATGACGCTGATGGCCGCCGTGGCGACCGTGTTTGCCGTGGTCCTCAGGGACCCCGCGCTGCACGTGACCTTCATCGTGACCCTGGTCTATCACCCGACCGCACCGCCTCTCCGCCCCAGTTTGACGCCTTCGTACTACCGTCCCTGCGCGCCCGTTGCCACGGTCACTTGTGTGGCTTTCTCATCGCTCGTTCATGTGGTGGTTACGTAGCGGGTTACAGAACGGCTGTGACCGCTGACCTCCGTTCGGGACGTAGGTTCGTTACGGGCAGTAATGTGACCGGCGTGGCGCGCGAGCTGGGCGATGAGGCAGGCTTCACCGACGAGATCTTCGAGGGGCTGACGCCAGGCGAGGTGGAGTTCGCTGGAAGAATGTTGGTCGAATGCACCTTCGTCGATTGTGACTTGAGTGAGGTGTCGCTCCAGGGCACGCAACTCGCGGACTGCAGGTTCCAGGGCTGCGAGTTCGCTTTGGTGAACCTCACCGACGCCGTGCTGCAATCCGTCGAGTTCGACACGTGCCGCCTGACGGGCGTCAACTTCGGCGCGGTGCGCCGCCTGCCGATAGTGCCCGAAGCGAAGCTGACCGACTGCGACCTGAGCTTCACGCGCTTCCGCGAGTTGGACCTGACCGCTTGGAGCTTCGAAGGCTGCCGCTTCAACGAGGCCGAGTTCGTGCGTTGCGACCTCAAGGGCGTCTCGTTCGCGAACGCGGATCTGACCCGTTGCACCTTCCAGCGGAACGACCTGGCTGTGGCGGACCTGCGTGGTGCTCGCGGGTACGTCATCTCGCCTCTGGACAACAACCTGCGGGGTACACGTGTGTCGTTGCCGGAGGCGCTCGGCCTGCTAGCGGCCGTCGGTGTCGAGGTCGAGTAACCAGCTCCTGATCTACGAGCGGCCTGGGCGTTAACACATCGCCAGCATCCGCCGCTAGCCCGTTGACACCGAAATGTACACGGCAATAGAGTGTGCCCTTATATCGCCATGCGAGAACCGGTCGCCATACGAGACGCCATGCGGGAACGTGAAACGACTGACCTAGCCGAGGTGAAAGACGGCGGTCAGTACGTGATCTCCTCTGCCCTACGGACGCTACAGGTACTGCGAGCGTTCGCGGAGCCGCCCCATCGCCTCGGGTTGGCAGAGGTCATAGCGCGACTCAGGCTCGAGAAGAACCAGGCCTACCGCTCTCTGAAGACGTTGGAGGCGGCGGGTTTCATCGTGGCCACCGACGACACGCGCTTCGCGCTCGGACCGGGCGCGCTGGAGCTTACGCTTGCGGCCACCCGCAGCATGGGCGCCTCTCTGATGGCGGTCGCGAGCCCGCTGATGGACCGCCTCAGCGTCGAAACACAGGAGACCGTCCACCTGTTCATGCGCATAGGAGACCGGGCGCTCTGCGTCGACAAGCGTGACAGCACGCAAAGCGTGAGGCTCGTAGCGGTGCTCGGGCGGTCGTTCCCTCTTCACGCAGGCGCCGTGCCGAAGGCGATCCTCGCCAACTTACCGGAAGAGGAGCTGCAGGCCGTGCTGAGCACCGTTGGCACTCTTCCGCAGTACACGGACAGCACCATCATCGACCGCGACAGGCTCTCCGAGCTCCTGGAGGAGATCCGGGGACAGGGGTACGCGGTATCGGACGAAGACTTCGACTCGGCGGCGCGTGGGGTGGGCGCGGCCATCTTCGGCGAGGACGGCGAGGTCGTCGGCGGCATCAGCGTTGGCGGGCCGTCGTACAGGGTCGACCACGATGTCCTCACCAGGTTCGCCCAGCTCGTTCGCGCAGCAGCCGAAGACATCAGCCGGCGGCTCGCGTTGGCGGGAAAGCTCTAGGAGGTCTGGCATGAAGGTCCGAGGCACCCCCTACCGCTGGCTCATCGCGTCCCTCTTTGCGGTCTGCGCCGCGTTCGGCACCGCCCAGGAGGCCGATACGTCCGTTGTCCTCAACCTGGCGACCAACGCGGACCCCACGCTCAACCCGTGAGCACCAGGCGCGGTCATCGAGTCCAACCTGATAAACACGATCCTCTTCGAGCAGCTCACCCGCTACTCGCCGGAGGACCTCACGCCCTCCCCCATGCTGGCGACGAGCTGGACCGCCGAGGACGAGGGCATGTCGTGGGTGTTCGAGCTGCGGGAGGGCGTCGTGTGGTCCGACGGTGACCCGTTCGACGCGGCCGACGTCGCGTTCACTTTCAACGACGTCGTACTGAACCCCGATCTGGGTGCCCAGAGCGCGTCGCAGTTCTCGTCCATCGAGCAGGTCGAGGTGATCGACGACCACACCGTTCGGTTCGTACTCAACGAGCCGTTCTCGGCCCTCCCCTATTACCTCGCTTCGTTCGCCGGCATCCTGCCAGCCCATGCCCTCGGCGACGCCGAGAACCCACTGCAGGTGGCCACGTTCAACAAGGGCACGCCCGTCACGACTGGCCCGTACAAGGTCGGGGAGTTCGTGCCAGGGTCGCACGTGAGCCTGGTGCCCAACGAGCTCTACTGGGCAGGCGAGCCCCAACTCGCCGGCATGACCTTCAGGATCATCCCTGACCTCAACACCCAGGTTGCGGAGGCCATGGCCGGACAGCTGGACGTCGTCACGCGCCTGAGCCCGCAGAACGTCGCGGGCATAGAGTCCATGGGTGGCCTCGAGGTGCTGCGCCAGTCACAGAACCTCTTCTTCTTCGTCGCGCCCAACCACGACGACCCGCGGCTGGCCGATGACCAGGTCCGGCAGGCCCTGACGATGGCCATCGACCGCCAGGCAATGATCGAAGCGATCCTGTCCGGGTTCGGTGAGGTGGCAAGCGGGCCGGTAGCGCCCATGCTCGGCGCCCTGTTCAACGGTGACGTCCAACAGTACCCGTACGACCCGGAGGCCGCCGCTGCCCTCCTCGACGAAGCAGGCTGGACGCTCGGCTCGGACGGCGTGCGCCAGAAAGACGGCCAGCGTCTCTCGTTCTACATGCCTACCGGTCAGTTCGGAGACCTCGTGCCGGCGACGCTCCTGGTCCAGCAGTTCTGGGCAGACATCGGCGTGGAGACTGACGTTCAGGTTCAGGAGTGGAACGCCTACATCCAGGATGTGGTCCTCGGCCGCAACTACGAGGTGACACTGGCCTGGTGGAGCATGCCGCCCACCGCTGACGTCGCGCCGTACTTCTCATGCTCCGCCGCGCAGACCGGGAACAACATCCCGAACTACTGCAACGAAGAGCTGGACGCGATCATGGACGAGGGTCGCGCCGCCCTAACCCTCGAGGATCAGATCGACGTTTACGCCCGTATGCAGACCCTGCTCGCCGAGGAGCTGCCGTACATCTACCTGTGGTGGCCCGACAT
>DASRWD010000188.1:0-2652 GCA_035654755.1 Trueperaceae bacterium
GGTCCCCTCGGGTTCCTTGTCGGCACCCCGATGGTCGCCGCGATCATGGTCCTAGTGAAGATGCTCTACATTCGCGACGCCCTCGACGAGGACGTGGACCTGCCCAGCAACCGCTGAGATGGGCGGCTCCGGGAAGGGCGAGCACGGCTACGGTATCTTCACGCCATGACCCCGCGCAGGCCGCTCATCGCCGGCAACTGGAAGATGCACAAGACGCCAAGCGAGGCGGCGTCCTGGACTCGCGAGTTCCTCGCAGACCTGGCAGCCCTCGAGCCGCTGAGATGCGACCTGGCGCTCATGGTGCCGTTCACGCACCTGCCCGGCATGGCGCGTCTGACGTTCGGCACGGCCCTGCAACTCGGGTCGCAGGACGTCTCGGCCCACGAGGAGGGCGCGTACACCGGCGAGGTGTCGGCCGCGATGGTCAAGGACACCGGTGCCGCCTACGCGGTGATCGGGCACTCCGAGAGGCGCCAGTACCACGCCGAGGGTGACGAACTCGTCCGAGCCAAGCTGGAGCGAGCGCTGGCCGCCGACCTCGTGCCGGTGCTCTGCGTCGGCGAGAGCCGCGACCAGCGTGACGCCGGCGAGGCGCGTTCCGTGGTCCTTTCGCAGCTCCGAGGGGCGCTGGAAGGCGTGCACGTTGAGTCCGCGGACCGGCTGGTCGTCGCGTACGAGCCGGTGTGGGCGATCGGCACAGGTCTGACCGCCACCGCGGATGACGCTCAGGAGATGTGCGCGGCCGTGCGCGACGAGCTTGGCCGCCTGCTGTCGGACGGCGTGGACGTGAGGGTGCTGTACGGCGGCAGCATGAAGCCGAGCAACGCCGAGGAGCTGCTGGCCCAGACCGACGTGGATGGCGGCTTGATAGGCGGTGCCAGCCTGGTGGCCGCAGACCTGCTTGACATGATCCGCGCGACGCCGCCAGACGGGCGCGGCGCGACCGAGGAGGGTACGAGATGACCGTCACCGCGCCCACGAAGACCCATGTGGACACGACGCTGGAGAACGTCAGGTCTGCCATGAGCGAGCACGAGGTCGACGCGTTGCTCGTCACCTACCCGCCCAACGTCCGCTACCTCACCGGCTTCTCGAGCCCCGAGGACGCTTCCGTCCTGGTGTTGCCCGACAGGGCCGTCATGCTGACCGACGGTAGGTACACGGCGCAGGCGCAGGAGGAGGCTCTCCTCCCGTACGAGATCGTCACCAGCGCCGACAGCCGGATCGCGGACCTGTCGACCGGCCTGAGGTTGGGCGTCGAGGCCGAGCACATGACACTGAAGCGCAACCGTGAGCTGACCGAGAAGCTGGGCGCGCCTCCCAAGCCGCTCGAGCAGATCGTGGCCCGGCTGCGGGTCGTGAAGCGCCCGGACGAGATCGAGCTTCTGCGTGAGGCCGCGCGGATCACCGACGCCGCGTTCTCGTCGATCCTGGAGTTCATAAAGGAGGGTGTGACCGAGGTGGAGGTCGCGCTCGAGCTGGAGCGCTCGATGGTCCTGGCCGGGGCCGACGGCGCGGCCTTCGAGATAATCGTCGCGTCCGGTATCCGCGGCGCCATGCCCCACGGCACCGCTTCGCAGAAGAAGATCGCTGCTGGCGACCTGGTGACGATGGACTTCGGCGCCCTGTACCGGGGGTACCACGCAGACATGACGCGCACGGTGGCGGTCGGCGAGATCGGCGCCGAGGAGAAACGGCTGTACGACGCCGTGCTGGAGGCGCAGGAGCGTGGGGTCGCGGCGGTCCGGCCCGGCCGGTCGGGGCGGGCTGTCGACGCCGTCGCCCGCGACTACCTGGCGGAGCAGGGTCTCGCGAAGTCGTTCCCGCACAGCCTGGGGCACGGGACGGGTCTCCAGATCCACGAGGAGCCCCGCCTCTCGCAGCGCTCCGACGACGTGCTGCAGCCCGGGATGATCGTCACGGTCGAGCCCGGCGTCTACGTACTGGGGTTCACGGGTCTGCGCATCGAGGACCTGGTCCTGGTCACGGAGGACGGCCACGAGGTCCTCTCCCACAGCCCGAAGCATCTGATCACGCTGTAGGTCGGTACGAACGGTCTGCAACCGGGCGTGTGAAGCAACGGTCCCGCCTCAGCCGAAGACGATCCTGCGTGCGTCCTCGAGGATCGCCGCGACGTCCGCGCTGCTAGGCGCCTCGCAGTACACGCGTAAGAGCGGCTCGGTGCCGCTAGCGCGGAACAGCAGCCAGGCGGAGACGGAGCCGGCGCGGCTCAGGTTGAGCTTGAGCCCGTCCAGGTCCTCCGAAGAGGCGACGCTCCAGCCCGCGAACGAGCCCTGCGCAGCGCCGACGCGCTGAACGACCTCCTGCGGCGACTCGTCACCTGAAAGGTGGAGGTCCAGACGGTCGTACGCATGGCGCCATCCGGTCTCGTCCTCCAATCGGCCGAACGCCTCGGCCAGCCCCTCGCCGGTGGTCGCCACCGCCTCGAGCAACAGCAGCGCGTTGGCCAGGCCGTCGCGCTCGGGCAGGTGCCCGCCCACACCGATACCGCCCGATTCCTCTCCGCCTATGAGGACGTCGCCCTCCAACATCGCGTCGACGATGTACTTGAAGCCGACGGGGGTCTCGACGACCTCGAGGCCCCGCGCGGCGGCGAGACGCTCGACGATGCGGCTGACCGTGAACGTCTTG
>DASRWD010000189.1:0-10216 GCA_035654755.1 Trueperaceae bacterium
GGAGACCGAGAGGCGTGCCGGTGACCCGCCAGTGCTGGTCGCCGATTCCCGCAAGGCGATGTCCGAGCTGGGATGGGCGCCGAGCCGTACCGACCTGCACGAGATCGTGGGGTCGGCGTGGGAATGGCACCGGACCCACCCGGACGGCTACCGGAGCTGAGCATCGCTCTCACGGTCCGAGATAACGCACATACTCGCCTCACTAGCCGTCTGCTAGCATCGCTCGGAACCGCTCACGCGGGCCATGTGGCTCATGTGCCCGATGGCCGGGGTCGGTGAAGGTTCCCTGAGGAGCACGAATACCGTACAGGAAAGGGCCCATGATACCCTTGCCTGACTTGGAGACTGCCATGAGACGAGTCTTGCTAGCCGTGGTGCTGGCCGTCGCCGGGGCCGCTACGGCCCAGTCAACTGCCCCACTCTCAGGCATCGTCATGAGCGAAGAGCCTCTCGCTGAAGGCACGCGAGTGGCGATCCATGTGGTCGATGCAGACAACGTATGGGGCCTGGAGGTCGCCAGCGTCGAACCGGTCGGTGGCACGTTCACCGTCACACCGGAAGAGGTGCCAGCTTCCGAGATGAGGCCATTCCGCAGCGGAGGGATAATCCTGCCTGGCCTGCAGAACGAGTACCGGGTCACGCCGGACGGAGTCAACGTCGCGGTGGGCCGCTTCAACATGTACCTTGACGAGAACGACAACGGCGTGTTCGACCGCGTCCAGGACAAGTGGTTCATCGGCGTAGCTCAGCTGGAGGACCCGGTCGGCTTCTTCACGCTTCTATACGTCGACAGGGCCGCGACCCTCAGCGGCAGCGGCGTCGAACTGCAGCTCGAGCCCGGATGGAACGTGTTCACGGTCCGTTTCCCCGAGGAACGGGCCGAGTACGCGATCGTCAACGACGTCGAAGACATCGTCCTCGACGTGATCCTGCCTTAGTTCCGCGATATGCCGAGGTTCGTAGGTGAGGTGTCGGGAGCGTCGCAGCGCTTCGCGGTCGTGGTCGCCAGGTTCAACTCGCTCGTGACGGAACGTCTGCTCGCAGGCGCGCTCGAGGCGTTCGCCCGGCACGGGTTGCTCGACGACTCGGTAGACGTCGCCTGGGTTCCGGGCGCCGTGGAGATCCCCGTCATCGCGCAGCGGCTGGCTGCCACCGGTGATTACGGCGCCGTCGTGACGCTGGGCGCGGTCGTGCGGGGAGAGACATCGCACTACGACCTCGTCTGCCAGGCGGTTACGAGTGGCGTGAACCGCGTCGCCCTCGACACCGGCGTTCCCGTCATCTTCGGTGTCCTCACGACGGACACCATGGAACAGGCGCTGGACCGCGCGGGCGGCAAGGCAGGCAACAAGGGTGCAGACGCCGCGGTGGCCGCCATCGAGATGGCGAGCCTGATGGGCAAGCTCGGCGGCAGGGCGCCCAACTAGTGCCGGCGCGCCGCCATCACCGGTTCGTCCAGCCTTGAGCCTCCGCGTAGCGCCTCAGTAGCTCCTCGGCGCCCTCCCTGTCTCTGACGTCACCGACTGCCCTGGCATCGGCCACGAGCCGAAGCGCCTCACCCACCGCTGGACCCGGCTCCAGCCCCAGCAGCTCCATGACGTCGTCGCCGCTCAGGAGCGGCGCCGTGGGAGGCGGCTCCTCCAGAACGGCGAGGACGCGGCTCATCGCCACCCGGTAGCGGGTGCGGCCGGCCGGGCCGGCCGCGCGGCCGCGAGCGGCCTCCCTGTCGGCCAGCATCAGACGCAGCAGGTCTGGCAGCAGTTCCCGGTACCTGTGAACGAAGCGGCGCGCACCGCGGTCGGTCGAAGGGAGCGGAAGCATGTGTCGCCTTACCAGCTGGCTGGCACGTCGTGACGTCGCCGAGTCGAACCGCAGCCGCCTGAGGACGTTCGCCGTGATCTGTGCGCCCAGCTTGTCGTGACCGTGGAACGTGGGCCGACCGAAGGGTGCGTTCCCCATGGTCGCCGGCTTGCCGACGTCGTGCAGCAGCGTGGCCAGTCTCACCGCAACGCCGCTGTCCGGGAACGTGTTGATGAGCAGCCGCAGAGCCTCGAGCGAGTGCTGGAAGACGTCGAGGTGGTGGAGCGGGCCTTGCTGTACCCCAACGCAAGCCGCTAGTTCCGGCAAGAACGTGGCGAGGAGGCCAAGCTCCTGAGCCAGGGCGAGGCCCCTGGTAGGCTCGCCATGCAGCAGCCGCGTCAACTCGTCGCGCACGCGCTCGGGCGCCGGTAGGCGGCCGGTACGGTCCGATTGCTCGGCCGCCACGGTCTTCACCGCCATCCTGGTCGCCACGTCCAGCTCGAAACCCAGGCCGGCCGCGAACCGCACGGCGCGCAGTGGCCTTACCGGGTCCGACCGCAACGCTGCTTCCGAGGTCATCGCGACCGACCTGCGCTCGAGATCGGCACGCCCGCCCGTGGGGTCGATAAGCTGCCCGGCCCTTGTCAGCGCGAGGGCGTTGATGGTCAGGTCGCGGCGCCGTAGGTCGTCCTCCACGCTCCCTGCGAGGGGCACGAAGTCGTGTGTGATGCCCGACCTGCCACCCACCGCGCGCCAGTGCCCGCGCTCCTCGTCGAGCGCGAAGCAGGAGCCGCCTTCCAGGGCGGCTGTGGCCTCGCAGGCGGCCCGGGGGTCCGGTACCAACCAGTCGAGATCGGTCGCCTGCCGGCCGAGCAGTGCGTCGCGTACGGCGCCGCCGACCAACAAGCCGTCCCTTGGCCACGGCGCGAACCGTTCCGGTGCGATGCTCTGCGTCCTGGCCCGTCGCCACGGCACCACTCGAGCCTAACGGCCAGCGTGAGCGATGATGTGCGTGTGGTACAGCCTTCGGAAGGCCCTCGCCCCCTGCGGGTGGGCTTAACCGGCAGCATCGGATCCGGCAAGTCGACGGTCGCGCGGATGCTCGAGGAACGCGGCGCGGCTGTGGTGGACGCCGATGTGCTGGCGCGTGAGGCGACATCCGACCCGGCGGTGCTTGCGCAGATCGCAGCGGAGCTGGGGGCGGAGCTCGTCATAGACGGGCCGGACGGCCCGCGTCTCGACAGGGCCGCCACCGCCAAGCACGTGTTCGGGGACGGCGCCGCGCGCGCCAAGCTCAACGCCATCGTGCACCCGTGGGTCAGGCGGCGGTCGGCCGAGATCACGCGCGAGCTCGAAGCGCTCCCCGAGCCGCCACGGGTGATCGTCTACGACGTGCCGCTCCTCTACGAGAGCGGCCTGGAGGGCGACTACGACCTCGTGGTCGTGGTGGACGCGCCTTTGAAACTGCGCAAGCTCCGGCTGGCACAGCGCTCCGGCATGGAGCCGGCAGAGGTGGCGCGGCGGGAGGCGGCCCAGGTCCCGGCGTCACAGAAGACCGCCCGCGCCGACCATGTGCTGGTCAACGCGGGCGGGGTAGAGGAGCTCTCGGGTCAGGTGGACCGGCTGTGGTCCGACCTCACCGCCTGAGGGTCACCAGGTGACGGACGAGAACGACTGTCCGCGCACGACCTGACCGTTCACCTGCGTGTAACCGACGGTGCTGCCGAAGCGCTCGGTAGCGAACTCGAGGAACTCGCCCAGGGCCGACGTGGCGGCCTCGACGGCGTCGAAGTCGATGTCGCCGCCCATCATGCCGCTCATCATGCCGAACTGATCGACGAGGCTCTCGTTCGCGAAGGCGAGGGCCGCCTGGTCGTTGGAGAGCGCGAACGAGCGGGCTCCCTGCGGCACCCGCTGCACCAGCGGGGCGAGAGCGTTCGAGAGACCGGCGCCGCCGGCGCGGGCGGCCAACACGGCGTCCATGGACTCCGGAGTCGTCGCGACGAGCGCGTAACCGCCCGTCACGGCGGTGCTCAGCGTGAAGCCGTCGGTCAGAGTCCAGTCGGTGACGCTTACGCCACTGACGTCGCGTCGCTCGGGAGTGACGGCCGCACCCTCGCCCATGGGGTCCATGAACGAGCTGCTGAAACCGGCCAGCAGGGAGAACAGCTGGGTTAGACCGGCGTCGGCGGCCGCCTCGTCAGTGGTCTCGATCAGGTAGACGGAGTCGCCCAGAGGGTTCTCGAGTTGCGTCGGCATGGCAGAGGCCGTGCCGTAGCCGAGGGTGATGGTTCCGAACTCCTCGCCCATCCAGGCGAAGAGCGTCGTGTCCGGATCCAGGCCCACGGACATCTCGATCATCTCGCTCAGGTCCGTGATGCCGATCGAGGGCTCGGATGCGACGACATCACCGAGCCAATCCCACCAACCGGAGATGTCCGTCGAGGTCGCGGTAACGCCGAGCGCGGTCGGTGGCGTGAACGACAGGACGCCGTCGCTGACCGGCGCACCGCCGGCCATGGCGTCGTAGAGGAGCGGGTCACCGGAGCGGTCGCCCAGGACGCGGGTGGTCTCGGACGTTATGCCGTCTTCCCCTATGCGGGTGACTACCCCGTACACGCCGGCGGTCGTGGCCGCCGCGGACACGCGGGCGACGAGCGCATCGAAGTCCATGCCGGCCGCGAACGGCGCCGCCACCTCGGTGCCGGCGGCCAGGTCCAAGTAGAAGTAGCTGTTGCCGGGTTGCACGGCGCCAACTGTGGCCTGGAAGCCGGTGTTGGTGGCGAGGCTCGGCTCGTTCGCGCCCTGGTAGCGCCGCAGCACGCCCCTGGCGACGTCGGGGTTGCTCGACACCAGAACGACGTCTTCGAAGGTGGCGTACGCCACCGCGGGAACCATCGCCTCATCTCCACTGGGGATGATCACGTTGAACTCGATGCCGCCTTCGGACATCGTCGTCACCTCGCCCTCCGAGTCGAAGGAGTCGAGGATGCCAGTCACCGCCGCCATCCCTTCGGTCGTCACTCGCGCGAGCAGAGTGACGGCGGGAAGCGGGTTGAAGGAGCTTGCCGACACGACGACCCACGCCTCGCGACCAAGGAAGTCGAGCAGGTCGGCGTCGAAGTCGAAGTCCGGCATCGCCACGTCCGGCAGCTCCTCCTCGGCCTGGTCAGCGAAGGCCGCCTCGAGCAGCTCGGAGAGGTTGAGCCGGTTCCACTCGTCGATGAACGGTTGGGCCTTGGCTTCGTGTTGACCGAGACCTTCGACGCCGATGGCGGCTATGGTCTCTGTGGGTAGGTAATCAGGTAGTTCGGCGGCGATGGCGCTGGTTGCGAACGACAGCACCAGCGTCAGTAGTACGGCTCCAACGGACCTTCTCATCTGACCTCCAACGGGGGTGGGGCGTGAATCCAAGCGAGTCATCATATTCCGGCGATCGCCCGCTCGGCTGCGGCGACCACGGCATCTACTGTGAACCCAAGCTCGCGCATGACGTCGTCTCCTGGGGCAGAGGCGCCGAAGCGGTCGAGTCCCACTATCACGCCCCGGTCGCCCGCGTACCGCTCCCATCCGAGGGTCGCGCCGGCCTCGACCGTGACACGAGCCTTCACCTCGGCCGGTAGCACGGACCGTCTGTACGCGGCTTCCTGGGCCTCGAAGAGCTCGAACGACGGCAGGCTGACGACGCGCGTCCGCGTGCCGGCCTCTTCGAGCCTCTCGCGTGCCCCGATGCACAGGGCCACCTCGGAACCGGTGCCGACGAGGATGACGTCGGGCGCGCCTTCGCCCGTGGCCTCGGCGATCACGTAGCCGCCTTTCGCGACGGCTCCGGCAGGCACCTGCAGGTTGGGAACGTTCTGTCTGGTGAGGGCGAGGACCGTTGGCCCGTCCCGACGCTCGGCGGCGATCCGCCAGGCCTGTGCGGTCTCGTTCCCGTCCGCGGGCCGCAACACGACGACGTTGGGAACGGCGCGCAGGGCCATGAGGTGCTCGATGGGTTGGTGTGTCGGCCCGTCGCCCCCCAGCCCTATCGAGTCGTGGGTGAGCACGTAGACGACGCCCTGGTTCATGAGCGCCGAAAGGCGCAGCGCCGGCTTGAGGTAGTCGGAGAAGACGAGGAACGTCGCGACGAACGGGTTGAGGCCGTGCAGTGAAAGTCCGTTGGCGATCGCGGCCATGGCGTGTTCGCGCACGCCGAAGTGGATGATGCGTCCCGACAGGTCGCCGGGGAGCATCGGGGTCTCGCCATCGATGTCCGTGTAGTTCGAACCGGCGAGGTCGGCCGATCCGCCGACCATCCCAGGCACCACCGCCGCGACCGCGTTCAAGGCCGCAGCCGACGCCTTGCGCGTTGCCACCTTCCCGCCAACCTCGAAGGAAGGGAGGCTCAGGCCGGACAGGTCCGGTGCGGCGCCGGAGAATACTGCTTTCAGTTCCTCGGCCTCCGCCGGGAACTCGTGAGCGTACCTATCGAACGACGCCTCCCAGTGCTCCCTGGCTTCCGCGCCCCGGCGGAGAACAGCGCGTGTGTGCTCGAGCACGTCCTCAGGCACTGTGAAGGCGGGCCAGTCGATACCGAGGTTCGCCTTCGTTGCCTCCGCCTCCTCGGCTCCCAGCGGTGAGCCGTGAACCTTGGAGGTGCCGGCGAGCTTGGGCGCGCCGAACCCGATGACGGTGCGCACGGCGATGAGGCTCGGCCTGCCGGTCTCGGACTCCGCCGCTCGCACGGCGCGCCGGATGGCCGCCACGTCCTGTCCGTCCTCTACTCGTTGGACGTGCCAGCCGTATGCCTCGTAGCGACGAAGCACATCCTCCGAGAACGTGATCTCGGTCTTTCCGTCTATGGAGATGCCGTTGTCGTCGTAGAGGACGATCAGCTTCCCGAGGCCCAGGTGACCCGCGAAGGACGATGCCTCGCCGCTGACACCCTCCATGAGGTCGCCGTCGGAGGCGATCACGTAAGTTCGATGGTCGATGATCTCGAAGCCGGGCCGGTTGTAGCGCGCCGCGAGGTGAGCCTCCGCCAGCGCCATGCCGACCGCCGTCGAGATGCCTTGGCCCAGAGGGCCAGTCGTCGTCTCGACGCCGGCCGTGTGGCCGTACTCGGGGTGTCCTGGGGTCTGGCTGCCCCACTGCCGGTAGCCGCGCAGCTCTTCCATCGGCAGGTCGTAGCCCGTCAGGTGGAGCAGCGAGTACTGCAGCATCGACCCGTGACCGGCGGACTGAACGTAGCGGTCCCTGTTCGGCCAAGCGGGTTTCGCGGGGTCGTGGCGCATGGCGTCCACGTAGAGCACGTAACCCATGGGCGCGGCGCCCATCGGCATGCCGGGGTGCCCGTCTCCCGCCTCCTGGGTGGCATCGACGGTGAGGGCTCGTATGGCGTTGACGGCGCGAACCTCGATGCCGCTCCCTTTGACTTCCGTGTCGGGCATTGTTCCTCCGGCACGCTGTGGGACGGTGCCCTGATGCGGCCCTGGCAAGGATAACAGGGGAGACGTGAGGTTCCAGCCAGCCTGCTTGCGGGTCCTGCGGCGGTCGTCGCGGCCCTGAATACGTGTGGTGCGGACGCTTCGATGGGCCCGCTCCACGGCTAACCCGACTTGTCGCGCGCCCGGGGCGCGACAGTGCTGTCAGCGAACCGTGATGGGCACGCTTGCCAAGGTGTAGTAGCTCCGGCCGGTCACGTAGCGGATCTCGTACTCGCCCGGCTCGTTGGGCGCCGTGATAGCGAGCGTCGACCCGTTGCGGGTGTAGTCGTAGTCGAGGTAGGCGCCCTCGTCGGCGCCGACCGGGACGATCGTCACGAAGTCGTTCGGGTTGTCCGGCCCTTCCCATGTGACACGTATGGAACCGCCTGCTTCGACCTCGCTTGGAGCCGTGAGCGATGCGGAGGCTTCGGTGACCGTGATGGGCGCGCTTGCGAGCGTGGCGCTGCTCTGCGCCGTGACGTAGCGGAGCTCGTAGGCACCCGGGTCCTCCGGGGCCACGATCGTCAGGATGTCGCCGTTGCGCGTGTAGTCGTAGTCGAGGTACGTGCCCTCCGACGAACCGGCCGGCGCGATGGTGACGTAGTCGTCCCGGTTGTCGGGGCCGGTCCACGAAACCTCGAACGCACTGCCGGCCACGACCTCGTCCGGCCCGTCGATCGACGCGGTGGCCTCTGTGACCGTCAAGGTCGTCGTCGCCAGCGTGCTGCTGCTCTGGCCGGTGACGTACCTGACCTCGTAATCGCCGGGCTCGTCTGGTGCCCGGATCGTCAACGGGTTGCCGTTGCGAGCGTAGTCGTAGTCGAGGTAAGTGCCCTCGGGGGCGCCGGCAGGCGCGATCGTGACGTAGTCGTCCTCGTTGCCGGGTCCCGTCCACGAGACATCGAGCTCGCCGCCGGCGACGACCTCGGCCGGAGCGCTGACGGATGCCTCCGTCTGCGCGACCGTTATGGGCACTGCCGCCAGGACGGTGTTGCTCTGGCCGGTGACGTACCTGACCTCGTAGTCACCCGCCTCGTCGGGCGCGACGATGGAGAGAGGGTTGCCGTTGCGTGCGTAGTCGTAGTCGAGGAAGGTGGCGTCGGACGAGCCGGCCGGCGCGATCGTCACGTAGTCGTTGTCGTTGCCCGGGCCCTGCCAGGAGACCTCGAAGCTGCTGCCGGCACCGACCTCTGCGGGCGCCTCGACCGATGCCGTGACGGGCTGCACCTCCAAGAGCGCAGAGCCGATCTCCTTCGTGCCGCCTTCCGGCAGCACGACGTGGTAGACGGCCTCGTAGGTACCCGGCTCGTCCGGGACACGCAGCTCGACCTCGCCGTCCGGACCGTCCACGTAATCCCAGCCCAACGCGACGTCGGAATCGACGGGCGAGATCCACACCTGGCCTCTCCCCGCAGGCGCGCCTTCGAACGAGACAGTGACGGTCGACCCGGCGGGAGGTGCCTCGTCCGAGACCGTCAGGACGACCTCGACCGGCGGCGCCAGCTCGAACGTGAACTCGTTGACGCCCTCGGTGACGGTAAGGCCCGTGACGGTCGTGGGTCCCTCGCTGAACGCGTCCCGCACGACCGCCGTGTAGGCGCCGGCGGGCAGCTCCGACGTGAACGTGCCGTCGTCCGTAGCGGGGAAGGCGTAGGCCTCCTGGCCCACCGCGCCGATGAACTCCACCAGCCCACCTTCGGTGGCCGGGGCGCCTTCGCGCGTGAGCGTCACGGTGACGGTGTGTGTGACCTCGGCCGGCGTCACCTCGACGGCCCTGTTGAGGGCAGCGAGGAGCTCGGTCGCGCTCGTGGCGTTCTCGAAGGTGCCGAGACCCTCGAAGGCCTGACGCGCGAAGTCGTCCAGGTCGATGCCGATGATGCGCAGGTCGACGTCGAAGCCTTCGCCGCGCAGGCGCTCCGCCACCTCTCGGAGGTCAGTGCGGCACGACTCTATGCCGTCCGTGATCAGCACGATCACCTTGCGGCCCTCGGCCGGGAAGTCCTGCGCGGCGAGCTCCAGCGAAAGGGCGATGGGCGTGGCGCCCTGCGCCTGCGTGTCCCGGACCGTCTGCAGTAGGCGGCTTCGGTCCAAGCCTTCCAAGGGCACCACCAGGTGCGTGTCTTCGCAGGCGTCGGGGTCGCTTGCCCAGCGCTCGGCGCCGTACACGCGCAGGCCAACGTTGAGGCTCTGATCGTCGGGGAGCGACGAGATCAGTTGGGTGAGGACGTCCTTGGCCGCGACGATCCGGTAACGGCCGTCCTCGAGCTTGTTGAACATGGATCCGGAGGCGTCGAGTATCAGCTGGATGTAGGTGGGCTCACCGGCCGGCGTCTGACCGAACGCCGTGGCGGCGAAGAGGATGCAGGAGATGATGAAGGACTGCGCGAGACGAGCTGATCGCAAGATGTCACCCCTCGTGCGCGGACTTTGGGACCGAGAACTCGTTGACACTGATATCGCCTTCGTCCGCCCACGGAACTCTACGACAAGGGACAAGAGAGAGCCCGAGACGCCCGCGATCGCTGTCTACCCTCCGCACCCAGCGAAGGAAGCTCGCCTACGACGGCTGGTACGCGCGCCTCTTGCGCCGTCTGTCGATGTCCTCCCTCACCTTCTCACCCGTCGCCCAATGACGCCGCTCGAGCTCCGTCTCCACCCGCAGGCGCGGTACGGGTGTAGGTGCACCTTCCCGGTCGAGCGCGACGAAGTTGAGGTGCCCGATGGTGGTAAGGCGCCGCTCGCCCGACAGCGGGTTCTCGCCATGGACCTCGCACCTGACGATCATGCTGGTCCTGCCGGTCCAAGCGACGCGGCTCTTCACCTCGACGATCTCGCCGACGTGGATGGGAGCGCGGAAGTCGATGGGCTCCGTAGACGCGGTCACGACGACCTTGCGGCAGAAGCGAGCGCAGGCCACCGCGGCGTTCACGTCCATGAGCTGGAGGAGC
>DASRWD010000190.1:0-6439 GCA_035654755.1 Trueperaceae bacterium
CGGCCTGTGACTGTAGCCCGGAGCCCTCCTCCCCGATGGGACCGGCTCCCGCGCCTACCTCACGCAGCTTGTCGACGATGCCCTCGACCGTCGTCTTGGCCTCCGTCACGGGCATCGAGACCTGGAGCTGCCTGTACACCTGCCCCTTGAGTATCTGCTCGAGCGTGGACACGTCCACCGAGTCGGGTGACCGGCCGTGCTGGCGCAACCCCTCCTTGAGGGAGCGAGACACGACGCGAGGCGACAACACGGCCTCCAACTCCTCGATCGCGGTCTGGTAGACGAGGTTCGTCATCGAGAGAGGTAGGACTCACCCTCCGCACCGGGCGCCATGCCGGTCTCCGTCCGCACGTCTAGAACTCGTCGTCCCAGTCGACCGCCGAGCCCTGCCTGACGCCGCTGCTCTCTACGAGCGTGGGGGTGTTGCCGCCCGGCCCCGCTCCTCGACCACCGAGCAGACCGAACTGGGCGGCGATCCCGCGCAGCCCGGAGGCGGCGAACAGGAGGGCCAGCAGCCCCAGCACCGCCCAGACCACCTGACCCGTCGTGCTGGTGAACATCGACCACCGCGAGAGGACGTCTAGGACGGGCATGTCCGCCAGGTCCGCGAGCACGGAGCCCAGCGCGGCCAGCGCTTCGTACATGAACGGCACGAAGAGGAGGAACAACGCCCAGCCAACCATGCGCCAGTTCGCGTTCCCGCCACCGAACGCGAGGTTCAGGTAGCGCAGTGGCACGAAGGCCAGCAGGCCGAGCACGAAGAGGAGGACGAGGCGGGGCCAACCCGACCACACGGCGTCGACGGCGCGTTCGACGTCGAGCCCCGAGGCTCCTGCGGCTGTCGCCGTAGCGGGCCTGGCCGCATCGACCTGTGCTGCGAGGAGGGTCAGGTCGTGCTCGCGTAACGCGGGACGGTCGAGTATCGAGGCGAAGAGGTCGCGGGTGGCGGCGGCCATCTCGGCGTCGCGGGCGCCCAGCACGCCGTCGAGCGCAGTGAAGTTCCGGCGGGCGTCCGCGACGGCGTTCTCGGCAGCCTGGCGGTCGCCCGCCCGCAGCGCTGCGACGGCCTCGTTCACCTTGGCTGCGACGCTCGCGTGAGCCTCAGCCACGGTGGAGAAGCCCGCGTCGAGAAGGCTCTCGCTCTGCGTGCGGGCCAGCCCGCTCGGGAGGCCGTCGGCCTCGAGCTCCGACACGAGTGCCGCGAGCTGTGCGTCGCGCTGCTCCTGTTCGAACTGCGCGCGAGCCAAGGCGAGGGTCTGCTCCGTGAGCATCTCGGGAGCGCCTTCGTCTGCAGCCGGCTGGTCGAGCTGACCCAGCGCCGGCAGGTCGCCGCCCGGAGCTGCTTGCGCCTCGTCCACTCCGTCTGCGGGCTCGCTCAGTGGTAGGCCGGGCGACGCCTGTTCCTGCGCCGCCGCATCGGATGCAGTCTCCGTCGCGGCTGGAGCGTCCTGCGCCGCCGGAGTCTCGACCGCTTGGCCAGCGGCCTGCCCGCCGTCTGCCGGCTGATCGCCTGGTGCCGCCGGTTCCTGCACGGTGGCGCCATCTGCCGGCTCGCCGGCTGGCTGAGAGGCGCTGGGCTGGGCGGAGCCCGTCTCGCCCGCCCGGGCCGCGGAGGCCAGGCGCGAGAGCTGTCCACTCGTCTGGGTCGTTGCCGTGACGAAGGCCTCGTTGTCGCCGCTCACGAGGGCCTGTGCGGCGGTCAGCAGCGACTGGTTGAGGCCCGGGTCGGCGCGCGGGGAGTCCTGGATCAGCAGAGAGTCGCCGTACGCCGTGGCCAGGGACTCATACGCAGCAGCCCTGTCCGTCGGCAGCAGGCGCTCGGCTACCGCGAGCTCGGTGGCGACCGAACCCGCGGTGCCGGCCTCGAAGGCCAGACGCAGGGAATCCACGGACGCATCCGCGCCCTGGAGGGCCGCCATGTCCTCGGCCGAGAAGCCCATGTCCTCGGCCAGATGGACGAGGCGTGCGGTCGTGGTGTCTATGTCGCCGGCAGCGCCGGTGGTGAACGCCGAATCGGCGACGAGGCGGCGGAAGCCGCCGCGCAGCACGGCAGCCTGGACGGCCAGGTCGGCCCTGCTCTGGTTGTCGACTGCGACGCGGGCGCTTTCGAACGTCCGCTGCATGGCGTCCACCAGCGTCGCGCTGGTGGTGTCGCGCGAGAGCGTCAACAGGGCGTTGAGGGCCCGCTCCAGCTCATCGCGCGCCTGGAGAGCGTCTCCGGGTACGGACTGGACCGCGAACTCGAGGTTCTCCACGGCCAGGTCGTAGCGTTGCAACACGCTGTCCTCTTGGGCCAGCGCCGGGGCACCGCCAAGCGCGAACAGCGCGGCCACGACGGCTATGGGTCTTAGACGAGCGATCATGCTGCCTCCTCGAGCGCGGCGCGGGCCGCCAGCACCGCGCCGAAGTTCACCTTCGGTTTCGTTAGGACGACAAGTCCACCGCCCGTGAGCGGGAACAGGAACATGGAGCCGGATGCGTTCTCCAGTGCGAACACGTTGAGCCTGCCGGCCTTCTCGAGCAGCCTGGTGGTCGCGTGAACGAGTGCGGGGAGCTCTTCTGCCCTGAGGCCCTCGCCGCTGGAGCTCACGAGCTCTCCATTGCGGACGGCCACGACCTGGCGCACCGTTTCGAGCTCGCCGAACGACTTCAGGGCCCGATCCAGGAGAGCAACGTCGAGGCTGGGTAGAGGAGCGCTCGGTGGCCTTGGCCGCTGCGCGACGGCCACGTCGGGAGTGTTTCGCGCCGCCTGTGCCGCTCCTCCTCCGGTCGGATCGCCGGGCGTCATCGTCGTCGGGATATCGGCCCCACGCTCCGCCGGAGGCACCCACGTGATCATGCTCGACCCGACGGAGGACGCGGGCCCCGACGTGGCCGCGACCTTGGAAGCAGCCGCAAGCGCGCCTTTCGGGACGTCCGCCGCGCGTGTGACCGGTTCAGCCGTGTCCGCCTCCTCAGGGTCGTCATCGACCGGCGCCGGCTCGGCGGCTTGCCGGCGCTCACCACCGCCGCGACGCCACCAGCGTCCTCCGCGCGGCGCTCCACCGTGCAGGCCGGCGGCGATCCGCTTGAGGCCTGGACCCACGGCCGATGGTGGCAGGACTCCAGCCAACTCATCGCGGATGGGACCTAACAGCAGGCGCCTCATGGCCGCGACGCTCACGTCGTCTGACGTGCGCCTCGTGGCGCGCAGCGAGTCGTCGACCAGCCGCCGGGCCGCCTTGGGCGGAACGAGGGCCGCGAGGCCGGCGATGGCGGCGCGGTAGACGTCGTTAGGCACGTGTCTCGCCCCCTGTCGGCACGTCAACGAGCATAGGGCCGAGGGGAGGCAGAAAGTTGTGAGAAATCACGTAGGGATGCGGTCTTCTGACCTCGCGGCGACCGCCGAGATGACGCCTCGCGCCCGCGCCGATCAGCGCTCGTCTCGCCCGTCCTCCGCGTCTTGGTCCATGTCCAGGCTGAGGGCCCGTCCGAACTCGCTCGCCACCGACAGCGCCCTCGGATAGCGCATGCGTGCCGGTCCCACGAGCGTCAGGGCCCCGCGACCGCCCCCGAACGCGAACGAGGCGCTCACCATCGCCAGCCTGTCGTCCAGCTCCAGGTCCAGATCGCCAGTCGGGTACCCGGTCGCGCCGGCGTCGCCCTCGACGTGCTCGACGACCAACCTCACGAAGCTGGGGTCCTCGCCCTCGGGCTCACCCAGCAGCAGCTTGAGTCCGTCCCTGAAGCGCTTGGGGGCCCTTAGGCCGGTCCAGGCGTCGCTGATCGCCTCGAGCGTGCGTGCCAGCTCGTCGTCGCCTGCGGTGGCCGCGACGGCCCGCAGCGCCCTGGGTACCTCACCGATGCTCAGGCCGAGCTGCCTCAGGTTGCGTTCAGCGTCGTCGATGACGCTCTCGCTCGGCATGGGGTCGACGTCCACGCCGATCTGCCTTACCAGTCCGTTCTCGAGCACGACGACCGCGAGCAGTCGCTTGGACGAGACCAGGGACAGGTGGATCTCGTGGATGGTGAGCTGGTCGTCGGCCGGCAGGCTGATCAGCACGGCGTAACCGGAGAGCTTGGCTGCCAGGCGGGAGGCCTCGGAGAACACGTCGTCGCCGTCCGCGTTCGCCAGTCGCCTCAGGATGACGTCCCTGTCGCCCTTGGGCAGGCGCCTGGGCGGCAGGTACGAGGACGCGTAGTAGCGGAAGCCTGCCACGGTCGGTATGCGGCCCGCAGAGGTGTGTGGTTGCTGTAGCAGACCGCCCTGCTCCAGCATCCCGAAGTCGTTCCTCACGGTGGCCGAGGAGACTTCGAGCTGTGAGGCCACGGCCTGCGAGGGGACCGGGTGAGCCGTGCGGATGTACCCCTCGGCGACCGCGTGCAGCACGCGCACGTGACGGTCCGGGATGGGTGCCGCGGGCGTCACCCGAGCCTCCTCTGCCTGACGGAAGTCATGAGCGCGAGAGCTCCAGGATGTGGTCGAAGTGCTGAGGCTCGACCGGCATGACGCTGAGACGGTTGCCGCGCTGCAGCAGCCTCATGCCCGCGAGCTCCGGGTCGCCCTTCATCTCTGCGAGGGTCACGGGCCTCGCGAGTGGCTCGACGGGCTCGAAGTCCACCAGGTGCCAGCGCGGCTCATCGCGGGTGGCCTTGGGGTCGTAGTACTCGTCCTCGGGGTCGAACTGCGTGGGGTCGGGGTACGGCTCGGATGCCACCCTGGCGATGCCGACGACGGCGGGCTCCGCGATCGACGAGTGGTAGTAGAGCACCATGTCGCCAGGGCGCATCTCGTCGCGCATGAAGTTGCGCGCCTGGTAGTTGCGCACGCCGTCCCATGGCGCCCGCCCGTCGCGGGTCAGGTCGTCGAAGGAGTAGCAGTCGGGCTCGTTCTTGATGAGCCAGGCCTTGGCCATGGCTCGATGATACCAGCGCTCACTCCCACTCGATGGTGCCGGGGGGCTTACTGGTGATGTCGTACACGACGCGGTTGACCTCGGCCACCGAGTTGACGATGCGACTGGAGACCGTGGCCAGGAACTCGTGCGGCAACCTCGCCCAGTCCGCTGTCATGCCGTCCTCGCTCGTCACCGCGCGCAGCGCGACCATGTAGCCGTAGGAGCGTCCGTCCCCCATCACGCCCACGGAGCGTACCGGCGTGAGCACGGCGAGCGCCTGCCATGTCTCCTGGTACAGCCCGAACTCGCGCAGGGCAGAGACGAAGACGTCGTCGACACGCGCCAGGACCGCGAGCCTCTCCTCGGTCACCTCACCGATGACGCGTATGGCGAGGCCGGGGCCGGGGAACGGGTGACGGTCGCGCAGGTGCGGAGGCAGTCCGAGCGCCTCCGCGACCTCCCGCACCTCGTCCTTGAACAGCATGCGGAAGGGTTCGATCAGCTCGAAACCGAGCTCCTCCGGCAGGCCGCCGACGTTGTGGTGCGACTTGATGACGGCGGCGCCGTGTGAGCCTGCCGACGATTCGATGACGTCCGGGTAGAGGGTGCCCTGAGCGAGGAAGCGGATCTCGCCGCCCGACCTCAACGCTCTGGCCTCCTCCTCGAAGACGGCGATGAACTCACGGCCGATCGCCTTGCGCTTCGTCTCCGGTTCATCGATGCCGGCCAGCGCGGTCAGGAAGCGGTGCTTGGCGTTCACGACACGTAGCGGCACCCCGAGCGACGTCAGCGCACGCTCGACCTCCTCGGCCTCGCCCATCCGCAGGAGCCCGTGGTCGACGAACACCGGCACCAGCCTGTCGCCGATCGCCTTCGTGAGCAGGAGGGCCAGGGTGGAGGAGTCGACACCGCCGGACACGGCAAGCAGGACACGTTCGTCTCCAACGCGCTCCCTGACATCCCGTATCGCGCCGCTCACGATGTTCTCCGCGGTCCAGTCGCGTGACACCCCTGAACGCTCTACGAACCGCTCGAGCACCCGGGCTCCCTTGGGTGTGTGCCGGACCTCCGGATGGAACTGCAGGCCGTAGATCTCGCGTCGCTCGTCCTCGATCGCGGCGACGACCCCGTCGCGTGAACGCGCCACGACCCTGAAGCCCGGCGGAGGCTCGACGACGCTGTCGCCGTGGCTCATCCACGCCACGAACTCGCCCTCCACGCCGTCGAAGAGCCGGCCACCGTAGTCGGTAAGTTCGGCCTTGCCGTACTCACCGCGTCCCGCGGCGGCCACCGTGCCACCCAGCTCGCGGGCGAGGAGCTGCATGCCGTAGCAGATGGCGAGGACGGGAACGCGCGAATCGAGCGCGCCGTCCGGAAGCCCGGGCGCGTTGGCGGAGCGCACGCTCATGGGGCCGCCCGAGAGGATGAGCCCACGCGGCTCCAACTCGTCTAGCTGTGCGGCCGTGACGTGCGGCCCGACCACGACCGAGAAGACTCCCAGCTCCCTCAGACGGCGGGCGATGAGGCGCGCGTACTGCGACCCGTAGTCGATGACGACGATG
>DASRWD010000191.1:0-16258 GCA_035654755.1 Trueperaceae bacterium
CGGACGAAGGAGCCGGGGCGCCGCGTCACGTCGGTGACCCTGCTGGAGAGGGACGGCGCCAAGCTGCCCGCCCTCGAGGAGGCTGCACGCTGCGCCCGCGCCACTGTCCGTGGCGCCTTCCTGGCGAGGGACCTCGTCAACACGCCGGCGAACGTCGCAAACCCGGAGTTCCTCGCTCAAGCGGCCCGTGAGCTCGCGACGTCCGGCCTCGAAGTGACCGTCGGTGACGCGCAGTGGGCCGCTTCCGAGGACATGGGCGCCCTGCTGGCAGTGTCGCGCGGAAGCGCCAACGAGCCGCGCTTCATCGTCATGGAACACGACCCGGGACGCGCACAGCAGCCGACCGTCGTCCTCGTTGGCAAGGGCGTCACGTTCGACACGGGCGGCTTCTCGCTGAAGACGCGTGACGGCATGGTGCCCATGAAGGCAGACATGGCAGGCGCGGCCGCCGTCATAGGCGCAATGGCCGCCATCGCCGAGCTGGACGCGCCCGTACGCGTCATCGGGATCTGCCCGTGTGTCGAGAACATGGCGGACGCACGCGCGTACCGGCCCTCGGACGTGATCGTCGCGCGGGGCGGGACGAGCATCGAGGTGATCAGCACGGACGCGGAAGGTCGGTTGGCCCTGGCGGACGCGCTGTCGTACGCAGGGGACCTCCAGCCGAGCGCCGTCGTGGACATCGCGACGCTGACCGGGTCCAGCATCGTAGCGATGGGCGCCGGCGTCAGCGCTTCCCTCTTCGCGAACGACGACCAGTTGGCGCAGCGTCTCGCGGGCGCGGGCGACGCGACGGGTGAACGCGTTTGGCGCATGCCGCTCTTCGCCGAGTACCGCAAGACCATCGAGAGCCAGGTCGCCGACATGAAGAACTCCGGTGGGGCGCGCGGCGGTGTCGGTACGGCCGCGGTGTTCCTACAGGAGTTCGTCTCCTACCCGTGGGCCCATATCGACATGGCCGGGATGGAGGTGGTGGACAAGCCTGGTCAGCGTCAGTACCTGTCGTCGGGAGCCAGCGGTTACGGCGTGCGCTTGCTCGTCGAGCTGGTCAGGTCGTGGGAGGACTGAAGCGAGCCCGGCCGCGGGCCTACTATGGCCACAGGGCAAGGCGGACGGAGGAAGAGAGTGACAAGCGATCGTGATACCCAGACCGCCATATTGGCCGGCGGTTGCTTCTGGTGCCTCGAGGCGGTCTTCGTCGAACTGGACGGTGTGCTCGAAGTAAAGTCCGGGTACATCGGCGGCCGTAGGCCCAACCCGACGTACGAACAGGTTTGTACAGGCACCACCGGACATGCCGAGGCGGTACGCGTGGAGTACGACCCGGCCATCATCACGTACGACGACCTGCTGGACGTCTTCTTCAGCATCCACGACCCGACCACGCTGAACCGGCAAGGTCACGACGTCGGGAGTCAGTACCGTTCGGCCATCTTCCCGCTGGACGACGATCAGGAACGCCGCGCGCGCGAGGCTCTACAACGGGTCAGTGACCAGCGTATCTACGATGCTCCGCTGGTCACAGCCCTGGAACAGGCAACCGAGTTCTACCCGGCCGAGCAGTACCACGACGACTACTTCGCGAGGAACCCGAACCAACCGTACTGCGCTGCGGTCATAGCCCCGAAGGTCGCCAAGTTCCGTAAGCAGCACCTAGAGAGGCTGCGGCGCCCGCAACCTCAGCTCTGAAGAGTTCTCGCTTCTGACTGCTGCCTAGCGTCGCCTGACGAGGTGGATTAGCTGGCCTTCGAGGTCCACCTTGTCCACCTTCCAGCCCGCTGAGATCCAAGCCAGAGCCTGGGAGTGCGATTCTGTGTTCGCCCACCACGCTCGGTGGTCGTACGCCGACTGCGGGAGGGGGCCACCCATGATCGTCGCGATCTCGTCGAAGCTGAGCTCGTACGTCTTCTTGTCTTTGGCGACGCCCTTCAGGTGATCGTGAAGGGGCGCGTACCGGCTGGAGCTGGCCAGCTTCTGCCCTTCTGGACGGCGGCGGCGCCTTCCCCGTCTGCCAGCCGTGGCTTCCTCCTGCTCGAGCGTCTCTCCGCCCATCCAGGTTCCTACGAGCCGGTAGAACTCGCCTACCCGCTCCTCAGGAATGAGTACCAGTACCTCGGTCAATGCCATGTTCGTCTCCTGTCGCCCCCGACCACCAGTATCAGAGTGTAACTCCTTGTGCGGCGGTGGGTAGCGAATCATAGGTAGTACACCAGCGAACCAGGGCGAACATCCTTGACACCGAACGAAGACCGCCGACCCCGGGGGTCGGCGGTCTTGCGGGTTCACTTCGGCACTGGCCGGTACGATCTAGTGCGTCCGCTGTTACGCGCCCGCTTCTTGCGTGGTCTCCAGCGTGGGCACGCTCTCGGGGCGCCCCGTGCTGCTCACGGCTATCTTGCGAGCCATCGCCTCTGCGGCCTTGGGCATGTTGAGGGTGAGCACACCCTGATCGACCGACGCTTCGATCGCGTCCGCCTCGATGCCGCTGGGCACCGTGACGGTGCGGCTGAAATCGCCGCGGGGCATGCTCCTCAACCAGTAGCGGCGACCTTCGATCTCCTCGTCACGCAAGGTTCCGCGGATCGTGACCTGACGCCCCTCGATACTGAGGTCGAGGTCCTCGGCGCGCACGCCAGGTACCGCCATCTGGACGACGACGGCATCATCCGTCTCGTAAAGGTCGATGGGTTGATGCACACCGATGCTGCCTCGGCTCGCGTCCGCCAGCGGCTGCAGGAACTGTTCGAACTCTTGGAACAGGTCCCCGAAGGACGTGCCAGGAAGCCAACGCACGGAACGTGGACGACTGTATCTAGTGCTTAGTGTCATGTCTTACCTCCCCTGATCTCGGCTTTCGCGCCCGCGGGTCGCTACCCTGGAGCCGCATACGGCTGTGGCCGACGACACGCCAGGCAGTTAGCCGCATTATGAAACCTGCGCGCCATCATGTCAAGTTTCGTGCTCGCGATGTCCAATGATTATTTGGGCATCGCTCCACATGAGCGACGCCCGTCAAGACCTCGGCAGCCCTGCCTGGGGTCGTGATTCGCTGAGAACGGAGGGTGCTTAGATCAGCGGATAAGTTCGGCCACGAGGATCGAGGCGACACCCACGACGGCCAGCAGCGCAAGGGTGCGCGCCACGTAGTGGATACGCCCACGACCGAGCAGCCACTCGAACAGGTAATCGTGACCACCTTCGTCGCCGAGGTTGCGCGCGAGGATCGTCAGTGGACAGGCCCGGCCGAACGATGCGTACACGAGGGCCTCTATGCCGATCATGACGAGGGCGAGCACCGTGAAGACGTCCCGTCTGCCTGTGAAGGCGCAGTAGACGAGGTAGAGCGATGCCGACGCCATCGCGATCACAGCCAGGCTGTGACCACCCTTGACGACCGCTCGCCAGAAGTTCGTCGCCGGCCCCGGGGCAGGACGCGGCAGGATGCGGTGCGCGAGTGCGAAGCCGCGCCCCTTGCCTAGGGGGGAGACGTGCTCGGCAACGGGCCGAACCTCCGCGCCTACGGGCGTGGCCGTCGTGAGCTCGTCAGATGGCTTCATCGGCGGCCAAGGATAGCAGGTATCGTCTCGCGGATGGCCCGCAGGAAGCCACAGGTCGCCTCACGCATCGACGTCGACGGCTTCTCGATCGAGGTCGTGCGCAAACGCATCAAGCACGTCAACCTGAGGGTCTACCCACCGGACGGTCGCGTGCGCGTCAGCGCCCCGCACACCATGCCCGAGAGGTTCGTGCGGGAGGTCGTCAGGGGCCGCCTCGAATGGATCGAGCGCCAGCGGGCGCGGTTCGCGTCGGTGCCCGTTCCGGTCAAGCTCGAGTACGTCTCGGGAGAGATCGTTCCGGTTCTGGGCATCCCGCACGTCCTGCGCTTCGTGAGCGTGCTACCCGGGTCGCCGCCTTCCTCGAGGGCGACCGATCTGCCCGCTCGAACTCCTACGGATGCGGAGCGCGAGCTGACCGTCTCGGTCCCAGCCCACGCCGACCTCGACGAGAGGCGCAGGACGCTGGAGAAGCGATTACGGCAAGTGGCGCGGACCGAGTTCGGTACGCTGACGCGCGCCTGGGCGCACGAGATGGGCGTGCCCATGACCTCGGTGAACGTGAGGCGCATGACCTCACGCTGGGGAACCTGTCACGTGAGGACCGGCAAGGTGTTCCTGAACCTTGCGCTGGTCACGCGCCCCCGCGAGTGCCTGACGTACGTGGTCGTCCACGAGCTCGCTCACCTCATAGTGCCCGACCACAGCCGCGAGTTCTGGCAGACCGTCGAACGGTACCTGCCCGAGTGGAGGGTGGCTGAGCGGCGTCTGGCGCGAGAACCGTTGTGGGCAGATCCCGTCTGGGGTCGTTAGCCGGCTGGCTCAGTCGACCGACGAGAGGTCGAAGAGACCAGACAGGCCCTCGGCGTCACCGATGGCCGCGGCAACGGCCTCCCTACCCAGGATCGAGCCGACGACGTTGCCCGTGCCGCTGTAGCCGCCTATCGCGATCACACCCCCTCGTAGCCTTGCGAAGGCGGGTAGAACGCCGCGGGCGTACCCGACAAGAGCCGCCCAGCGGTGAGTGATCGGCGCGGTGACGCCAAGCACGTCGCGCACGAACGCAGTGAGTCGGTCCTGTACAGCAGAGTGCGGCCTAGCATCATGCGTCCACTCGCCGTCACCCGCCATGTCACGGAAACCGCCGATCGCGAGTCGTCCGTCAGGAAGCTGCTGGTAGTACTCGTAACCGTACCGACGGTAGACGGGCCTCGGGAGCACCGCCTCTCGCGTCGGCGCCGTGGCGAGCATCTGCAACCGGGCGGTCCGCACCGCGACTTCCATCTCCGGCAACAGTCGCTCCAGACCGCCGTCCACGGCGACGATCGCCGTACGGCAGCGCACCCGACCGCGGCCGGTGGTTACGACTGTGGGTTCTACGCTGGAAGCGTTGGTGTGGGCGTACAGCCTGGCGCCGGCGGCCACCGCCATGCGGGCCAGCGTCCGGCAACGCGCCAACGGGTCGCAGACACCGTCGTGCGGGAACAGCAACCCTTCACCCTCCGGGCCCGAGTAGGGCTCCACCGGTAGGCCGTCCGCCTGCATCCGTTCATGCTGCGCGCGGCAGTCGTCGAGCTCCTCGGTCGACTCCGCGATGCGCAGGGAGCCCGTCCTACGGACGTGCTGCGGAGTGGCACGCTCCATCGCGTCAACCTCCGCCAGCGTGGCGCGATACAGGGCCGTCGCCCTCTGGGCTCCGAGCGTCGCGACGGCATCGTGGTGGAACGCAGCGACGCCCGCGAGCAGGAAGCCGCCGTTACGACCAGCGGCGCCGGACGCCACCTCACCTGCGTCGATGCCCACGACATCGAGTCCCCGCGCCAGTCCCTCCCGCACCGCCGCCAAGCCGCTGCCTCCCAGCCCAACTACACACAGGTCACAAGAGACGTCGCCCGGTAGCGGCTCGAGCTCCAGGCCGCCACCCTGATCCCATACCGGGCCGGTGTCCGCGATGTCTTCCTCACCGCTCATGACCACAGCAGCGACGATAACCAAGGCCGGACCGGCGTGCCCCCGAGCCACGGCGCCTACTTCCAAGTGACGGCGAACCGAGCGGCACACGCGGGTTTCACGCCTCACACGGGAGCGGCCCTCACGATTCTCGTACCTGACCGGCGGCCATGGGGCCCCGCGGCGCCATCGGCACCGGTTCGCTAGAGAAGGGGAGGAGTCAGGCCATGCCTTACGACAAGACGAGCGACCTGCCGGAGAGCGTCAGGGACAACCTGCCGAAGCACGCACAAGAAATCTACAAGGAGGCGTACAACAGCGCCTGGGACCAGTACGATGAACCCGAGGAGCGTAAGGGTGACGACTCCCGCGAAGAGGTGTCGCACAAGGTGGCCTGGAGCGCCGTGAAGCAGAAGTACGAGAAGAACGGCGACGGGGACTGGGTGAAGAAGAAGGACTAGACCAGCATTCCGCCGGTATCACGGAACGGCCGTGGTGACGGTCGTTAGGCGAGGCCGTTGCGGGCGTAACCGCCTCCTGGGCGGCCCCGGGCGTGACGGCGGGCGCGGCGGCGGCCGACATGCGTGGATAACATCGCCTACGTGACCGCGCGAGGCGAAAGTTCCGCTTACCCGACCAGCGGCGAGGGCGCGCCCAAGGCGAGGCCGCTCGAGCCCTGGCCCAAGTACACCGAGGAACAGGTCGCGGCCGTCGCCGACGTGCTGCGCTCCGGCCGTGTCAACCAGTGGACGGGCGACCAAGTTGCAGGCTTCGAGCGCGATTACGCCTCACACCTGAACAGAACGCACGCGATCGCGTTGATGAACGGCACGGTTGCCCTCGAGCTGGCCCTGCGGACGGCAGGGGTCGGGCCCGGGGACGAGGTTGTCACCACACCGCGCACGTTCATCGCGTCGGCCAGCGCGGCGGTGCTGCAGGGCGCCCGGCCCGTCCTGGCCGACGTCGACCGCGACAGCGGGGCTATCACCGCCGCCACGATAGAGGCGGTGACCACGCCGAAGACCAAGGCCGTGGTCGTCGTCCACCTGGGCGGTTGGCCGGCGGAGATGCGAGAGATCCAGGCGTTGGCCGCGGAGAAGGGCTTCGTCGTCATAGAGGACTGCGCGCAGGCCCACGGCGCGACGGTCGACGGTCGTCCGGTTGGGTCTATGAGCGACATGGCCGCGTTCTCCTTCTGCAACGACAAGATCATCACGACGGGCGGTGAGGGCGGCATGCTCGTCCTGGACGACGAGGACTGGTTCAAGGCCGCCTGGTCGTTCAAGGACCATGGCAAGGGCTACGACACCACCTATCACACGGCGCATCCACCCGGATACCAGTGGCTACACGACGGCTTCGGGACCAACTGGCGCATGACAGAGCTCCAGGCCGCGCTGGGACGCCTGCAGCTCCGTGACCTCGAAGAGACCGTCTCGATCAGGACCCGGAACGCGCTTCTGTGGCACGAGCGGTTGTCGGGCTTGGGCGCCGTGCGCGTTCCTCAGGTCAGGCACGGCATCCGGCACGCCTTCTACAGGCTCTACGCCTACCTGGTTCCCGAGGCCCTGAAGCCTGGTTGGGACAGGCAGCGCATCCAGGACGAGGTCGAGGCGGCCGGCTTCCCGATCAGAGCGGGCAGCTGTGGCGAGATCTACCGCGAGCGGGCGTTCACTGACTCCGGGTTGGCCCCGGAACAGCCACTACCGGTCGCGTCCGAGCTGGCCGTGACGTCGCTCGCCTTCCCCGTCCATCCCACGCTGGCTGAAGCGACGATTCACTCCGCTGCCGACGTCTTCGTGGACGTCGTCAGACGGGCCACGCGCTAGTCGCCCGCAAGCCCTCAGTCAGGGTCGAACACCAGATACACCAGCTCTGCCGGGCAGTCGTAGCGGAAGGGCACGCCGGTGACGCCCAGCCCCCTAGAGACGAAGGCCGGCATGGGTGCGTCTACCCAACCCTCCAGGTAGCGCCTCCCGTAGCGCGAAGACGTCGCAACGGCGCCTATCAGCGGCAACCGCACCTGCCCGCCGTGCGTATGGCCCGCGAGCAGTAGGTCGGGCGACCGCGGCAGCTCGGGGATGACGTCCGGGTTGTGCGAGACGAAGACCAGCGCGGGCGCGTCTTCGCTGCCGGTCGCTCCGAGGTCCGCAGCGCTGCCTAGGGCCGCATCGACGTCAGGGCGTCCGACGCGGAGGTCGTCTATCCCGGACAGGACCAGGTCCTCCCGCAGTGCAACAGATTCGTTCAGGAGCGTGCTCACACCTGCTACGCCCAGCGCATCGAGCAGCGGGCCTGGCCGACGAAAGCGACTATGGTCGTGGTTCCCGAGCACCGCGTGCACGCCCAGGGGCGCCTCGAGCCTGGACAGCCAGTCGACAAGTACCCCGAGGTCGCCTCGGTAGCGACTGTCCACGATGTCGCCGCCGATGACGATGAGGTCCGGGCTCAGGTCGAGGGTGCTTTCCACCCACCTCGCCAGATCGTCACCATCGAGGAACGGCCCCAGGTGCAGGTCCGTGAGGAACGCGACGGTCACGCGCCGTTTCAGGCCGCGCACGGCGCGCCTGTGCTCGGTCACCTGGTACAGGCGGGGCGGCTGCAGGCCCGACGCCGTCATCAGCACGGCGGCGACGCCGATGGCACCCGCCGAGCGCACGAAGTCTCGCCGTGAGATGAGTCTCCCGTCGCCTTCGGCCCCGTCCTCGTCCACGGGTAGGCAGACTACCGCGCAGCAACGATGCGCTCCCGGGTTAGCGTGACCGCCGTGAGCGGTGTCCTCGATGGGCTCAAGTCGTTCATGCTGCAGCTCGTCGAGACGCTCGGCTACGCGGGCCTAGCGCTGCTGTCACTGATCGAGAACCTGATCCCGCCCATCCCGTCGGAGTTCGTACTCCCTTTCGCCGGGTTCCTCGTGGCGGACGGGCGACTGAACGTCTTCCTCGTCCTGGTCGCGACCTCCGCGGGCGGCTTCGCCGGCACGGCCGCCTTCTACTGGCTGGGTCGAAGGCTCGGAGACACCCGCGTGCGCGCCTTCATCCGGCGGTTCGGCCGCTACGTCGCGCTGCGCGAGGCCGACTACGACGAGGCCTTGAACTTCTTCCAGCGTCACGACACCAAGGTGGTCTTCTGGGGCCGGTTCGTCCCCGGCGTACGCAGCCTCATCTCGCTGCCCGCCGGCGTGGCCGAGATGACGTTCGGACGCTTCACCCTCTACACGCTCATAGGCACCTTGCTGTGGAACACCCTACTGGTGGCGGCCGGCTGGGTCCTCGGCGAACGGTGGCAGCTCGTCCTGGATGTCGTAGACCGGTTGGAGACCGTGCTCTGGGTGCTCCTCGCGGCAGCCGTCATCACCTGGCTCGTCTGGCAACGCCACGGCAGGCGACGCAAGGAATCCGAGCCCGGTTCTTCCTAGCCGACCCTAGATCTGCAGCTGGTCCACCGCCTCGAAGTTGACGATGTCGTACTCCTCGCCGTCCTCCGTGACGTAGCGGCCGGTGCTCGTCACGCGGACCTGCTCTGTCACGTCGCGCACGCGTCCATCGCCTACGTGCAGCGGTCCCTCGTACGTGACCACGGCGCCCACCCGGATATGCCCGTCGAACCGTGTGCCGTCGCCGGGACGCCAGGTCCCGGGCGTCTCGACTACGTCTCCGTCGGCGCTGCGTACCACGCGCATGACTCCGAGCCCGGGTGAGCCGTCGAACGTCGCTGCGCTCGTGTCGAGCTCGCGAGACTGCTCCCAACCTGCATCAGCCCGCTCCTTGATGAGGGCGTCCTCGATCGATACCTCTTCGGCATCCGGCTCCACGGCGTGCCCTTCGAGCGGCTCGACGCCGGCCAGGGGCGACGGGTACAGGCGAGCCCTCTCGTCCTCTATGTCATGCAACGTGTCGTTCGGCGCCAGAGGCTCGCGGCTGCGCTCGTCGAAGCCGGCAGGGTCGTCCTCGGGGTAGGCGTCGCGGTTGATGCGCGTGTCGTGCAGTCGTCTGTCGTCGGTGGGCATCTCGTCCCTCCTCATGTGGCTGAGCGTAGGTGGGCCAGCATGACGACGGTTCGGTTACTCGTGAGGAGCGTGAGCGGGTTTGACGAGCCGCGCTTCTTCAGTATCGGACGCGTTGCTCGTGACGCATCCAGGCCTCGAAGGGCTCGTTCTCCGTCGGTTGCGGAGCCCGCGCCACCTGCATCGCGTCGCGCTCCCGTCCCTCCAGGAAGTCGTAGAAGGCGGCGTCCGAGAAGCCGGCAGCGGCAGCAGCGTGGCGATCCGCGGCGAAACGCACCTCCGGGATGCGCGCCCACAGCGCCGTTGCCAGACACATGGGACATGGCTCGCAGCTCGCGTACAGGACTGCACCTCGAAGCTCGAACGAGCCGGTCTCGCTGCACGCCCGCCGTATCGCGACCACCTCGGCGTGCGCGGTGGGGTCGTTGTCGCGCGTCACGCGGTTGACGCCCTCGAAGACCCGGCCGTCCGCGGTGAGGAGCACGGCGCCGAACGGGCCGCCTCCCGCTCCGACGTTCTCGACGGCGAGCGCGATCGCGCGTGCGAGCATCTCCTCGGAAGCAGTGGTTCTCACGCCGACAGGCTACAACCTGTCGCCTCCGTCGCCCGGGGATAAGCTTGGCCGGGTGACGTCACGAGCTGCCTACCACCTCAGCGGTACGTCGCTCGCCGTCCTCCTGTTCGTGGCTCACTTCTGCAACGACTTCTTCTCCGGGGCGCTCTCGGCCCTGCTCCCGACGTTCCAGCAGAGGTTCGGTGCCGGCGAGTTCACGCTCGCCGTCCTGGTCGCCACGCTCTCGTTCAGCTCGTCCGTCCTGCAACCGTTCTTCGGCGCCGTGGCGGATCGCCTCGGGCGCCGTGTGGTCGCCTCGGGCGGCGTGATCCTGAGCTCCGCCGTCCTCTCGTCTATGGCGGTGGCGCCGTCGCCACTGCTGCTCTTACCGCTCCTGTTCGTTGGTGGGCTGGGCTCTGCGGCCTTCCACCCGGCCGGGACGAGCCTCGCCCGTTCGGCGGCGAGGAAGACGGGCGGCCTGGCGCTGGGCGTGTTCTCGGCCGGAGGCACGGCGGGCATGAGCCTTGGGCCGCTGATAATCGGCCTGTTCATCATCGAGGGTTGGCTGCCCTACACGCCGCTGCTCATGGTCCCGGGTCTGGTGTTCGGACTGCTCATCTACTTCCTGGTGCCACGGCAGCCGCGCGACGAGCACGCGCGCGCCTCGAAGATATTCGACATAGACCTGTTCAGGGGACCCGTCGGCCGTCTGTGCCTCGCCGGGATCCTGCGATCGATGGCTTGGACGGCGATCATCAACGGCGCGCCGCTGTGGCTGGTCAACTCGCGCGGACTGTCGCCGACCGACCCGGTCGTGTTCTGGACGGTCACGACGTTCACCCTCTCGGGCGCGGTCGGCGGGATCCTCGCCGGCGTCGTCGAGAACCGGTTCACCCGCACACAACTGGTCACCGGCACCATGCTCCTTGCGACCGCCCCGCTGTTCCTCATGCTCGTTTCGCAGCCGGGCTCTGTCGGCTTCTTCGCCTTGGTGGCCGCCTCAGGCATCCTCATCAACGGCGGTCTACCCATAATGGTCGTCTCCGCACAGGACATGGCGCCGCACGCCGTCGCAACGGCCTCCGGGATGATGATGGGGCTGACGTGGGGAACCGCCGGCGTGCTCTATCTGGGCATAGGAGCCCTGCAGGAGACGATAGGCATGCAGGTGGCCATGGCCATCTCGATACTGCCGTTACTACCCGGGGCACTGATCGCTCACCGCGTGCTGGCCGTGAAGTCGATCCCGGTCTCCTCGGCGCCGACGAACGCGCCGTAGCACCTGGCGGCGTCTTCCAGAGAAGCCTGCCCGGAACTCGATAGTGGCCGGTTCAGGTCGAACGTAAGCTTCAGGGTCCTCTGCCTCCGGTCGGCACGCCAGCGCCCCACAAGGCGGTCACCCTCAACGACGACGTGCATCATCTTGGTGAACCCGATCGGCAGCACGGCCCCGAACTCGCCGTCCGGGTCGAGCAGCCTGCGGGTCTCCGAGTAGCCCACGAACAGCTCGTCGAACACCTGCAGCAGCTCGAACGTGCCGGCGTCATCCACGGCCTCCGCCGGCGGTACGTCCGTCATCCAGACGTACTCGACGCCGCCTACGGTCTCCGTGGTGACGAGATCGGCCAGATCCTCGACAGCCCTGCGCAGGTCCGCGATCGTGAGTCCCGACCACCACCGGAGGTCCTTGAGGGTCGACGGGGAGTGGCCTCGCAGGTAGCGCTGCACGAGGCGTCCAGTGGCCTCCGCTGGATCGAGAGCGGCCTGCGGCGGCAACCGCTCGTCGACCAACGCGTAGGTGTGCTGACGGTTCCTGAACGGGCCAGAGCACACGACGGCCTTCAACTCCAGGTCGAACATCAGCGCGGCCATGCGTTGGCCGGAGACGTCGAGACCGGCCGCTGCGACGTCGTCCCTGAGCTCGTGGCGCGTCTTGGCGTTGCCGCCAGCCAGCGAGGATTCCACGACCGCCCGTCCAGTGCCGAGGAAGCCGTCGTCTACGTCGTGGCTGCGGTACCAGCCCGCGCTGCTCCTCAGCACCCTCGGACCCGTCAGTGCCTGGACCCACCGAAGGTCATCGCCTCTGACGTAATGCCAGGTCGGCCTCAGGATGTGCACGCGCACGATCTCTGCGTTGTCTACGCTCTCGATGACGCTTGCCTCGTCGGGACGGTTCATCCGCTGTCCGACCGACCAGCGGGAGAACGCGGGTTCCTGCGCCTGAACGGCGAGCATGTGGTCGACGACGTGACCGGGACCTTCCGCGCGGCGCGGCCCCAACAGCACGTTGCGCACTCGGGAGGCGGCCAGCACGCGTTCGAACGAGTCCATGCGGCATGTTAGGCGGCTAAGCTCAGGCATGCCTGAAATGCGTAGGAGACCCATCGGCAGCCTCAGCGCCTCGGTAGTCGGTCTCGGTTGCAACAACTTCGGGGGCCGGCTCGATGAGGCAGCCACGAAGGCCGTGGTCGATGCCGCGCTGGACGCTGGCGTCGACTTCTTCGACACGGCCGACACGTACGGTCAGACGGCAAGCGAGACGTTCCTGGGACGCGTCTTGCATGGCAGACGGGACAGGGTCGTCCTGGCCACGAAGTTCGGCAGCAAGCTAGCCGACGGCAAACAGGGCGCCAGGCCCGAGTACGTCAAGCAGGCCATCCACGCGAGCCTTCAGCGCTTGGCAATGGACCACGTAGACCTGTACCAGCTACACCGCCCGGATCCCGAGATCCCCATCGTCGAGACGCTCGGCGCCCTGGGCGAGCTCGTGAAGGAGGGGTCGGTGCGCGAGATCGGTTGCTCGAACTTCTCCGCAGAGCAGATCGAGGAGGCAGAGGCTGCCGCCGCTTCCGCTGGGGTTCCCCGCTTCGTCAGCGTGCAGAACGAGTTGAGCCTGCTCAAGCGCGACGCCGAGCTCGAGGTCTTGCCGGCCTGCCGCCGGCACGGGATCGCGTTCCTACCGTACTTCCCCCTCTTCAGCGGCCTCCTGACCGGGAAGTACAGGCGCGGAGCGACGCTCCCGCCGGGGACACGCATCACGGGCAACGAGAGATGGGAACGCCACCTGACGGACGAGAACTTCGACCTCATCGAAGACCTCGAGTCCTTCGCCAAAGACCACGGCAAGGAGATCCTCGACCTGGCCTTCGCCTGGCTCCTCGCCAAGCCCGAGGTCGCGAGCGTGATCGCGGGCGCGACGACGCCGGGACAGGTTCAGCGGAACGCCGAGGCCGGGCGCTGGGAGCTGAGCGAAGATGACGTGAGGCAGGTCGACTCGATCCTGGAGACGCACGCCGCCCGCAGAACACACGGCTGAGCCCAGCGGTCAGCCGGTCAGAACGTCGACGCCGAGAAGGTGTCGCAGGCGTTCGGGTCCCCGCCCTCGAACCCGTTCTGGAACCAGGCCATCCGCTGCTCGGACGACCCGTGCGTGAACGTCTCCTGGTTGGCGCTGCGCCCTGCCATGCCGCTCAACCTATCGTCGCCGACGGCGGCGGCCGCGTTCAGGCCCTCCTGAACGTCGCCTCCCTCCAGTAGGCCCCTGGCGCCCGCGGAGGCGGCCCATACGCCCGCGTAGCAGTCCGCCTGCAGTTCCAGGGCCACGGAGAGCTCGTTGGCCTGACCGGGCGACGACTGCTGGCCCTGGCGCACCTGTGAGAGCGTGCCCGTGAGGTTCTGGATGTGATGGCCTATCTCGTGAGCGAGCACGTAGGCCTGAGCGAAGTCGCCCGGGGCGCCGTAGCGCTGGCGAAGGGTGTCGTAGAAGGACAGGTCCACGTAGACGCTCGTGTCCAGCGGGCAGTAGAAGGGTCCCGCTGCCGCCGGCGCCGTGCCGCACCCAGACTCGACGGCGTCTCTGTAAAGCACGAGCGTCGCGTCCGGGTACTGCCCCTGGATCATCTGAGTCCACGTGTCCTGGAGGTCATCGAGCACGAACGATACGAAGCGGACCTGCTCCTCTTCCGCGGCCAGCTCCTCCTGCGACACGGGCGGCGAGCTCACCTGAGAGCTGGGTCCACCGCCGAGGATCGACGTCAGGTCCACGCCGGTGACGAGGCTGAGGACGTAGACGAGCACCACGCCGCCGATGCCGAGCGGTATACCCATACGCGCGGGACCGGCAGCGCGCCGGTCTTCAAGGTTGCGGCTACGGCCGCGGTCCTCCCACTTCACAAAGGCCCCTCCATGGTCTACAGAAGTTAGCACCTGCCTTCATGTGAGGCGCTAGCTGACGCTGTGGGACGCTACGTCGCTTGCCGCTCGGCGGGATACCATCGAATAGATGTCAGCGCTTGCTACAGGCGAACATGCCACCAGGTTCCTCCCGTTGGAAGGGACCCTCAACACCCGTGACCTGGGCGGGTTGCCGGTCACCGGTGGACGCTACACGGCGCCCGGCAGGGTGCTGCGGTCCGACGGGCCCGCCAGCCTCACGGACGCCGATCTCACGCTCCTCTCCCGGCTCCCACTGACGACGGTCATCGACCTCCGCGGGCAGATGGAGTGCGAACGCGAGCCCAGCCGGTTCCTCCAACGGGCCGGGGTCACGGTGCACAACGTCGAGGTGTGGTCGCACATCGAGGCCGCCGGCCAGCGGCCGTCGGACCGGTTCGACATCACGAGCTTCTACCTGGCGGCGCTCGACCATGCGGGCCCAGCGTTCGCACAGGCGACGCGGCTCGTGGCCGAGTCGCCTGGCACCTCGCTGTTCCATTGCTCCGCGGGCAAGGACCGGACCGGCCTACTCGCCGCCCTGCTGCTCGAGGCCGTGGGCGTGGACCGCGCCACAGTCCTCGAGGACTTCGCCCTCACCGAGGACCGCATCGGCCCTCTGCGCCAGCGACTGCTGGACCAGGCGGAGAAGGACGGGCTGCCACGCTCCGAGTTCAACCGGCTCCTAGGAGCCACACCAGACCTGATGGAACCGGCCTTGGATCACCTGGACGCCCGGCACGGCGGCGCCGTCGCTTACCTGGAGAGGGCCGGGGTCAGCGCCGAGACGCTCTCCGCTCTCGAGGCGAAGCTGGTCGGTTGAGGTGAAGCCCGCTCCGCTGTGGATCGTCGGGGCGGGCGGTCACGCGAAGGTTTGTGTGGCAACGGCTAGGAAGGCAGGGTACGAGGTCCTAGGCCTCCTGGACCCACGCCCGGATCTTCAGGGCGCTACCGTGCTTGGCGCACCCGTCCATGACGACGACGATGTGCTCTCGGGCGACGCCAACCTGGTCGTGGCGGTGGGAGACAACCGTGCGCGGGCCCGCCTGGCAGCGTCGTACGAGGGCCACGGCTTCGCGACGCTCGTACATCCCCGAGCCGAGATGGCCGAGGGTTCGTCCGTTGGCCAGGGGTCAGTGGTCTTCGCCGGCGCGGTCGTGCAACCCGGCGCCACCGTGGGCCGCCACGCGATCATCAACACCGGGGCGATCGTAGAGCACGACTGCAAGCTGGCCGACCTGGTCCAGGTAGCGTCCGGCGCCACGCTCGCAGGAGCGGTGACCGCCGGGGAGGGTGCTTTCGTCGGTGCCGGCGCCACGGTCCTGCCTGGCGTGCGGCTGGGGTCGTGGTGCGTCGTCGGCGCAGGAGCGGTGGTCGTTGACGATGTCCCGGACGGCATGACCGTCGTCGGCGTGCCGGCACGCGCGTTGCGGCGGGACGGCTAGTCGATCGGCTTGAGGTTGCTGACGATGCGCTGACGGTGCGCCTCGAGGAACGGCGGGAGCACGACCGTCTCGCCCAACGCGTCCATCTCCTCGTCCACCCCGAAACCCGGGCCGTCCGTCGCGATCTCGAACAGCACCCCGCCCGGCTCCCTGAAGTAGATGCTGTGGAACCAGAAGCGGTCCACCCAGCCCGAGTTCTGCACCCGCATGTCGGTCAGCCGGTCCAGCCACGCCCGGTGCGTCTCGTCGTCCGGCGCCCTGAAAGCGACGTGGTGCACTCCACCCGCTCCGGGCCGAGCGGGCTCGAGCCCCGGCTGAACGGCGACGTGCAACTCGGCGTGTGGGCCTCCCTCGCCCATGTCGTAGACGTGCACCTCGCCGCCTGCGCCCTCCGGGTCTTCGTAGCTGCGGACCGCGCGCATGTTCGTGACATCGCGCAACAGCGCGTCAGTGGGAGGCAACGCTCTCACCGTCATGATCACCGGGCCCAGCCCACGTAGCTGGTGCTCGGCCGGCACGGGGCTATCGTCCCACGGCG
>DASRWD010000192.1:0-30655 GCA_035654755.1 Trueperaceae bacterium
CACCAGACCTCGCGACGCTGGAGGCGAAGTCGCTGTGCCCCGCGAGCGTCTCGCGGTTCGGAACATCGTCAACAGCGAGGTCCAGGTCGGTGGCCGAACCGACGAGTGCGTCAAGCGCCGCCGTCGGCGCCATGACCGCGGATACCAGGTCTGCATCCGATATCAGCGCGGTCTCCGCCGGTGGTTGCGGCGCGCCACAAGCCGCGATCAGGAGCGCGAGCAGCGCCCCGGCGAGCCAGATCCTGACTCTCCTCATCCTCTCCTCCGTACGCGGACACCGGGGGGTTACACCGTGGCCGCCGGCAGATATCGTCGGCGCCGGGCTGGGTGGTGTCGATGTGTCCGCGGTCTCGGTTGTAGCCAGGCAACCTTACGTTCACATGACGTGAAGCTGAGAAAATGGTCAGAGAACGGTGAGGGCGACGTCGGTTCGACAATGCCTAGAGCACGGCTCCACAACGCCAGCTGACCTTTCGAGGTGGCGCTATCGATCTGTGAAGCCAGGTTCACGGTTCTCGCCTTAACGGCCCGGGACTCGTGGCATCATCTCCCCATGCGAGCCATAGCGCGCAGGTCGAAGAGGCAGAGGGTCGCCGCGGCACTCGCCGCCGCCGTGTTCGGCACGGCCCTCCTGGCGTCGAGCCTCGCCGTCGCCGGAGAGTTGGCCGTACTGCACAGCGTCCTCGCCGAGGACACGGTCCCGGACCAGACGTCCACGCCATGCAAGGGACCCGTCGGGGTGCCTTGTTCTCCCGGCATCGGGGACGCCCCCAGGCCACCGGAACCACCGCGAGTGAGCCGCATAGGTGTCGAGATGACGCCGTGCTACCTGGGATGCCCTGCTTTCACGGCGATCTTCTCGGCGGACGGCTCCTTCTCCTACGTGGGGGAGATGAACGTCGAGCACCTGGGCGAGCACACCGGCCGCGTGGACGTCGCCAAACTGCACCAGGTCATGAGGCTGGCTGAGGAAGTCGGCTTCGTGCAGCTCGACGACACCTACGCCACCCCGTTCCTGGACAACCCCTCGTCGTACGTGATGGTCGAGTGGCCGTCGGAGACGAAGGTCGTGCGAGCCGATGGCGGCGCCGAGCCCATCGGCTTCTGGGCGGTCAGGGAGCTGTTGCGCGACCTGTTGGACGAAGCTGAGTGGGACGCCCAGTAGCGGTTCGCTGACGTCCGACCAATGAGAAGCGGCCCCGCCGGAGAAGGCGGGGCCGCTTCATCTATCAGCCCGATGGGCTGTAGTGCTCAGCGACCGATCGAGTGCTTCGGGAAGAAGAGCAACTCGTCGTGGGTGCGGGCCTTGGGCTCGTCGGCGAGCCTGGCGGGCACGGGCGGGAAAGTGTAGTCGTCGGCGGCGGCGAGACTCACCGTGTAGCCGAGGTCTTCCAGCGCTCCGACCGTGAGGATGGAGAGCGGCTCATCAGATCCGACGTCGATGAAGCCGGTCATCAGTTCGTTGGCGAAGTGCTCCTCGTCCCAGTGGCCGCACTTGGTGCCGGCGCCGAACTCATCTTCGATGGGCGCGCCTCCGGTGCCGCCCAGGATGACGTACTGGGCGTTACCTTGGGTGCCCGTGTACGTGGGCGCGGTCGTGAACGTCGCGGTGTCTCTGCAGTCGTCCGTGGTGGGGGCGAAGTCGATGAACCCGTTGTCCTCCCACAGCGTTCCGAGACCGAGGACGTGGCCCATCTCGTGGAGGATCGTCGAGAGCAGGCCTCCCTCGGTCTCGAGGTCATCCAGGTCAGCGACGTCGAACTGCATGACGCCGTAGAGCGGAAGCGGCTCGAGAGCGCCGTTGGAACCGGGTTCGCGGAAGATGCACGGGCCCGCGCGCGCCAGTACGCTCCCAGGACCGTCGATGAGGGCGCCCGCCGCGCTGATCACAACGTCGTCCACCTCGCCGTTGAAGCCCGGCTCGCCGAGGCAGGAGATCCCTGGCGGAACGTCGCCCGGCTGAGCAGGTGAGAGGTCACCTGAGATCACCTCCGACCAGCGGTCCGCCGCGTCTTGGAAGGCGTCCATCTGGGCCTGGCTGAGAAGGTCGTTCGCGAACACGACGACGATGTCGAAGCTGCCGGCGTCGTCGTTGTGGACGGTGGGGAACACCTTGGCCTCGTCGCTGCCGTTGACGTTGGTCACGGTCAGCGTGATGACCTTGGGACCTTCCGAAGCGTACGCGTGGACCGCGGTCTCGAGCGTGCCCTCCTCGCAGATCGGCGTGTCGTCCGTGCCGTCGCCCCAGTCGATCGTGCAGGTCACGCCCGTCGGGCTGGTGGCGAACCAGGTGACCTCGATCTCGGTGCCGGTCTCCACGACCGAGAGGTCGGCCTCGAAGAGCTCGATGACGGGCGCGTCTGTGGGATCGAGCTCCTGGGGCGGGATGATCCTGTTCGTGAACGTGCCTTCGTCGCCCGGTCCCCAGCCGGTCGTGACGAGCACGTAATCGCCGGGCTCGAGGATCACCTTCAGCTCGGAGCGACCAGCAGACGGTTGGTCGTCGTTGAGGTCGACGAGGTTCGTGTACGGCTCGGACGGGTCGAACGTGTCGGAGTACAGGACTATGAAGCCGTCGTAGTCCTGCTCGCTCTCGATCGTGTACACGCCGGCATCGTCCGCTGTGAACTCGAAGGCGTGATAGCCGACGGGGCCGAACGTGTTCGGCTCCGGCGGGCTCGGCCGGTCCCACGTGGGCGCGCCGACAGTGGTGTCCGAGTACTCGATCGTGCCCGGTGGCGGTGGCGGCGGCGGCGGTGGAGCGCGCGCGATGTACGGCGCGAAGCCTACGGCATCGCCGTCGCTCGGGGGAACGGCCTCGGCTCCGGCGAGGTCTACGCCGGTCTCACCGAATACGACTTCAGCCCGTTCGATCACGCCGTCGAGCGCGTACACGAGCCCATCGGCTCCGGCGGTCACGAACGGATGCTCGACGATCTCCTCCTCGTTCTCGAAGAGGTCGTCGAACGCGCCGGTCAACGTCTCTATGATGCTGATGAACTCGAACCCGTCGAAGATCTCTTCAACGACCAGGTAGGCGCCGTCGTAAGTGACGCTGGGATCCCGCAGCGCGGTGGTGGCGCCCGGCAGCCCCTCCCAGAGGATGCCGCCGCCTTCGCCAGTCGAGGCGAAGCCGATGATGATGGGCACGCCGAACGACGGATGATCGGTAGCGTCCATCACGAACACCGCCATGCTGCCGTCGCCCGAGAGGCTCGTATCCGACATCGGGTACCTGTCACCGCCAAGCAGGATGTCCAGAGGCAGCCGGAGAACTTCGCCGCTGTTCCTATCGACGTGGTAGACGATGGCGTTGCCCATGCCGTCGTCGTCGACGCTGCCGTGGACCCAGACGTTCCCGTCGAGCGACATGGCGACGTCCGCCTCGTCGTCCGACGTCCCGGACAGGCGGTAGACGGTCTCGGCGTCACCGAAGACACCTGCCAGGTCGAAGACGTAGGCCTCGAGGCCGTTCGAGGCGGACCCCGCGGACACCAGCATCAGCTCGCCCGCCTCGTCTACGGCGACCGACTGAAGGGTGGTGGAACCTTCGAAGATGAGCTCTCCGTCGCCTAGTTCGTCCTCGTCCGCATAGAGCAGCGCGCGGTGGATGGTCGCCTGGTTGGCGTCCACGAGGCGCTCGATGGTCGCGACGTAGCCCGGGCCGGCGGGGCCCGATCCCTGCTCAGGTAGGGCGATGCCGCTCCGGTCGGCGTTCAGCCGGTTGACCGCTGCGGAAGCCGGCCCCGTCAGGTCGAGCGCGGCGACCAGGGCCGGTGGCGGGTCCACCGTCGGCAGCACCGTCGCGTTCGCCAGGGCGTCGTCGTCGAACAGCGCCGTTGGGCCACTGGGTGGCGGAGGACCACCACACGCAGCGACCACCAGGGCCGCAGCGACGGCGAGCAGCAGGACTCTGATCCGGTTCTTTCCCATCCGTCCTCCAAAAGGCTCGGCCTACGGCCGGCTCGATAAGGTCCAAGGGGACTTGTCGGGCGTCGTCACCCGACCCCCGGGCAGCACGGCCTACTCGGGTGCCGTTGAGGCGGTCGTCGCAACTGGACCATACGGAGTGTAGCCACCCAAGCGCTCCGAGGTGACAGGTGGCACCAGGTCAAGCACCCGGCTCGCTGGTCAGCACGACGACCGGTCGACTATTCGGCCCGCTCGAACGGCGCCGGTGCCTTATCGCGTCTCCAAGCCCGGAAAGGGCTCTTGCGCGGCAGCCGCCACCAGGCCGGCGTGAAGATGACGAACACCGTGACGACCTCGAGCCGCCCCGCGAACATCACGAACGACAGGATCAGTTGTCCCGCCGGGTGCATCTGGGCGTAGGAGTCGTAGGGTCCGACGGCACCGAGACCCGGCCCCACGTTCCCGATGCAGGCGATGGAGCTGGTCAGCGCCTCGACGAACGGCGTGCCAAGCATGACGAGCGAGACGGTCGAGAACGCGAACAGCGAGGCGTAGAGCGTGATGAACGCGGCCACCGCCCTCATGACCTCCTCGGGGACGACCGCGCGGCCTACCCTGACCGGCAGCACGGCGCGCGGGTGCAAGACGCGCCTTACCTCCCTGACGGTGTTCTTCGCGATTATCAGCCAGCGGATCACCTTCACCCCACCGCTCGCGGAGCCGGCGCTGCCGCCCACCAGCATCAACATGAGCAGAACGGCCTGTGCCGGCTCCCCCCACGTGACGTAGTCGCTCGTCGCGAAGCCCGTGGTCGTCATGACGCTGACGGCGTGGAAGATCGCGGTTCGCACCGCGCCCGTCTCGGTCTCGCCCCAGGTGATCGCGATCAACACGACGCTCGCCAGGGCCATCACGCCCAGGTACATCCGCACCTCTGTGTCGCGCAGCGGCAGCAGGAACCGGCCCGTCACCGTGCGCCACAGCAGCGGCATGCTGAGACCGGCGACGACCATGAACACCACGGCGACCCACTCGATGCCGGAGTCGTTGTAGTGAGTCAGCCCGTCGCCGTGCATCGCGAACCCACCGGCAGACACCGTCGTGAAGGCGTGGCCAAGCGCCTCGGAGAACGGCATGCCGCGCAGCGCGAAGGACGCGGTGCACAGGACCGTCAGCCCGCTGTAGACCGTCAGCACGGCGACCGCGGTGAACCGCAGTCGCGGCGTGACGCGCTCATCGGACACTCCTGGCAGCTCGGTGAAGAACATCTGGCGACCGGCGATCGAGAGCTGCGGGAAGACCACGACGAAGAGCACGATGATGCCGATGCCGCCGAACCACTGCGTGATCGCTCGCCACAACAGGAGCGAACGAGGGAGCGTCTCGAAGAACTCGATGACAGTGGCTCCAGTTGCCGTGAAGCCGCTCGTCGACTCGAAGACTGCCTGAGTGAACGGCAGGTCGGCAGTGATCAGGTAAGGCACGGATCCGATCAGCGGCACCAGGAACCATGTGAGCAGCACGGTGGCGATGGCCTCGCGGCGGCCCGGGTCGACGTCGGGGCGGCCGGCGAAGCGCAACACTGCTCCCAGAGGCAAGCAGACGCCAAGGTAGACGAGGAACCCGCCGATCGGCTCACGCACGATGGCGGCATAGGCCGCGAAGACCGCGGCAACGCCGCCCAGGAAGATGAGGACGCTGCCGAGTACGAAGGGCGCGAAGCGGCCCCTGCCCTTCACGCCTGCGCCGCGGCTGCACGCGCAGCTTCGCGACGTTCCTCCAGCCACTCCTCGACCTTCTCGACGTTGTCGCGCACCGTGACGACCAGGAGGTGGTCTCCCGGCTTGAGCACCGTGTTGCCCCGCGGGATGATCACGTTGGTGTCACGCTCGATCGCCGCGATGATGATGTCGTCAGCCGTCTCGAGCTCCATGAGCGGCCCCGAGTCGGCGTCCTCCGGGTATTGGACCTCCATGACCTCGGCGCGGTCGTCGATGCTGGCGATGTGATCGACCTGGTCCACCTTCAACCAGTTGAGGACCTCCTGAACGGCTGCCGCCCTCGGTGTCAGTGGCGCGTCGATCCCGACTCGACTGAAGAGCCGCCGGTTCCGGGCCCGCCCTACACGCGTGACCACTTTGGGTATGCCGAGTTGCTTGGCGAGGAGCGAGACCAGCAGGTTGCTGCCGTCGTCGTCCGTTACCGCGACCATGACGTCGGCATCGCCGACGCGCTCCTGTTGCAGCAGTTCGATGTCGGTGCCGTCGCCCTTGAGCACGAGGGCGTGTGGCAGCCACTGGGCCAGCTTCTGGCAGCGCTCGTCATCGGCCTCCACCAACGTGATGTTGGCGCGGTCGTACGCCAGCGCCTCTGCGACCATGAAGCCGACGTTGCCGCCGCCGACTATCGCGACGTTCAGGGAGCGCCGCTTGGGCGCGAAGCGCCTCCGCACCTCGCGCATCTCGTTGGTCCCGCCCAGGAAGACGACCCTGTCACCGACGGCCAGAACGGTGCCGCCGGTTGGTATCTCGAAGTCATCACCCCTGATACGCCCGACGAGCAGGACCCCCTCGGGCAGCTTGAGCTCGACGAGTGGCGTCTCCAGGAACGGGTCGCCCGGTTCCATGAGGTACTCGAGCATCGTGACGCGACCGCGCCAGAAGCGAGCGCTGTCCACGGCTCGGGGCACGCGCACGATGTCGGCGATCTGATGGGCCAGGATCCGTTGCGGCCACACCACCCGGTCGATCAGCAACCCGACCGACTGGAACGCCCCCTTGTTCCTGAAGGCGTCAATGTAGCGCTGCCTGGTGACGAACGCGAGCGTCTCGCCCGCTCCAAGACCCTTCGCCGCCAGGCATGAGAGCACGTTGACGTCGTCGTTCGAGGTGCAGGCGATGAACGCGTCCGCGTTCTCGACGCCCGCGGCCTTCAGGTCATCCGGGTCGGTGCCCGAGCCTCGCAGGAACCGGACGTCCAACGCCTCGAACGCTTGCTCCTTGTCCTGCTCGACATCGATGACCGTTACGCCATGCTCTTCGTGAAGCTCGGCGGCGATCAGGGTACCGATCTCACCGCCACCTACGATGACGACGTTCATGAAGCGGACATGTTAGCGCCGCCTGAGCCGGTCGGCTACCCTGGCACGCCCGCCCGGCCGTAGCGGCTGCAACGCCAACCCGACGGCGACCAGGTAGCCGCCGAGCAGCCACGGCGCCAGGTGGCCGTGCCGCACCCAGGGCGTGAGCGCGCTCAGCAGGCCGAACGGGGCCGTGAGCGTGTCTCGCACGCCACGCTCCATACGCGCCACGGTGCGACCGAGCGGGTCCACGGAGGCCGTCACACCGTCGTTGCCTGCCCTCAACAGCCAGCGGCGGGTCTCGATCGCGCGCAGCCTGCCCATGTCGAAGTGCTGCTCGGCGCCCGAGCCGCGGGCGAACCAGGCGTCGTTCGTGCCCAGGACAAGCAGGCGGGCGCCGGCCCCGACCTGCGCTCTCTGGACCTGCGGGAAGACCGACTCGTAACAGACGAAGGCTGCCACGGGCCCCAGCTCCGTCTGCAGGACGTCCGGCGGGGAGCCGGCCGACGTACTCGCGAGCGGCGGCAGCCCCATGAGCCCGAAGATCCCGTTGTAGAGCCAGGAGAGCGACTCGTGGAACGGCCAGCGCTCGCCGAACGGCACCAGGTAGTGCTTGTCGTACCGGTCCTCAAACTCCCCGTCCGCGAGCGAGTAAAGGCTGTTGTAGGAACGCAAACCTTCGTACGCCCTGCCTCCGACGATGAACGCCGCCTGCGGTGCGGTCGAGGCTATCTCCTCACGGAGGGCGGAGCCAGCCGCCCCATCCAGTTCGTAACCGATGACGGCGCCCTCCGGCCACACGACGAGGTCGTACGGCGGCGCCCCGCTGGTCCTGGCCTGGGCTACCGCCTCGCGGGTCAGGTCCAGATGTACCTGTAGGTCCCTCGCGGCGCCCTGCGCCCGCCCGAACGCGTCGACGTCCCCCTGGACGAGCAACGCCATCCGGGTGGGCGCCTCGAGCCTGCCGTCGAAGGCAGCCCCGACCGCCCCTCCCCGCTCCCAGGCCACGGCCAGTACCAGCAGCGCGGCCGCAGGCGCAAGCAGCAAGCGCGCCGTCGGCGGGCCCGTGCTCGCGCGTGGCGACACCAACGGCAGCGCGAGCAAGGCAGCGATGACGGTCACGACCAGGCTCAGCCCGTAGACGCCGAACGAGCTGGCGAGCTGCGCGACCGGGGTGTCAAGCCACGCGTACCCCAGGACCCCCCACGGGAACGCGAAGTACCCCTGCGTCCTGGCCCACTCGACGACGACCCACGCGACGGGCAGAAGCAAGAGCGTGCGGCGGCCGCCGCCGCCCGCCACCAGCCAGGATGCCCACGTCGTCAGACCCCACATGGCGGCCAGCGCCAGCACCAGCAGCGGGTAGAGCGCCCAGAAGGCGGGGCCCAGTAGGTCCCCGAGCGACGTCGGGAGCCACGAGAGGTAGATCGCGAAGAACGGCAACCCGAACCAGAAGCCGAGCGCGAACGCTCGGCCACGTGTGCGGGCGTTGCCTACGCCGGCGAAGAGCCCGGCCAGCGTCAGAGAGAGCGGCCACCACCCCGTTGGCGGCAGGGCCAAAGTCGCCAGGGCGCCGCAGGTGGCGACGACGAAGCTCGTCGTGACGGCATGGCGCCGCCGCGAGGGAAGCATGGTGGCTGGGCTCAGCTCTCCGGGCCGGTGAGCAGGGCCGCGAGCAGAGCGACCCGCTCCAGCGTCCTCTCCACGTGGATGTGCTCGTCGCGCGCGTGCGCGCCGCCGCCCACGGAGCCCAAACCATCGAGGGTCGGCACGCCGAGCGCGGAGGTGAAGTTGCCGTCCGAGCCGCCGCCCACGACCGCGCCGGTTAGCTCCAGGCTCAGCCTGCGACCTGCGGACACCGCTTCCTCGAAGAGCGCGCGGTTGGCTGGCGTGGTCTCCAGCGGGGGGCGGTTGAGGCCACCCTCGATGGTCACGCTCACCCGCCTGTCGCGGGGCTGGTAACTGTGCACGGCATCGTCGACGCGTTCGGCTTCGGTGGCCTTGAGCACGCGGAGGTCGACGCTACACGTCGCTTCCTCAGCGATCACGTTGGTGGCGAAGCCTCCGCTGGCTACGGTCAGGTTGACCGTGGTGCCGGCGACATCGTCTGCGAGGTCCTCGACGAAGAGCAGGAAGTGGGCCAGCTCGCGCAGGGCGCTGGCGCCTTCGGAAGGGTTGTTGCCGGCGTGCGCGCTCCTGCCTGTGAAGGTAGCCGTGTAGCCGCCCACGCCCTTGCGCCCGATCTTCAGCGCCCCGTCTTCACGCGCCGGCTCGAGGACCAGGACGCGGTCATGACGCCGAGCAAGCTCTTCGATCAGCTCGCGCGAGTGAGCGCTGCCCACCTCTTCGTCCGTCGTGACGAGCAGCGTGACGTCGCCGGCGAGCGCCGCGCCGCGCGCCTCAGCCAGATCCACGGCGTGGATGGCGGTCGCGATGCCGGCCTTCATGTCAACGGTCCCGGGGCCCCAGAAGCGCTCGCCGTCGTCCCTCGCCGGCATCTTCTGCAGCGTTCCCATGGGCCAAACGGTGTCCATGTGAGTCAGCAGCAGGGTCTTGGTTCCGGGGCCCCCGCCACGCGTCGCCTCCAGCACGTCGCCGACGCGTTCGCGCGGATGGCGCTTCACGTCCCAGCCGCGCCCGGTCAGGAGGTTCTCGAGGTGTTGGGCGAGCGCGTCCACGGCCGCCTTGTCGTGGGTCGGGCTCTCGAGCCGCACCAGGCCTTCGAGCGTCTCCAAGTAGGCGGGGCGTTCACGCAGGGCGGCGTCGAGGGTGACGCTAGGTTCCATGGGGGCCATGCTAACGCCGTGGGAGGCAACGGCTACTGAGGCGTCAGTCGGTGTCAGTGGCCCCGAGACGTTCCAGCCACAGCTCCTCCGCCATGAGACGGACGTGCGGTTCATGCGTGGTGCGCGCGTACGAGTAGCCGGTCCTCAGGTCGCTGTCCGCGCGCCGACGGTCGATGCCGCGGCCGATCATGTAGCGCGACAGGTAGACCTGCGCCAACAGGACGTCCCGCATGCGCTGAGGCTTGACGGCGTGTAGGTCCTTGAGCGCGTCGCGGTACGCCTGCATGGCACCCCGGACGTCGCCGCGCTCCGCCAGCGTCTTGCCGTGACGGTAGTGCTTGGCGGCGTCGTAGAGCAGCTCTCGCATCCCCGAAGATGATAGCGCTAGGCAACGACCTCGAGTCGGTCGCGGCCGGCCGCCTTGGCCCGCCGTAGGGCCGTGTCGGCGTCGTCGATCCAGCTCTCGACCTCGGCGAGGCTAGCTGGGGTCGTGCCGCCCGCCAGGCCGGCCGAGAAGGTGAGGGACCAGTCTATGGGCGGAACCTTCTTGTCACGAAGGTCGGAGCGCACCCGCTTCACGACCTCCGCCGCGATCTCACGAGTCGCGTCGTACAGGACGACGACGAACTCTTCGCCGCCCCACCTGATCGCCAGGTCGTTGGGTCTCAGGTTGCTCTGCAGCACCTTGGAAAGCGCCTGCAACGCGTCGTCGCCGACACCGTGGCCGTAGAAGTCGTTGACGCGCTTGAAGTGGTCGATGTCGAACATCACGACGGTCATCCGCACCGAGTTCGCCTGGGCCATACCAACGAGCCGCCCAGCCCTGACCGCGAAGCCGCGCCGGTTGAGGATGCTGGTCAGCGGGTCCGCGAGCGCCTGGTCGACCCATTCCGCCGCCAGCTGCGACTGCCTCAACCGCCCGGCCAGGAACGGAGAGACCGCGTCCAGGACGTCCAGCTGCTGGGGCTGGCCGTCGAAGTGCAGGCGCCCGACCTCCGTGCCGCCTGCGACCAGTGGGTAGGCGTAGGTGCCGGTCTCGCCGACGAGGAGGTCCTCCTTCTCATGGAGGACCAGCCCTCGCAGGCTGGGGATGCGCTCCCTGAGCGCCCTCACGAAACGACCGAGGCTCGTTGTACTATCCGCGGCGTCCGGGTCGAGCGTGCCGAGGTCCGTCACGAGGCTGCTCCACGCCCTCAGCTCGCGGTCCGCCTTGGTCCAGCGCATCCTCTGGGTGTAGGCGATTATCAGCAGAACGACGAGCTGGCAGTACCCCAACAGCAAGAGCACCCCGACGGATCTCGCTTCGAGCGGCCTGCCGATGAGCAGCACCGCATGCACGGTCGCTCCGGCGACCATCTGCAGCGCGATGACGGAGCTGGCTGCCACGAACATCTGGGCGGGCTCGCCGCTCAGCTCGAGCCAGGCTCCGACCGCGAGCGCGACGTACGCGAGGATCCACACGAGCGTGGCTCCGGCGTCCAGGCCCGTCGTGTCGAAGAGCCAGGCGAAGGCGCTCGATCCCACCGCACGTATGAAGAAGGCGAGGACGATGAGCACCCTGCCCTCCGACGCCCTGCCGCGCAGCGCGGGTTCCAGTGCGGGCACCGCGACGACGAGCATCAAGGCGTCGATGTACGGGAACTGCAGCTCGAGCGAGGTGCTGGTCTGGACGGCCAGCATCCAGACGACGATGGCCAGCGCCGGCAGCATCAGGAGCCAGAGGCTGGTCCTCAGTCGTCTGCCGCGCATGAGTAACAGCGCCGCGCACCACAGCACCACCCCCGTGAAGTAGGAGGCGTCCGTGAGGAACGTCGCCGTTTCGAAACCGCTGTAACGCTTGACGGCCCAGGCGATCTCTTCGACCATCCAGGCGATCGATCCGAGGAGCGCGAAGCGCCATGCCCAGCCTCTCGGCCGTGACACTGCGATCGCGAAGACCACGGTGGCCGCTGCCAAGGGCAGGCCGATGACCGTGACGGCGCCGGCGAAGGTGGCGATCAGCGAGGCCAGACCGGCCGCTGCGACTATGCCGAACGACCACGACCTCAACTGCCTTCGTCCTCCAGGGTGAAAGGTGCGCTCAGGCCGGCTTCGGCTGCCTCGCGGGCGGCCTTCGGTGCGTAGGAAAGTGCCATGACTCCCCTATAGCTTCTCACGGCGTCCTCACGGCGCGCTGCGAGGTCTCTCAACTGTCCCAGACGGGCCAGCGCGAAGCCGGGCAGGTAGTACGGCTCCTGGAAGTCGCCGCCGACGAGCTTCTCGAGCCGCTCCAGCGCCTCGGCAGGGTGTCCGTGCTCCAGCAGCAGGTTGGCCTCGTGATAGCGGGCCTCCGGCTCCTCGATGGCGGCGAGGCTGCGCAGCAGGCTCTCCGGCTGACCGATGCCTGACATGGCCGCGTCGAGCAACGCTCTCACGCGACCTTCCTCGCCGGCCCCCGCCGGCGGTGCTGGAACGATCTCAACGCTCACCCCCGATGCCGCCGCAGCCGGACCGGTGAGAGCCCGGCGCAGTGCCGGTAGGCGGTCGACTTCAGCGACTATGGCTAGTCTCAGCGTATCGCTTCCCGAGACGGCCGCGGACGCCGTCCGCACCGCAGTGAGCGACCGACTGGCGATGACGGCCGCTCTCGCCTCGCGCCAGTCGTCGCCGGGGCCGGTTCCCAACTCCTCCGTCTGGAGCGCCTGCTGGCGCTCGATGGCGGGGACGAGCTCGTCCACGACGCGATCCAAGTCGAGCGGCTCGGAGAGCAGCTGCCTGACGGGGGCCAGCGCTGCCTCTACCCGGCGCAGCCTGGCCTGACCGTCCTCGTAGAGCTCCAGGTAGCGCTTCAGGTCTTCGGCCGCGCCCCCCAAGCCTGGGTCCTGGGGGTCGTCGGGCGCGAGTCCCACCTCGACTACCGGTATGCCCTGGTTGGTCGCCCACGGCACGACCGTGTGGGGCAGCGGCAGCTCGGCCGTGTCCTGCCAGCCGGGCCGTGTCAGCTCTCCCGGGTACAGAGGCGTCAGCGCCACGACGTGGGGGGCGAAGGCGCGCACGGAGTCCCGCACGTGCACGACGTTGTAACGGGGCCAGCGGGTGTGGAACGGGCCGGCGACGGGGAAGAGGGCGATGCGTGCGGAAAGGCCCATCCGCCTCATGGTAAGCAACGGGGTAATCTAGCCGCGCTGCGACAGCGGCGCGAGGAGGCCGTCCCGGATGTACCGAACCGAAAGGCAACCGGCGTGGCAACGCGACATAACGTGGGCCAGCGGTGTGCTGCTCGCGCTCACCGTACTGGTGGGCATCGTGCTGTTCACGCAGGCGCAGCTGGCGGCGCCCGAGCGGGGGCAGGCCGTGATCCGCAGCGTCCTCGATCTGACGCTCCAGCCCGCCGGCGCAGCCGCGGAGCTGGGCGTTCGTTCCGGATCCACCTACCAGGCCGGCGACCCGCTGCCTCTCCTGCCCGGCATCGACGTCTTCGCTGATGCCACGGAGGTCCCAAGCTTCACCGCGGATGAGGGGATAAGCCGTATCGCCGGCGTCCTCGCCGGGCGGCTCACGACGGGCGGCGTGCAGGCGATGCTCGCGACAGTCAGCGACCCGCGGCTGGCCGCCCAACTCACCGCCGCGGCCGAAGGCCCCATCGACTCGCTGGTCAGGGCGTCCCTCGGGGCCGAGCTGCTGCCTTCCGGCCTCGACGACGGCTCACGACTCGCGGACTGGCCGGCGCAGGCCGCCGCGAACCCCGGCGAGCTCGTGCAGCCCGTCGTCGGCGTCTTCGTATACGAGTCGCCGAACCGGCTGCGTACGATGTCGGAGAGGCAGATCGGCGTGGCGGTAGTCGGTCAGCTCGCAGACCTGGTGCTGAGCGAGGGCCGGGCAGCGGCTGCCGACGTCATCACGAACGCGAACCTTAACGCCCGCCTCGAGGCGGGCGTCACCGCGGCGACCGCCGAGGTGCACGAGCTGCTCGTATCCCTCCTCCTCGGTCGTCATGCCGAGATCCAGGCCCGCCTCGATGAGGCGGCTCAGGTCCTTGCTGGTCAGCCGGAGGAGTCTGCGGACTCGCTCCGCGGACTACTTCCGGCGTCTCAGCTAGCGGGTTTGAGCGACGAGGAGGCCAACGCCGCCGTCATGGACGCGCTGGCGGAGCGCGCTTATCAGGGCGGGGCAGCGCTCGCCGCCGCGCAGCTGACCCGCTCGGAGCAGGCCGACAGGGTGAGGAGAGTGGCCCCGCTCATCGACGCCTTCAGCGCTGACGCCAGGGCCCGCTACACCCGTTGGACCGCGTTCGCCGGCGTCATCGCCGTCCTGCTCCTCGTCCTGCTCGTCGGCTTCTCGCGCGGACTGTGGCGGATGGGCAACGTGGGTCTCGCCGTGCTGTTCGGCGCGGGACTTGGCGCGTACCTCTTCGACCGGCTCCGCAGGTCCGCGCCCGACGAGGCCCCTCTTCCAGGGGGCGCACAGGTCCAAGGGTTGTTCGCGTCCGTGTGGGACGGCCTGAGGCACGCGGTGGCGGTGACCCCTGACGCGCTCATAGAGCTGCCTTGGCGCAACCACATGATCGCGCTGCTGGTAGGGGCGTCGCTGCTCGTGCTCGCCCTCGTCTTCTCGGTGCTCCGCGGCGTCCGCCCGCGCAGGCGTTCGTTCCTCTAGCCCTACGGGAACGCCGGCGCCACCGCGAACGGGGTGCCTGCGGCGAAGGTCGCGAGCGGGCTGTCAGGCGTCGCCAGGTCGAGCAGGGCCTCGAACGGCAGCGTGACCCTGAACGTGCCCTGCACGTAAGGGCCCATCAGGTACGGCGAGAAGTGGAAAGTGACCCCCTGCGCCGTGAGCGTGAACACCGCCAGGTCGTCCTCGTTAAGACGCGCCACCTGACCGTCTACGACCCACGTCGCCTGTTGCCTGCGCAGACCCTCGATGACGAGGTCGGAGAGTCGCGCGAGCCAACGGGTCTGACGGCCGAAGAGGTCGGCGAGGTCCAACCTCGCGACGCCCGTCCGCCCGGCTTGCAGCAGGTAAGAGTGATGGAACGTGTTCGGGTGCGCCCCACCCGTGTAGGTGTCAACGGTCGAGAGGACGCTGATCAGGTCCCCGGCCGCGCCGGCCACTTGCACCCGCTCCTCGCGGTACCAACCCCAGCCGATCACACCGGCGATAGAGAGGTCACGCCCCTCTGCGACGAACGAGCGCCATGCCGGCAGGGCGTCCCGCTCGAACCACTGACTCAGCTCCGCATGAGCCGTGAAGTAGGGCAGCACGGCCGAGGAGGAGATCCGTCCCTGCTCGAGGCTACACATGGCTGACGTCGCGACGCGTTCCACCGCGAACTCCAACGGCTCACCCGTCGACCAACGGAACGTACCGGTTAGCTGCCGACCCTCGTCCGCGAAGTCGAGGTCGCGCGTCGCCTTCAGGACCGCCACGGTGTCCCGCAGCGGCGTCTCGGCCCTCGACGCGGGGGTAGTTGCGGCCAGATGCGCGAGCTCGGCCGCCCACCACGGGTCCTCGCCGGGCTGCAGTTCCGCGAGGGCGAGCCGCAGGTCAACTCCGTCCTGGAGGTGACCGGGACCCAGGAGCTCTAGGCCGCGACCGGGGAGCTGCAGTCGGCCGAAGGCGAACCCATCGGGGTAGAGCGTCAGGTGAAGCTGTACGGGCTTGGTCCCTTCGCCCGCCGCCCTGACCGTGCCGGCGTACCAGACGGGCCCAGGTGGCCTGTCGCCTGCGGTCTGCGCTGCGGCGCTGCTGAGCGCCAGCGTGCCGGCTATCAAGGCTGCCAGGACGCGCGCCCGGAAAGCGGTGCGTGCAACGGGTCTCATGGTTCTAGGTTAGCCGGGAGCCGGGTCCACGCGGTGCTACTCTTTCGAGGATGTCTCGAACTGAACCGCGTCTGACGGTGATCGGAGCCGGCATGGCCGGTAGCGAGGCGGCGCTGGCCGCGGCCCGCCTGGGCGTGAGGGTGGACCTCTACGAGATGCGGCCCAAGAGGCTCACCCCGGCTCACGTCACCGGCGACTTCGCCGAGATGGTCTGCTCGAACAGCTTCGGAGGCGAAGGTAAGAGCAACGCGAAGGGTCTTCTGCAGGCCGAGATGACGCTCGCCGGCGGCGCCGTCATGCGCTCGGCACGCGCGCACAGGGTGCCGGCAGGCGCCGCGTTGGCGGTCGACAGGGCTGCCTTCAGCCGGTCCGTCACCGCGATGGTCAAGGCGGAACCGCTCGTCACCGTCCACGACGATGAGGCGACCGCTGTCCCCGAGGGGATCGCCGTCGTCGCGACCGGGCCGCTGACCAGCGACGCCCTCGCGAGCTCGCTGCGCGAGGTGGCAGGGGACACGTTCCTCGGTTTCTACGACGCCGCGGCGCCCATCGTCACGTTCGAGTCGGTCGACATGGAGGTCGCGTACAGAGCGGGCCGCTACGGGCAGGACGCCGACTACCTGAACCTGCCGTTCGACGAGGAGCAGTACGAGCGGTTCTACAAGGCGCTGGAAGGCGCGCGGAGCCACACCCCGCATGACTGGGAGAACCTCGAGTTCTTCGAGGGTTGCATGCCCATCGAGGAGCTGGCCAGGCGCGGCTACGACACGCCGCGGTTCGGGCCCATGAAGCCCGTGGGCCTCGAAGACCCGCGGACCGGCAGGCGTCCGTACGCGGTCGCCCAGCTCAGGCAGGAGGACGCGGCCGGCCGCATGTGGTCGCTCGTCGGCTTCCAGACCGGCCTCAAGTGGGGTGATCAGAAGGAGATCGTCAAGCTGATCCCTGGTCTCGAGAACGCCGAGGTGGTGCGCTACGGGGTCATGCACCGCAACACCTACCTGAACGCACCATCCCTGTTGACACCGAACATGTCGTTCCGCGAACGCCCCGAGCTGTTCACTGCCGGCGTGCTCGCCGGCACCGAGGGTTACCTCGAGTCATCCGCGACCGGTTGGCTCGCCGGCCTCAACGCTGCGAGGAGGGCGCTGGGTCAGGAGCCCGTGGTGCCGCCCGAGGCCAGCATGCTCGGCGGCCTCGTCAGGTACCTCTCGTCCGCCAACCCCGACGGCTTCCAGCCCATGAACGCGAACTGGGGCCTGGTCCCGGATGTCCCCAAGCGCAGGGGCACGTCCCGCAAGGAGCGGCGCGAGCAGATGTTCGAGAACGGTCTCACGGCCTTCGAGGCGTGGCTTTCGGAGGTTCTGCCCACGGCGGGCGTGCCTTGGCCGGAAGGGGCGCTGGTCGGCTCATGAGTCGCGTGCCCGTGGACCTGCGCAGCGACACCGTCACCAAGCCCACGGCGGAGATGCGCCGCGCGATGGCGGAGGCCGAGGTGGGCGACGACGTGTACGGGGAGGACCCGACCGTCAACCGGCTCGAGGCGACGGTCGCCGAGATGGCGGGCTTCGAGGCCGGCCTCTTCGTCCCGTCGGGGACGATGGGCAACCAGGTGGCCCTGGCGGTGCACGTGGGGCGTGGCTACGAGGTCATCGTGCCCGAAGGTGCCCACGTATACGAGTACGAGCCGGGATCCATGGCCGTGATCTCGGGCGCCCTCCCGCGCTTCGTGAAGGCGCCGCGCGGCCTACCCGACCCCGCGGACGTAGCCGCTTCGATACGTGGACCGGGCCACCAGGCTCCCACGGGGTTGGTCGTGCTGGAGAACACTCACAACACGGCGGGCGGCACGGTGCTCCCGCTGGAGGCGGTGTCCGACATCCAGGCCGTCGCCCGCGAGCGCGGGGTTCCTGTGCACCTTGATGGCGCCAGGGCGTTCAACGCCGCCTCGGCCCTCGGCACCGACGTGGCGGCGGTGTGCGCCGGGTTCGACACGGCCTCCCTGTGCTTGAGCAAGGGCCTCGGAGCGCCCGTGGGGACCGTCGTCGTTGGCACTCGCGAGCACGTCGCGGAGGCGCACAGGTACCGCAAGCTATTGGGCGGCGGCATGCGCCAGGCCGGAGTGCTGGCCGCGGCTTGCCTCGTCGCGCTGAGGGACGGGCCCGCAAGGCTGGCTGCGGACCACGCTCGCGCCCGGCGCCTCGCCGAGGGGCTCAGCGGCGTCGCCGGGGTAAGCGTGGACCTGGAGTCCGTCCAGACCAACATCGTCTACTTCCGTGTCAGCGGCTACTCCGCGGTCGACCTGGCGCGTGCCTGCGCCCGCGAGGGCGTGCATTTCAACGCCATGGGACCGGCACGCGGACGCCTGGTCACCCACCACCAGGTCGGAGACAGCGACATCGACCTTGCTCTCGACGTGCTCGCAGCCGCCGCAGACGGACTGGCGACCTCGGCGGCTGCCTGAGTCGCGGGCCGGCGCCGAAGAGGTGAGCGCGACCAGGCACGCGTACCTGCTAGCCCATCCGGCAGGCCACTCGCTGAGCCCTGCGATGCACGGCGCGGCCATGAGGGCGCTCGGGTTGGACGCGACGTACGAGGCGCTCGACGTAGCGCCCGACCGCCTCGCAGCCGCCGTGGACCGCTTCAGGGCCGACGCCTCTTTCCTGGGTGCGAACGTGACGACGCCTCACAAACGCGCGGTGATGAAGCTCCTCGACGAGCTGAGCCCGGCTGCGGAGGCGGTGGGGGCGGTCAACACGATCGTGCCGCGAGACGGGCTACTGATAGGGGACAACACTGACGTTCCCGGCTTCCTGCGTGCGCTCGAGGAGCAGGGCAGGCAGCACGGCGCCGTGGCCGTCGTCATCGGCGCCGGGGGCGCCGCGCGGGCGGCCGTCCACGCCCTGCGTACCGTCGGCGACCTCGTCATGGTGGCCGCGCGCGACCCTGCGGCGGCTGCTTCACTGGCGCGGTCACTCTCCAACGGAGGTCCGAGCGTCGTGGCCCTGGGCCCCGGTGAACTGCCGTCAGCCCTGTCCGGCACGCAGCTGCTCGTCAACGCCACGACGGTAGGGATGCATGGCGGCCCGGCCGAGCGCGACCTGCCGCTGGATGTCGACGTGGCCCTTCTGCCAAGGGATGCGCTGGTGTACGACCTGGTCTACCGGCCGAGACGCACGCCCCTTCTGAGCGCTGCCGCCGACCTGGGGCTGGAGACGCTCGACGGCCTCTCGATGCTGGTCTGGCAGGGCGCAGAGTCGCTGCGCGCCTGGACCGGGCTCGAGCCCCCGGCGGACGTGATGCGCGCGGCCGTCGGCGGTTAGGCGGCCGGGGACCGGGGTTACACTCCCTAAGCGTGCGCCTCGCGATCATCGCCGACGTCCACGGCAACCTTCCTGCGCTGGAGGCGGTGCTGGCGGACGTCGCCGAGCAGCGGGTGGACCGGCTGATCGTGAACGGCGATCTAGCCAACCGTGGACCTGACACCTTGGCGGTGCTCGAGAGGATGCGGGGCACCCTCGAGCGGGACGCCACCCTCGGCAACCACGACGATCTGATGCTCATGTGGTACGGCCGACGGGGGAACCGGGCGGAGCCCTGGTTCGAGGACCCTTTCTGGGGCACCGTCGGTTGGTCGGCCGAGCAGCTCGAGCCCACCGGGCTACTCGACGACATCGAGGCGCTGCCCATGACGTTGACGGTCGAGCAGGCAGATGCGCAGCGGCTGCTGATCTCGCACGGAAGCCCCCGCCACTACCGCGAGGGCTACGGCACCGAGCTGTCGCCCGAGACGATCTCGGAGATCACGGAGTCCCACCCGGCCGACGTCCTCGTGGGCTCGCATACCCACAGGCCGTTCCTCACGACGTGGGGCCACTACACGGTCATGAACACCGGTGCGGTCGGTGCGCCGTTCAACGGCGACCAGAGGGCGCACTACCTCGTGCTCGAGCTGGTGGACGGCGTCTGGACGCCGGAGTTCAGGCGCGTGCCGTACGACGTCGAGGCGACGATAGAGCGGTTCGAGGTCTCCGGACTCCTGGCCGCGGGCGGGCTCTCTGGGCACATCTTCCGCGAGGAGGTGCGCTACGCACGGTCGTTCCTCGTGCCCTTCCTCATGTGGTGCGAGACCGACGGCCGCGAGCGCACCGTCGCGGACTGGGAGGAGTTCCGGGACCGCTTCGCTACACGGTTCCGTCCCCCGGTGCGGTTCGATGATGTGAGGTCGGCGCCCACCCCCTGAACCTCTGAGGTGCGCGGCGCGTCCCAGGAGACAGATGAGCGACGCACACAACCATTACGACGGCCGAGCGGCCGACCGCAGGGCGATGTGGCGTGGGATCCGTGGGCTCTGCCCGAACTGCGGCACGCCCATGTTCAAGACGCTCTGGGGTCTCTACCCGACCTGCAGGAGCTGCGGCGTCCGCTTCGAGCGGGACACCGGGTCCTGGCTTGGCGCCATGGTCATCGCGTACGCCATCGCGATCGTGGCGCTGATCGTCGTCGGCGCCGTCACCGTAGCGATGTTCGGGCTCTACCAGGGTCTCGAGTGGGTGCTGGTCGGCACCGGCGTCGTGGCGGTCGCCCTCGCCTATCGCCCGACCAAGGGCTTCTGGGTCTGGAGCATGTGGGCAGCGGGGATCGTCACGCGGGACGACGAACACGGGCGCGACTGACCAGCAGGAACGCCGTGATCAGGCCGAACGCGGTAAGGGCCAGCACGGGGATCGAGATGAAGCCGAGCCAGTTGATGTACTTGGCGCTGCACGGCACGCCCGCGGCGCACAAGGATGGCGCCCCGAACCCGGGCACGTTCTGCTCCAGCACGTGGAACGTGGAGACGAGGATGCCCGCGATCGAGAGGGGGAGCGAGTACGCGAAGCCGCGCTCGTCCTGCCTGTAGGTCGCGACCCCCAGGATCAGGACGAGCGGGTACATGAGGATGCGCTGGTACCAGCACAGGGTGCACGGCACGAAACCCCTGATCTCGCTGAAGTAGAGGCTACCGAGGGTCGCAACGAGCGCCACCACCCAAGCCGGGTAGAGCAGCGGGAGTCTCATTCAGGCTGCGCGTCCTCGATCGCCGCACGCACGTTGGCCAACGTCGCGTTGGACACCAACCGACCGTTCACGAAGACCGATGGCGTGCCGGTGACGCCGAGACGCCGCGCGAGCTGCACGTCCTCGTCCACGAGCGCCGCGGTCTCGTTGCCCTGGACGCACTCCTCGAGCGCTGCCCTGTCTAGGCCCGGCACGAACTGCTCTGCCAGCTCGTACGCCCGCTGGGGGGTGTTCAGCGTGCTCTGCGCCCGCAAAAGCACGGGCTCGAGGATCCCGAAGCCGTCGCTGCCCTGACGGTTGACGCACTCGCCGACCATGGCGAGGGTTCGTGACATGCCCTGCGGTGCGATGACCGGGAAGTTCACGAAGTAGATGGCCGCCTGGCCATCGTCGACGTACTCGCGCTTCAGCACGGACGTGACCGTCTCGGCGAAGTTGGCGCAGTGCGGGCACAGGAAGTCGAAGAAGACCGTCACCTTCGCCGGTGCTTCCGGGTCACCTACGTACGGCTGAGCCGCGTAGTCGATGTCCGCACCGGCGGTCTGGGAGCCGTTGCCGGATAGCCGCGGGATGACTATCGCGGCGGCGAGGATGAGCACGACGACCACGACGGTCGCGATTGTGAGGAGACGGGACTGCTTCATGGCGGTAAGTCTACAAAGGCGCGGATACCATTACCGCCATGGCAGAGCGAACACCGGACGACTTCCGGGCCTTCAGGGTCCATGTGGACGGCGAGTCGGTCAGCCGCCGCGTGGAGCGTTGCGGCCGCGAGATCCTGCCCTCCAACGACGTCGAGGTGGCGGTCGCGTACTCCTCTCTGAACTACAAGGACGCGCTCTCAGCCAGCGGCAACCGAGGCGTCACGAAGGAGTACCCGCACACGCCGGGGATAGACATGGCCGGCACCGTGACTGCCTCGCGGGACGAGCGCTTCTCGCCCGGTGACCGCGTCCTCTGCACCGGGTTCGATCTGGGGATGAACACACCAGGCGGCTTCGGCGAGTACGTCAGCGTGCCCGGGGACTGGCTCCTCAGGTTGCCCGCCGGCTTGGGAGCCAGGCAGGCGATGGCGCTCGGCACCGCCGGCCTGACCGCGGCGCTCGCGCTCGGTCGGTTGGCGGCTGCGGGGGCGACATCCGATCTCGGCCCCCTGGCCGTCACGGGCGCTTCGGGGGGCGTTGGCAGCGTCGCCGTGTGGCTGGCGAGCAGGGTCGGTCACGAGGTCGTCGCCAGCACGGGCACGCCCGCCGCGGCCGGGATGCTCACGGCCCTGGGAGCCGCTCGGATCATGGACCGCGCGGAGCTCGCCGAGCCGAACCCCCGGCCCATGTTGCGTGCGGATCTGGCGGGGGCGGTCGACACCGTCGGCGGCCACACGCTCTCGAACCTGCTCAAGCGCACCGCTGTCGGTGGAGCCGTCGCCGCGTGCGGCCTGGTAGGTGGCGCCGACCTCGAGACCACGGTGTATCCGTTCATCCTCCGCGGCGTTTCGCTGATGGGCGTCGACTCTCAGCACGCATCGCCACAGTCACGCAAGCGCGCCTGGGGGGACCTGGCCGCGGCCGCGGCCGCGGAGCCCGAGAAGCTGGAGCTGCTGACGACAGAGGTCACGCTCGACGAGCTCGAGCCTCGCATCGAGCAGGTGCTCAGCGGGCGCACGGTCGGACGGGTTCTCGTGCGGGTGTTGGGCGAGTAGTCGCGGGGTCGTGCGGGGGCGTGCGGATGATCCGCCGCCCAACCGATTGGCGAGTGCAAGCGTGGGAACCGAGGCTCCTTGTGACCTCTGCTACACTCGCAGTCGGAACGTTGGAACGGCCTCGGCGTGCGTCCCTCACGGGAGCCGTCGACCCCGTGAACAGTCAGTTCACCCGAAGGGAGAGCATGCATATGGCTTTCGAGCTACCCGACCTGCCCTATCCGAAGGACGCACTGGAGCCCCACGTCGACGCCCGCACGATGGAGATCCACCACGACAAGCACCACGCCGCGTACACGAGCAACCTCAACGCGGCCGTCGAGAAGCACTCCGAGTTGCAGGGCAAGAGCGCCGAGGAGATCCTCCGAGACATCAACTCGGTGCCCGAGGAGTCGCGCACCACTGTTCGCAACAACGGCGGCGGCTACGTGAACCACAACCTCTTCTGGGAGATCATGGGGCCGAACGGCGGAGGGCAGCCTTCCGGAGAGCTTGCCGAGGCCATCAACAGGGTGTTCGGCAGCTTCGAGGAGTTCAAGGACAAGTTCTCCAAGGAGGCCGGCGGCCGCTTCGGCTCGGGCTGGGCCTGGCTCGTCGTGGATCCCGCGGGCGACCTGAAGTGCTACTCCACGCCCAACCAGGACTCGCCGATCATGAACGGCGACACCCCGATCCTGGGGCTCGACGTATGGGAGCACGCCTACTACCTGAACTACCAGAACAGGCGCCCCGACTACGTCAAGGCGTTCTGGAACGTCATCGACTGGGAAGCGGTCGCCCAGAAGTACGCAGCGGCGAGGTAAACGTTTCTGCCGGGTCCCCGGCGGCTGATCGATCGCCCGGTGCGGCAGGTACACAACACTAGGACCACTCGGCCGGAGCCCCACGGGTTCCGGCTCTCTTCTGGCACCACGCCTACCCTCGCTCATGGCGCCGCGCGCAGAGGACCTCGTCACCGCCCTGCTCGCCGGCGGCTGTCTTCTCGCCGGCGCGGTCGCTATGGCGCCGCGCGTGCTAGCCAGACCGTCCCCACTCGTGGTCGAGCAGCCCCCGTTGCAAGTGGCCGTGCTCGGCGAGGTGGCCGAGCCCGGGGTCTACTCGCTGCCCTTCGGCAGCAGGGTCTCGGACGCCGTCGTCGCCGCAGGCGGGATGCTGCCCACCGCCGCGCCGGACCTGGTTCCCCACGCGGCGCCGCTCACCGACGGTCAGAGCGTCCACGTCCCCGCAGCCATGTCCGCGGCCGGTGGCGCTCCGGCCGAACGCGTCTCGCTCAACTCCGCGACGCTCGAGCAACTTGACGCCCTGCCCGGCGTCGGCCCTGTCCTCGCAGCCCGCATCGTCCTCAACCGCCCTTACGCGGAGCTGGAGGACGTCATGCGGGTGCCCGGCATAGGTCCGAACACGTTCGAGCGTCTGGAGCCGTACGTGGGTCTGTGACGGGGGCTCCAGCCGCCGCCCGCACGGGCTTCGTCCCCTGGTCGGTGCCGGCGGCGGCGGGTATGGCCGTCGGCGTGGTGCTCTCGTCGGGAGTCAGTGCCGTTGTCGCGGTGCCCGTCGCCGGCGCGGTGGTGCTCGTGGCCGCCGGCCGCGTAGTGGCACGATCGGAGCACCGCCAGCAGCGGCGCGTCGACGTGATCGCCCTCTTCCTTGCTGCCCTCGCCGTCGGAGTCCTGCGGCACGAGGTGTGGGACGCGCGGCCCGACAACGTCGCCGCCCTGATCGGGCGCGAGACGACCTGGCGCGGAGACTACGACGGCGAGTGGTTCCACGCACGGGAGCCGGTGAGGGCCCGGCTGGTCCTCGTGACGGGACTAGAGCCGGAACCTGGATTGCTGTCTCTCCGCGGCACGGCCAGACGCCCGCCCGGGAAGCGCAACCCTGGCGGGTTCGACTACGCGGCGTACCTCTCCAGGCGCGGCGTGTCGGCTCAGCTCTTCGTCGACGAAGTCCTGGAGGCGAGCCCGAGGGCCGGGGCTCGTCGCCGCATCGCACGCGGCGTCGCGGCCGGTCTCGAGCCACCGGTCGCCGGGCTGCAACTCGCCATGACCCTAGGCATGAGAGACGACCTGATCAGCGACGACCGGGACGCCTTCCGCCAGGCCGGCCTGGCCCATGTGTTGGCGCTCTCCGGACTCCACTTCGGAGTGCTGCTCGCTGCCGCGGGTCGGGCGCTCAAGCCGCTCGGCCGTCACCGGAGAACGGCCCTCGTGGTTCTGACGTGCGCGTTCGTGGCGTTGGTCGGCCCCGCGCCCAGCGTCGTGCGTGCCGCTGCGATGGCGCTCGCAACGCTGCTCGCCCTCGCCGGCGGGGTCGGCCGGCTCGAGCCGTGGCCGGTCTTGGCGCTCTCCGCCTGTATCTCCCTGCTGGTGCAGCCTCAGATGCTCCTCGACCTCTCGTTCCAGCTCTCCTACCTGGCTCTGGCAGGCATCCTGGCGCTGGCGGGTCCCGCCGCTCGCCGGCTGGGATCACGTGACGCTAGCCCCGACCCGCTTCTTCCCGAGCTGCCCGTCGCCGCCCGTGGTGGCCCGTGGGCTCGGGCGCGCGGTTACACCGTCCAGGCGCTATGCGCCAGCGTGGCCGCTCAACTGCCCAGCCTCTCGATCGTCGCAGGCTCGTTCGGCTCCGTGCCGCCGTTGTCCCCACTCGTCAACCTGATAGGCGTCCCGCTGTCCGCTGTCCTGGTACCGCTCGGGTTCGTCGCCGGGCTCCTGGGGCTCGTGTGGGAACCGCTGGCGGGCGCGGTGAACGGCGTCACCGGCGTGCTCGGACAGGGGCTCATCGCGCTGGCGCACACAGGAGCGCGGTTACCCACCGTGGGATGGGCGCACGTCGGCTGGGTCGGGCACGTGTGCTGGGCGGCCTTCGTCATCGCGCTGGCCCTGTGGCTGCGGGGCCGACTGCGCCCTCGGCGCGCGCTTCTCGTCACACTCGTGGCGGTCACGACGCCGCAGGCGGCAGGCGCTGCGACGCCCGCTCCCGACGTCTGGTTCCTCGACGTCGGCCAGGGTGACGCCACGCTGATCCGGCTTGGTGGGCATGACGTGCTGATAGATGCCGGAGGCTCGCCGTTCTCCGACTACGACGTGGGGGCGGCGGTCGTGCTACCAGCGCTGAGGGCGCTCGGGGTCCACGACCTGGACGTCGTCATCGCCACCCACCCGGACGCGGACCACGTCGAGGGTCTCTTCAGCGTGCTGCGCGAGTTACCCGTCGGCGCGCTCGTGACCGGCCCGCCGGCGCCAGGCAACTTCCTGGACGATCAGCTGAGGAGCCTGGCGCAGGAGCTGTCTGTGCCGGTGCACGTGGCGGTCAGAGGCGAGACACTGACCGTGGGCGACGGGGGAGAGGCGCGCCTGGAGGTGCTCCACCCTCCGGCAGGTCCCGCAGAAGAGCCCGGCAACGAGGCCTCGGTCGTCGTGTTGCTTCGCTACCGCGACCAGCCTGTCGCGCTCCTTCTCGCCGACGTAGGTGCCGTGACGGAGGAGGACCTCGCGCTCGGGCGAGTGCGGGTGCTCAGGGTCGGGCATCACGGCTCCAGGTACAGCACGTCCGACCGGCTGCTGACCGCCACGCGTCCGGCGCTGGCCGTCATCTCGGTCGGCGAGAACCGCTACGGCCACCCGCACCCGACGGTCATGGAGCGCATCCACGCCCACCACGTGCCGGTGGTGACGACGCTGGAGGCCGGTGCGGTGAGGCTCGCGCTGGAGGGGCCGCGGTGACCCGATGATAGATTGTTCACAGATGCTCCTCACCGTGCGCGTCCTGTCCGAGCACGGACCGGTGCGGGTAGAGCTCGCCAGGTGGCGGAACCGACTCGTCGTAGTCAAGAGCCTCCGCGGGTTCCATCCGGTCTTCAGCCAGCGCCTGGAGCGCGAGGCTGCGGTGGTCGGGAAGCTGCGGCACGACAACATCGTCCCGCTACTGGGCGCGGAGGGCACCTCCCTCATCTACGAGTACTGCCCCGGCGTGACGCTCGAGGAGGCTCTCGAGCACGGCCCTCTACGGCCGCAGCGGAGCCTGAAGATCGTCGCCGACGTCCTGCGCGCGCTCGCGTACGCTCACGACCAGGGCGTAATACACCTCGACGTCAAGCCGGCGAACATCCTGGTCAAGGGCGAGCATGCGATGCTCACCGACTTCGGCTTCGCCAAGGACCTCGGCCTCACGGCGATCACGAGCCAGGACATGATGATGGGCACCCCCAGCTACATGGCGCCAGAGCAGTTCCAGGGGGTGCGGACCGACCAACGGTCCGACCTGTACGCCGTCGCGGCCGTGCTGTACCACATGCTCAGCGGCGAGCCGCCGTACGGCGGCCAGGTCGTCAGGTACCTCGCGGGCGACGACAGGGTGCCACTCAAGCCCCTGCCGGAGACCGCGCGCCCGTTCGAGAGCGTGCTCTTGCGCGCCCTCTCGCGTGACCCCGGCGCCCGGCCGGCTTCGGCCCGCGAGCTCAGCGCCGAGCTCGATGCCGTCGCACGTACACCGGCGTGATCCTGTCGTTCAGCGGTCACCCGTTCCTGGCCCGGCGGGCAGCGAAGCGCGCCCTGGCTGATCGTGGGGTGGGGTCGCGCGACGTCACCGAGCTCGCGGAGGGGATGACGACGGACGACGTGTCGCATCTCGCTGGGCAGGGCGGCCTGTTCGGACAGGTCGCGCTGCTGCTCGACTTCGGGGCGGCGTTCACCGGTCAGGCAGGCGTGAAGCCGCGTGACGAGATGATGGCAGCGCTCGCGGGTGTGGGCGACTCCGCCCTTATCGTCGTCATCGACCCCGAGGCGACCCCGGCAAGGAAGAAGAAGTGGTCGGCCCTGGGTGAGCACCGTGACCTGCCCACGCCGCGTTACGAAGGTCTCCAGAGGTGGATAAAGGGGGAGCTGGACGAGGCGAACCTGCGCTACCGGACGGACGTGCCGGCGGCGTTGGCCGAGCTGTTCGGAGAGGACCCGGCAGGCATCGCTTCCGAGGTGAACAAGCTGAGCGCGCTCGACGAGGAGCTCACGGCCGATCGGGTGAGGAGGGTGGCCAACCGGGCGGCCGTCCACGACGCGTTCGACCTGGTCGACTGCATCGCCAACGGCGACGTCGCCGGCGCGTTCGCCACGGCGCGGCAGCTCCTCGACGAGGGCGAGGCTCCCCAGCGGGTGATGGGGGCGCTGGTCTGGCAGTTCATGCTGCTGGCGAAGGCCGTCGCCCTCCGGGCGCGTGAGTCGGACCAGCGAGCCGTGGCGCGGTCCGCCCCGGCGGTGTTGAAAGCCAAGCCCTACGTAGTGCAGAAGACCCTCAAGCTGTCTCAGGGGCTCACCGAGGACGACGCGCGCCTGGCGCTCGACGCCTTGTTGGACGCGGACATCGCGAGCAAGACCGGGCGCGACCCCGAGTGGGCGCTAGAGTCCGTGGTGCTCACCCTCGCAGACCGCTTCGCCAGACCAGTCTCGACATAGACGAGAGCCCGACGGGCCGGTGCACGGAGGGCGGGGTAGCCTCACGACGTGGTAGCCGGAAGACCGACGGACGACGAACTGCTCACGGCGCTGTCCGCGCGTGACCAACGCGCGTTGGCGCGCATCATCTCGCTCGTCGAGCACGGAGGCGAGCGCGGTGACGAGCTGCTCAGGCGCCTGCGGCCCGAAACCGGGAGAGCCGCGATCGTCGGCATCACGGGGTCGCCTGGAAGCGGCAAGTCGACGCTGACCGACGCCCTGATAGAGGAGTGGCGCGGGGCCGGGAGCACCGTGGGCGTGGTCGCGATAGACCCGACCAGCCCGTTCACGGGGGGCGCGATCCTCGGCGACCGCATTCGGATGACCCGCTGGTACGCGGACGAGGGCGTGTTCATCCGTTCCCTCGCCACCCGCGGTCACCTGGGTGGTCTCTCCGCAGCCACCCTGCGCGTGGCCGCGGTGCTCGACGCCGCCGGCTACGACATCGTCGTCATCGAGACCGTTGGCGTTGGCCAGTCCGAGGTGGACGTCGCAGACGCGGCAGACACGACCGTCGTCGTCCTGACGCCGGCCGGGGGCGACGCTGTGCAGGCGTTCAAGGCCGGCATCATGGAGGTCGGCGACGTCTTCTGCGTCAACAAGTCCGACATGCCGGGGGCGAGCCGCGTCCGACGTGAGGTGCGCGCGGCGCTCGACCTCGCCATGCCGGAGGAAGGTGCGTGGCGCGCACCAATCGTCTCGACGGTCGCCGCTACCGGCGAGGGCGTGCCCGACCTAGTGAAGCGCATCGCCGCGCATCGCCAGCACCTCTCGGACCGAGGGCTGCTGGAGGAGGCTAGACGGCGCCGGGTCAGGTCGGAGGTGCTGGCGCTGCTGGCGGCGGAGCTTCGCCGCGCATGGGAGGCCCGTCAGGAGCGCGCCGTCACCGATATCCTCTCGGGGAACAGCACGCCGGCCGAGGAAGTTAGGCGGCTGTGGGCGGGCAGCGACTGACTTCAGCTGAAATGAATGACCTGAGCCAGCTCAGGAGCTGAGCAAGGACATCCTGCTCTACCGGCGAACGGCTCTATGACTCGCCGTTTCGGTGAGAGCGCCGGCACGCGTCCGGAACGAGGTTGGGGATGAACGCTCGCCAAGCTTTCGGTGGTCTAGCGTGGCAGTCCTGAATCCTCCGGAGCGCCCGGCTGCTCATGCTCCTCGGGTTGGCGGCAGCGCCGGGTGCCGCCATCGTGGGGTGGCGGGCTGCGGCGCTTGGCGGATCGCAGCTACCGCTGTCCGATGTGTTCGACGCGGGGATCGTCACCGCGTCATTGGTGGTCCTCGCGTTCGGTCAACGGTCGCTCAAGCGCGTCGACTGGTTCCTCGCTGCGGCCACCGGCGTCGCCATGGGGCTTCTCGTCCCCTCCACCAGCTTCTACCCTCTGCTCGGGTGGGTGGCCAGGTCGGGAGACGCGGCCTGGGTGGGGGCCTTGGACGGCGTCGGCGTGGCGGCGACGACGAACCCGACGGTTCGATGGCCAGCGCCAGCCCAGTGGTGTTGTCGATTAGAAGCGACACCTCGAACACGGAGACGGGCGCGCCTTCCAGACGGTGATCGTTCTCCAGCGCCAACGACTCGAAACGCACGAGCGCAGGCACGGCCTCGAGGCCGCGGCGAGCTGACCGCGCACCGAGAGGTGGGCGGCGGCGACGGATACGACCAGCAACAGAAAGACGTCAAGCGCCGCCGTGCGCAAGTTCGGCGCCCGGTTACTAACTTCCTGCACCTTCACCTACAGGCAACGCTCTCTGGCCTGGTGCGCGGGGGACCGTCGGCCACGGGCGCGTCTCCAACCACCTCGCGACCGGGTCCTGACCCGAGCGGAGGTCCTCGATGGTTGCAGGCAGCGGCACATCGGGAGTCAGCTCGTGTGCTGGGTCCCGCGCAGGGTCGGGCCGGGTGAAGGACTTGAACGAGACGGAGAAGGTCAAGGAGCCGCTGGGAACCTGGAACCGCAGAATGTCACCGTACGAGCTCGGCGCGCCACCCGTCGCCTCGCCCACGAGGAGCGCCAGGCCGTTGTCGTGCAGCAACGTCGCCAGGTCGCTGGCGGCGCTGAACGTGCCGGGGCCGATTGCGACGATCAGCTCACCGCCGAACACGTGTGTCGGGTCGGCGGGCGCTGGGACCGCGCGCCGCCCGTCCCAGAACAAGCCTCGCAGCCACTGAGTCAGCTCGGCTACCGGCCCGAACCTGCCCAACGCCTGCCTCGAGGGGCGCGCCACGTAGCGGTAAGCGGCCACCTCGCGCGCCGGCAGATAGGTGAGGATGGCCTCGTCGACGGAGGACTGGCCGCCACCGTTGCGGCGCAGGTCGATCACCACCGTCTGCAGGCCCGCCTCTGAGACCGCCGCGAAGAACTCGGCGACGGCCCGCCGGTACTCGGACGTGTCCCTGCAGGCGTCGAGCCAGAACCAGCCGTGACCTCCGCGGAGCTCCCAGCCGAAGTAGGGGCGTTCGCCTCCGAAGAGCGGCCTCTCGTCGAGAAAGCTCAGGCGCACCTCGCGCACTGTGCCGTCTGCTCCCCTGAGCTCCACACCCACCGAGGCGTCGTCCTCGGCGACGCCAAGGGCCCTGAGGGGTGTCTCCCTCGTCAGGTACTCGGACGCGATGAACCTGAGCCACTGGTCGTTCTCGGCCGGTGCGAGCGGACGCAACCTAGTCAGCAGTGCCAGCGGCGACCGGCCGCCTATGGACACCACCTCGTCGCCCACCCTGGCGCCCGTCGTCTGGGCGGCTGCGGCGACGGCCAGGCCGTCGCTGAGCCAGGTGAGCTCCAGGGGCAGGTACCGGTCGGCGCTCACCAGGCGGGTGTGCGCGTCTCGAAGGGAGGCGG
>DASRWD010000193.1:0-9475 GCA_035654755.1 Trueperaceae bacterium
GGCGCGCAGGTCCTCGACTTCGGCGACCAGCGAGAGCATCTCGAGCAAGTCGTCGACGCCCTCACCAGTCTTGGCCGAGAGCGGCACGGTGATCGTGTCGCCACCGTAGTCCTCTGGGACCAGGCCGACCTGCATGAGGTCCTGCTTCACCTTGTCGGGGTTGGCCTGCGGCAAGTCGACCTTGTTGATCGCGACCACGATGGGCACGCCGGCCGCCTTGGCGTGAGCGATGGCCTCACGTGTCTGCGGCATGACGCTGTCGTCCGCCGCCACCACGATCACGGCGATGTCGGTGGCGTTGGCGCCGCGCTGGCGGATCGTCGTGAACGCCTCATGGCCCGGGGTGTCGAGGAAGGTGACGACGCCGTGCTTCGTCTGCGCCTGGTAGGCGCCTATGTGCTGCGTGATGCCCCCGGCCTCCCGCTCGGCGACGTGCGTCTCGCGGATGCGGTCGAGGAGCGAGGTCTTGCCGTGGTCGACGTGACCCATGACGGTGACGACCGGAGCTCGAAGAGGAGCCTCGGAGGATCGAGCAGCTTCGGTGGCCTTCGCAGGTTTCTCGGCGGTGGCCGTCTTGGCCGAGCCCATCGACTCTGACGCCTGCGAGGCCTTCGGCTCCGCGGCCTTGACCCTGCCGGCATCGCCGTCGGCGGCGCCCGCCTCATTGGACTTGCCGGCCTCGCCGTCCTTCGCTGGTGCCTGAGCCTTCGCCCCGGTGCCCTCGCCCGCCGCGTCCGCGATCAGGTTCTTGACCGTGTCAGCGGTTTCGGCGTCCAGCGTGCTGGACACTGACTTGTACTCGACGCCGAGCTCATCGAGCCGCGCGAGCAGCTCGCTGTTCTCGACACCGAGGTCCTTGGCTAGTTGATAGATCCTGACCTTATCCGACATCCGTGCCTCCGTCCCGGCGTGCGGTGACGGCTGCCGTCGGGGGCGTCGCGCGCCCCGATCCTTGCGGACGCTTCGCGGCGTCCCTCAGCAGTCCCAGCACCTGTTCCGCCTGGCCCTTGAAGGCCCGGCCAAGTCTCTTCGTGTTCTCGTCAGTCACGGCCTGCGCAGCGCAATCGTGGCAGACCCACGTGCCGCGGCCGCCGAGACGGCGGCGCGCGTCGTACTCGTAAGTACCGTCCTCAGCGCGAGCCAGCCTAAGCATCAGAGCCTGCGGCTTGGATTCGCGACAGATAGCGCAACGACGCAGCGGTACGTGCCGCTTGCGGTGCGGTTGTCCCTTCTGCGTAGCCACCATGGTCAGGACGCGGCCTCTTCGGTCTCGGCTTCTTCCGTATCAGGGGCCTCTTCGCTCTGAGCGCCTGCCTCGGCTTCCGCCACGACGTCTTCCGCGACCTCTTCGACGTCTTCGGCTGCTTCTTCGACCTCGGCTGACGCCTCTGCCGCCTCGTCCTCGCCGGCTTCCGCAGCAGCGGCCTCGCCACCTTTGGAGAAGAGCGCGTCGAACGCGCTGTGGCTGCGCTCGGGCTGGGTCTGGTCAGACATCCGAGAGGCGGCTGCCTGCATGGCGGCGTCTAGGTCGGAGACCGACTCTGAGGCCTGCAGGTCGATGCTGTAGCCCGTCAGCTTGGCGGCGAGGCGGACGTTCTGACCGCTCTTGCCGATCGCCAGGGAGAGCTGATCGGAGCCCACGGTGACGCGCGCCTTGTGCTCCTCGGTGTCCAGCTCGATGTTGCCGACCTTGGCGGGGGAGAGCGCGTTGCGGATGAACTCCCGCGGCGTGTTGTCCCACTGGATGATGTCAACGCGTTCGCGCTGCAGTTCGGCCGTGACCGCCTGGATACGGCTGCCGCGGTGGCCGATGCACGCGCCGATGGGGTCGACGTTGGGGTTGTTCGACGTGACGGCCACCTTGGAGCGCTGGCCGGCCTCGCGGGCGATGGCCTTGATCTCGACGGTGCCGTCGGCGACCTCGGGGATCTCCTGGCGCATGAGGTACTCGAGGAGCTCGGGCGCGGCGCGCGAGACGAGGATGGAGGGCCCGCGAGGGGAGAGCTCCACCTTCTGCACGTACACCTTGAGCCGCATGCCGACCATGTACCGCTCGCCGTGAATCTGCTCCTTGAGCGGCATGATCGCCTCACCGCGTCCTAGGTCCACGAAGACGTTGCGCTTGGTGTCCGTGCGCGAGACGACGCCGGTCATGATGTCGCCGGCGCGGTCCTTGTACTCCTCGAAGACGATGGCCCTCTCGGCCTCGCGGCTCTTCTGGGTGATGACCTGCTTGGTCGTCTGGACGGCGATCCGGGTGAACTTCTCCGGGTCGACCGGGAACTCCATCTCCATGCCGACCTCGACCTCGTCGTCGAGCTCGAGCGCCTCCTCGAGGGAGATCTGCGTGTCCTCCTGCTCTTCCTCGACGGTCTCCACGACCTTGCGGATGACGACGATCTCCATCTCGCCGGTCTCGGTGTCCAGCTCGACCTCGATCTGCTTGCCGGGCATGATGTTGCGCTCGAACGCCTGCGACAGCGCGTCCTCGAGATCATGGAGCAGCTGCTCCTTGCTCAGGTTGCGCTCCGCAGCCAACATGTTCAACGCGTCTACGAACTCTTTGTTCACTTGCCTAACACCTCACTATTCGGTTGTCGCCCCGCGCTCGGCTCGTAACTCACGCGCCTGAAGACGCGCGACGTGGTTCGTGCATCGGGCAGGCCTAGCGGGGCGTGTCCGGCCACTCGGCCAGACGTGCCTGCTCGATCTCGCTCAGCGCGAAGGTGCGCTCCTCGCCCTTGACGAGGAAGGTCACCTTGTCGCCTTCGACCTTCACTATCCGGCCCGTGAGCCCTGCGCCCCGGTGCCGGAACTTGGCCAGGAGGTCCTTGAACCGCTCGAAGTGACGGGCCGTGAACAGGGGTCGTTTGGACCCCGGCGACTCGACCTCGAGGCGGTACTGGTCGGGGAACGGGTCGAGGCGATCCAACTCGAGCCCGAACACCTCGGAGGCCTTCGCGACGTCATCCACTGTCACGACCGCCTCGTCGAGCCGGTCGATACGCAGCAGGACACGGCGGGTGCGACCTGTGGCGCTCACGTCCACTTCGAGCACCTCGTAGCCGAGGGGCGTTAGCACCTCGTTGGCCGCCTCCTTCAGGTCCACCGCAACCTCCGGCCATCCCAACGAAAACGGGCGGGTCTACCGAACCCACCCGCGTTGATCGGGATGTTGTCCGCCCTGTATCTTAGCCCCTCTTACGGCCCCCCTGCAAACGTCCCGGCGACGTCGAAGCGGGCCACAGGCAGGCCGCTCGGGACGCTCGCAGGCACCAGGTGCGCGTGGTCACTAGTGGCCGGGTCGGTGAGCGCCCTCATGAACTCTGTAAGCAGTGCTACTTCGTGTTCGCTCAGCTCGACGCCGTCGAGGAGATCGTCTCGCGTCCGCAGGATGGCGTCGTGGTTCTCGAGTACAGAGACGCCGTCAGGCAGGTCGTCGCCGTACGACCGCAGCCCTGCCGCCGAGTCGCCGTAGTGCGCGATGAAGTCGTCGAGCTCGAGGAACTGGCCGGCATGGCCGTATGGCGCGGTCAGTTCGACGTTGCGCAGTGCCGGTGTGCGGAACGCGTACATGTCCGCGGGGTCGCCGGTTACCCTAAAGCGGCCGTAGTCGTCGTTGCCGGCAGGGCCGTCACCCAGTCCAGGCCCGATCTGAGCCAGCGCGACGTTGTGGAACTCCCCGTCCGTCAGGAACGCTCCAGAGTGGCACTCGGAGCACGCGAGCTCGAGGAACAGCTCGGCACCGTCGCGCTGAAGCCGTGACAACGCCTGCAGGTCGCCGCTCAGGAACCGGTCCCAACGCGTGTCCGAGAGCGCCAGTTCCGAAGCGATGAAGCCTGCGATGGCGTTGGCCGCGTGGGCGAACGTCATCTCGTCGAAGCGCTCACCGGGGTAGGCGTGCTCGAAGAGTCGCACGTACTCAGGGATCCGCGACAGCCTGCGCATGATGCCTGCCCAGATCGCTTGGGGATCGCCCGCCGGCAACGCAGCCAGCTCGTTGCCTCCGTACCCCCGCATCTCGTCGCGGGCGAGCACGGGGAACAGCGGGAGAGCGGAGAGCGCTCCGAAGTCGAACGTTGCGACCATCTCGTCGGGCAAGGTCACGCCTTCAGGCGCGTGGTAGCCGTCCGGGCTCACCGACAGGCGCCCGTCCAGGAAGAGCGGCTGCGCGGCGTGCAGGTTGTAGAGGGGCGGGCTGTTGCGGCCGATCGTGAGGCCCTCGGCCTTACGCCGGCCCGGACCGACCCCCTCGCCGCCGGTGCCGATGCTGAGCCTCAAGCCGTCACCCGTGCCCAACGCTGGGTGATGGCATGTCATGCACGAGATGTCGCGGTTGCCGCTGAGGATCGGGTCGAACGCCAGCGCCCGCCCCAGATCGACGACGGCGGGAGGGACCTCGGGAGGTGGGGGCAGCGGTGCGAAGCCTCGCCCCAGGGCCAGGGCACGTAGGCGCACTGCCTCTGCAAAGCCGAGGTAAGGCGCCTGGCCCTGTGCAGCAGGCGACCCGGCCGGCGCAGAGCTTATCGAGGCGGCCGCCGGCACCAGCAGAGCCAGAGCCGCGGCCACCTCGATCAGACGTTTGGTCATGGCCTTGCGCGTTCCCGGCCTACATGTCCATGAACATGAAGCCCGGCTGGTTCGGGTCGAGCAACGCGGAGACGAGCAGGACCACCTGGTCGCTGCCTTCGTTGACCATCGTGTGCACGGCGCCCTCGTAGGCGAGGCTGTCGCCGGCCTGCATGGTGGCGCTGCCGCCGGCGGCGACGGTCTCGGCCGTACCGTCCACCCGCGTCACTGTGCCCTGGCCCCGGTCGAACTCCGTGCCGAACGTGCCCGACGCCACCGTCACGACCACGGCTCCCGGGTGCTGATGGAAGGGGATCGCCGCCCCGGGCTCCATCGTGATCCGCAGCAGAACCAGCGCCTTGTCGGACGCTGCGCCGGGCATGAAGCTGCCAAGGGCTTCCACGGTCGTCCCGGCCATGGGATCGGACTCCTGAGCCAGCGCAACCGTGGCGACGAGTCCAAGCATCAGTGCTACCAAGGCAGCGGTTCTAGCGGTTCGCTCGATCATCTCTGCTCCTCCCGGCGCCAGCTATCGGCGCACGTATCGAGGATGCCCATGAAGACCAGGCCGCCGAATCGGGGGAACCACCTAGATTTGGCAACGCCCCGAAGGTCCCTGGGTCTGTGAACCCGCCTGAAGAGACATGAGTGCCGGGAGCGGCTACCCTGTCGGCGTGGACGAGTCGACCAACCGGCCTTTGCCCGGCGAGACCGCGCGCGAGGCCGTGCGCGCGACCCTGGACCTGGTGAGCATCGCCGAGGGCGTTCTGCACGTCATGTTTCCGGGCTCCGTCATGTACCGCAGCGGGGAGGACCCGGTCAGCCTCATGCTCGAGCCGGCTCCCGGCGCGGACGACCTGAGACGTCTGAAGGACAAGCTGTTCGAGCTGGTGGCCCGCCCGGAGTGGCGCAGCAAGCACGCCATGGCCCGCGAGGTGAACGACCGTCACGGCACACGTCTCGAGGTCATGACGCCCGTCTCCCCGAGCGAGTACCAGGGTGGAGCACGCATCGTCGGACCGTTCGCTGACATGCAGGCGGCCGAGTCGTGGGGCGGAGACAACGCTGTCTCCACGCTCTCGTTCGACACCTTCTACACGGGTCAGGTCTGGCTGGTGGACCTGTTCGACCTGCCGGCGCAGCAGCCGCACGGGATCTCCTGAGGGCCTCCGCTCGCCAACCTGATCCGCCGGTGTGCTCACTGCGGCTCACGTGCCAGACGAACCGCGTTGACACTCGTGGAAGGCCGCGCATAGACTCGGACGCATGAGAAGCCCCATGGCTTCCGCTTCGTTTACCTGCTAAGCGCGTGCCTGTTGGGTACCGCGCTCGAACACCACTGCCGTCCAAGGCGGTGGTGTTCTCTTTGGAGAGATGAGGGACACGTGGACGACGCCGGCGGTGGACAGGAGCACGGCCTAGACCTGGAGCGCGAGCTGATGCAGATCCGCTCGGCGTCCGACATGAGCGCTCTGCAGGAGTCGAGGGTCAGGCTCCTCGGCAAGAAGGGCCTGCTCACGACCCGCCTCAAGGAGCTCGGGGCGCTGGCTCCCGAGGAGCGGCGTGCGCGCGGGCAGGAGATCAACTCGCTCAAACAGGCGGTAGAGGCCGCGATCGACGAGAGACTGGAGCAGCTGGAGCGTGAGGCCGTCCGGGCACAGCTCCGTGCGGAGTCCCTCGACGTCACGCTGCCCGGCACCAGACGACCCGGGGGCGGCCTTCACCTGCTCACGCTCGTCACCAACCGGCTGCTGGACGTGTTCACGTCGCTCGGCTACGAGGTCGTCACCGGGCCAGAGCTGGAGACCGATCACTACAACTTCGGGGCCCTCAACTTCCCGCCGGAGCACCCTGCCCGCGACACGCAGGACACCTTCTGGACCACTGACGGTCGTCTGCTCAGGACGCACACGAGCCCTATGCAAGTGCGCTACATGGAGACGCACGAGCCGCCGTTCAAGGTCGTCGTGCCGGGCAAGGTGTTCCGCAACGAGGCCGTAGACACCACGCACGAGGCGCAGTTCAACCAGCTCGAAGCGCTCGTCGTCGGCGAGCGCGTGACGATGGCTGACCTGAGGGGGGCCATCGAGGAGATGGCGCGGGCGCTGATGGGAGAGGGCACGAGGACCCGCCTTCTGCCGACCTACTTCCCGTTCGTGGAGCCCGGGGCCGAGTTCGCTATCTGGTGGACCAACCCGAAGACCGGCCAGGAGGAGTGGCTGGAGCTGGGCGGTTGCGGCATGGTGCACCCGAAGGTCTTCGAGTCCGTCGGCTACGAGGGCGTCACGGGGTTCGCGTTCGGGTTCGGGATCGAGAGACTGGCGATGGTGCCCTACGGCGTGCCCGACATCAGGTACTTCTACCAGGGCGACATGCGCGTGCTCAGGCAGTTCAGGGGCCGGCTGTGATCAGGACGGTACGCGAGCGCGGTGAGGACGTGCGGCCGTGAGGGTGCCGGTCGACTGGCTGCAGGCGCTGTTCGACGAGGAGCTGCCCGAGCTTGGGCAACTGACCGACCTGCTCTCCGGCCTCGGCCTCTCTGTCGAGGCGGTCCATGACATGCCGCCGGCCCCCGAGGGCGTGCTCGTCGCCCGCGTGGACGAGGTCGAGCCCATCGCTGGCACGAACCTCAGGCGGGTGATGGTCTCACACCCGGGCGCCACCGTGCAGGTGGTCTGCGGGGCGCCGAACGTGGCGCCTGGGATGCTGAGCGCCCTGGCGCGGCCGGGAGCGAGCCTGCCAGGGGTCCCCGGCGAGATCGGCGTTCGGTCCATCCAGGGAGTCGAGAGCGACGGCATGCTGGGCAGCCCACGCGAGCTGGGTCTCTTCGACTCCGCCGCCGGCATCGTCACGTTCGGAGCGGATGTGACACCAGGAGCACCGCTGGCCGAGCTGTGGCCCACCCAGACCGTGATAGAGCTCGAGCTGACACCCAACCGCGCCGATGCCTTCTCGATGCTCGGCGTCGCTCGCGACCTGGGCGCGAAGCTCGGATGGAAGGTCCGCCACCCCGCAGCCGGCCTCGAGCTCGGCGACCCCACACGCGACGACGGGCTGAGCCTCGACGTGCAGGACGAGCAGGGGTCACCACGCTTCACGCTGCGGCTGATCGAGGGCGTCGAGGTAGCTCCCAGCCCCGTCTGGCTGCAGCACCGGCTGGCGGCGCTGGGGCTTAGGCCGAGGAACAACGTCGTCGACGTGACCAACTACGTGACGTTCGAGCTGGGTCAGCCTTCGCACGCCTACGACCTACGCGCCCTTACGCGGGGCACTGTCCAGGTGAGACGCGCTCGCCAAGGCGAGGTCCTCGATCTCCTCAACGAGCAGAGCATCGAGCTGTCGACCGAGGACCTCGTCATCGCCACACCGGGCGAAGGGGACTCCAGCAGCGAGGCGATAGGTCTGGCGGGCGTGATGGGCGGCCTGCACGACAGCGTCCGGGGGGACACGACGTCGGTCGCCCTGGAGGTCGCCCTCTTCGACCCAGTCACGGTTCGAAAGTCGGCGAAGAGGCACAAGCTCGTGACCGACGCCCGCACGCGCTTCGAGCGCGGCGTCGACCCCAACCTCCAACCGCTGGCTTCCGCCAGGGCCGCCTACCTGATCGCCGAGGTCTCGGGCGGGACGGTTCATCCTGGGATCACTGCCACCGGGCGGGACGTATCACGCCCGAGCGTCGACTTCCGGCCGGACCGCGTCCCGTTCCTGATGGGGTTCGACGTCGAGCGCAGGCTTCAGGAGACGTACTTCCAGCGACTCGGCTGCGTCGTTGATGCCGTGACGGATGGCGCCTGGCGCGTGACGCCGCCAAGCTGGCGCTACGACCTGAGCATCGAGGAGGACCTGGTCGAGGAGGTCGCGCGGCTGCACGGCTACGAGCACATCGGATCGTCGGTGCCGGCCATGCGCTTCGTGCCTCCCACCACGGACCCGACACACCGTGTGCTCAAGCAGCGCATCGCCGCTCTCGGGTTCCAGGAGACGATCACGTACGTGTTCACCGGCGAGCAGGAGCTGGAGCGGTCCAGGGCGCCGCGTGCCGTGTCTCACATCGAGAACCCCCAGGGTGCGGACCGCGCGGTCCTACGCACGTCGCTGCTGGCGGGCCTGCTCGGTGCGGCGGTGACCAACAGAGGCGAGGGGGCCCTCGCCCTGTTCGAGGTGGGGCGTGTGTTCGTGGAGCGCGAGGAAGAGCGTCTTGCCCTGCTGATGCGCGGGCCCACCGCTGTTGGCACATGGAGAGACGACGTGCCCGGTGACTTCTACGCCTTCAAGGGCCGTCTCGAGGAGCTGGCGGGGCTGGCCGGCGTCACGCTGGAACTAGCCCCTCACGAGCATCCCCAGCTCCACCCGGGCGTCAGCGCCCAGGTTCTCTGGGCCGGCGAGGTCATCGGCCAGGCCGGCCGCCTGCACCCGGAGATCGAGGCTGCCTACGAGCTGCCGCCCACCTACTTCGCGGAGATCGCCCTGCCGCTCGGCGAACGGAGCGTCCGGTTCGAGGATTTCAGCCGCCAACCCCACGCGGAGCGCGACCTCGCCGTCATCGCCCCGCACGGTGCCACCTACGCGAGTCTGCGCGACCTGTGCGCGTCCGCTGCCGGCCCGCTGCTCGTCTCCCTGGAGCCGTTCGACGTATATGCGGGCGCCCAGCTTCCCGCCGGGATGCGCAGCGTGGCGCTCCGTTTCCGGTTCAGGCACACGGACAGAGCGCTAACCGACACCGAGGTGGACGCCGCTATGGTGAATGTCATCAGTGCCGTTAGGGACGCTGGATACGATATCCGGGCGTGATCACCTGGGTCGACGTCCTGCTGGTAGTAGTCTTCGCGACCTTCGTCGCCGCCGGAGCACAGCGAAAGCTCATCGGCTTCTTCGTCGGCGTCGGCGGCGTGCTGCTCGTGCGCCT
>DASRWD010000194.1:0-5709 GCA_035654755.1 Trueperaceae bacterium
ATCGAGCTGGTCCGCTGGCAGGTCGCGAACGCCTACATGGGTCGCGCAGGTCTCATCAACTCGGGCGGGGCCTCGGGCGGCGCCAACGACTACGAGGAAGCGGTCCTCACCGCGGTGTTGAACAAGCGCGGCGGCGGCACCGGGCTCATCTCGGGGCGCAAGGCGTTCCAGCGGCCTATGTCGGAGGGCGTCAGGCTCCTCAACCTGATCCAGAATGTGTACCTGGACGAGAGCATCACTGTTGCTTAGAAGCTAGACCGGCTGGGCAAGCGCGTCCCCCGGGGGAAGCCCCCGGGGGACGACTCTTGTGGTCCTAGCGCTGGGCTGGGTCGAGGACACGCACGCCTAGGGCTGTGACGCACGCACGGGCTCCCGGTACTCACCTGCCTATCATCGGGCAGGTCAAGTTCAGGGCGCCGACGCGCCCGACGTCTTCCCCAGGCCAAGGAGGCCATCGTCTTGCAGCAGGAACACGACCTAGACTCGACATTCGCAGTTCACTCCGACGTCGTGCTCGAGAGCATCGAGGACATGATGATCGCGGTACACCTGGGCACCGACAGGATCGTCGAGCTCAACGAGACCGCCTCACGCCTTCTCGAGCTCCTCATGGGAGGAGCGACCGCCGCCACGGCGGCCGGGATGATCGCCGACGAGTACTCGGCCCCGGCGGGCGAGGTGCTCCGGAACGTCGAAGGCACCGTAGAGGCGCTCCTAGCTGAGGGCATCATCCAGCGGGGTCCCAACTGACCATGGCCGTCACCCTTCACTCGCCACCTCTTACGGCGGACAGGGACGTGGCCCTGCGCGTCGATCCCCTTCGGATTGTCGACGTCGCGGTGCCGGCCGTCTCCTCGTCGGACCCGGATGTCGCGGTGTGGAAGGACAGGCACGGCAACGCCGTAGCGTTCGGGCTCGTCGCGGGCTCCTACCGGTGGTTGATCGTGAAGGGCGTCGGTGCGTACCGCTCCGCCGTCGTGCCGCGGGATCCCAAGCGCCTGAGCGTCGATGTGGTGGGAGAGCAAGGCGTCGGTCTCGATGTCCTCGAAGACTTCTTCCTTCGCACCGTGCTGCCTGTTGCCGTGCAAGCGCACGGCCTCGAAGCGGTGCACGCGAGCGCCGTCGCGATCGACGGTGTCGGTGTCGTCGTGTTCTGCGCTGACGCCTTCACGGGCAAGTCGACTCTCGCGTACGCCCTTGGCAGGCACGGCGCCAGGCACATAGCCGACGACTTCGTGGTGTTCGACCCACAGACGTTGGAGGCGCTGCCCGTTCCGTTCGCCGCCCGCCTGCGCAAGGAGAGCGCGCTGAGGTTCGACGCCCCTAGACGTAGCAAGGTGCTGGCGAGCAGCGTCGGCTGGGACCGTCGCCTGTCCGAGCGCCTGCCTATCGCAGCCGTATGCCTGCTTGAACGTGGCTCCGATGACACGACGCTGGAACCAACACGTGGCGCGAACGTTCTGGGGCGTCTCCTATCGGAAGCCTTCGTAGACGACATAACGCAGCCCGCTCGCAAGAGGTCCCTCGTAGAGGCGTACTTCCGGCTGAAAGCCAGGGTGCCCGTCTTCCGGTTGTCGTACCCCGACGGCCTGGGGCACCTGCCTGCCGTATGCGAGCGCATCACACGATTTGCTAGCCATCGCGAGCTCGCGTAGAGCGACGCGTGCCTAGGCGTGAAAGGAGGTGAACATGAAGACTTGGAAGCCGATGAAGGTAACGGCGGTCGGCCAGGTGACCGAAGTGGTCATGGGCGGTCGCAAGCACAGCGGCCGGGGCTCGTACGGCAGCTACGGCAGCCACAGCAACGGTTCTGACTCCGGTAGGGGTCGGGGTCCGTTCAAGTTCTGAGACATCGACCCGCGTGTGGCCCTCGGCGCAGCCGGCGGCCACACGCCTCACCCACATCCGCCGGGTTCACAGCATGACGAAGCACATGATCATAGAACCGCTGCAGTTCATATCTGACGTACGCCTCCCCGCGGCGCTTGGCTCCGAGGAGGACTCTCTGAACTTCGAGGACGTCGAGCGCAAGCGGATCGTCGCCCGGGCTTGCCGCGACGGCGCCTGGTGCTGGTTGTGGCTCGAGAACATCGGCTCGTTCCGCTTCCCACGCGACCCAACAGAGGGCCGTCTGGAATGCGAAGTCGTGCTGGAAGAGGGTGCCTGCCGGGCGAAGGCCGTCGACGAGTACTACCGTTCCGTCGTCCCGCTCGCACTCCAGGTCTACGGCTTCGAGGCGTTGCACGGCACCGCCGTACGGGGTCGTGCCGGTGCCGTCGTGCTGCTGGCGCCGTCCAAGACGGGCAAGACGACCCTGGCCTGTGAGGTGGTCGCCAGGGGCTACGAGCTCGCGGCCGACGACGCCGTCGTGATCGACGTATCGAGAGGATCCGGCACAGGCAGCGTGGCTCTGCGGCCCCTACCGTTCGTGCCGCGGCTGCGTGGAGACTCCGCGGCCCGCTACGGCGTGCCAGTGAGAGACAAGACGGTCGTCTCTGGCACCATCAGCATCGGCGCCCCGGTTCCTGTGGCCGCCTTCGTGATGCTCGACCGCGGCCCTCACAACGATACGGCGAGCCTGCGTCGTCTCGGGCCCAGCGAGGCGCTGAAGGCCCTCCTCTCGCGCTGCTACTTCCACCACACTGACGACAGCGAGAGGCAGCGCGAGATGGTCGCGGCCTACCTCAACGCTGCACGTGCGACGCCGGTCTACAGGTTGTCCTACGCCGACGGGTACGAACGGCTGGGGGCGGCCACCGACCTCATACAGGGGCTATGTCTCGGGGAAGCCGACGTGGCAACGGCGGCCTAGGCAGTTAGGCCCTGCGCCGCGGCCAGCTCACGCAGCATCCCACGTTCCGAACCGTAGAGTTCCAACCAGGTGCCGGACTCGATAAGTCGCCCGTCCGACATCACGTGAATCATGTCTGCGTCTCTGACGGTGGCTAGGCGGTGAGCTATGACGACCAGCGTCACGCTGCCGTGGAGTCGCCTTATGGCCTCCTGCACTCGTGCCTCGTTCACCGCGTCCAGGCTGCTGGTCGCCTCGTCGAGGACCAGGAGCTCGGGGTCGCGGAGCAGCGCACGCGCCAGGGCCAGTCGTTGACGCTCACCGCCCGAAAGCCTGGTACCCCGGTCGCCGACGACGGTTCCGAGGCCCTCGGGCAACTCTCGGACGAACGAGGCCGATGCTGACTCAAGGGCCTCCCAGAGTCGCTCGTCATCGGCGTCTTCCTTGGCTATCAGTAGGTTGGCCCTGATCGTGTCGTGGAACAGGAAGACGTCCTGCGCCACGTAGGCGACGCGCCGACGCCAGGCGGTCCTCTGGCTGGGCACGAGCGGGCGGCCGTCGAGTAGCATCTCGCCCCGGCTGGGCTCCAACAGGCCGATCAGAACGTCTGCGACAGTGCTCTTGCCGCCGCCGGACGCTCCGACGATCGCTGTGGTCTTGCCTATGGGTACCGCTAGATCCACGCCGCGCAGGACCTCGTGTCCCGTCTCGTACGCGAACCCCACTTCCCTCAGCTCGATCGCGTCGTGGAGAGGCGCTATGTCCGCACCTGCTGGCTGCTCCCTGGCGCCGTCGAAGCGATTCAAAGCCTCCTCGACGAGCTCGAGAGCCGGCAGGCGAGACAGAAGCGACTGGTAAGAGCGCTGCAACCCTGTGAGCAGCGGCACCAGGCGCGCGAACAGATAGATGAGTACTAGCAGGCCTGCGGGCGTCACGCTCTGGAGGTTGAGGGCGGTCCAGACGATCCCGGATAGCAGAGCGACGGACCCGACCTGCAGCAGGAAGCCGACGTTGGCCTGGTTGGCGGCGACGTCTACTACGGCGTCCGCGGCGCCACGGCTCCTGGCGTCGAAGACGCGGACGCTCGGCTCCTCGGCGGCGTGCGCCTTGACGGTCTTGAGGCCGGCCAGGTGGTCGCTGACCACCCCGTAGAGCTGCTTGAACGCAGCCGAGACCTCTCGGCCGCGGGTCTTGGCGCGCTGGGCGAGCGGAGCCGAAGCGGCCGCCAAGACGATGCCCGTGCCCAGGACGAGGGCGGTCAGCGTCGGAGAGAGCACGATGGCGACGACGAGGTGGACGATGACGATGAACACCTTCGTCACGAGACCAACGATGCGCTGCGCCATCCCCCCGAGGCGATCGACCTCCTTGGTCAGCAGGTGAAGGTTGCTCGCCGACCTCTCGGCTACGAGCAACCTCCAGCGAGCGAACGTCAGCGCCTCGAACAGCCGGCGGCGCTCTCCGTGAACGAAGTTCTCGTAGATGCGCGGTTGCACCACGTCCTGGACACGGTGCAGCGCCGCGGTAGAGATGAGGACCAGCGCGTTGAGTGCCAGCAGTACCCAGGCGGACGGTGCGAGCCCCAGCGTGTCGAGCGCTTGATCGACGTACGCGACGAACGGTTCGGTCGTGCCGCCGCCGGCATCGACTCCGACGAGTGACAGCAGCGGCACCATCAGCACCAGGCCCACGCCTGCCGTCACGGTCGACACGAGACCCAGGACGAAGAGCAGGGCCAACCGCCACCGTAGTGTCGAGATCATCAGGCCGATGAAGCGCCTGAGTAGGGCCAGATCGCTCATGGGGGCAGTATAAGTACGGTTCTGGCCGCCACGGACGACGATCTCACACACCCGCATGAAGGCGTGCGCCCGGGACGGCCACGCGGGGAGAAGACGGTTCGACGTGCGCGAGTGTGATGCTCATCGCGTCACTACCTCGGCCGGTAGCCAAGAGTAGAGCGATGACGGTGCGCACGACACACACCGAGGATCGGCAACGTCAGGTGACCGACCTGATCGTGGCAGGCGAGATGGCGCCCGACGCGATCGATGCCGTCGTCGCTGCTGGTCTGGCCGCCTACGCGATGGACCGGATCGGGGACCAGCAGCAGAGCCTCGATCCGCGGCTGCACAGGTCGCGCCTGGTGGCGGCCGCCAGGCACGCGGCCATCCGACGGGCGACAGCGAGCCTCGTCCGCGCCTGGGACGAGGCCGGGATCGACACGTTGCTGTTCAAGGGCTTCTACCTCGCCGAGTTCGTGTACCCAGATCCGAGTTGGAGGGCGTACAGCGACGTCGACTTGGCGGTGCGAAGCAGGGCCGACCTGAGTCTCAGCGAAGTAGCCCGGTTGGCTGCCGAGGTCGCCGCACGCCATGAGTTCGAGGTCGTCTGGTGGCACGGAGAAGAAGAGAGGTTGGACTCCCATCACGACCGGGCGTACAACGGCCACGAACTGCTGCAGCTGGCGCACATCCCGACGGGAACGAGCGTCGACGCACACAGGCGCCTCGTTCACAGCAACGTCAGTGTTCGGCGGCAGTCGGACAAGGGCGAGAGGCTGACGAGGAGCGTGTGGGAGCGCGCGACTGCCAGCGAGTTCGAAGGCGCCACGGTGTACCTACCCGCACACATCGACTCGGCCCTCGTAGGGTTGATCGCGGCCCGTAGCTGGTCCGGTGACCGACACGCGTTGCGGCCGCACGACCCTCTCGATCTGGACATGCTCATGCGCCGCGGCGGGTTCGGCAGGGTCGAGCTGCGCGAGCCGTCGCCTGCCCGAGCGTTCTGGTACGACGCGCTGCTGGTTTCGGAGCGCGGCCATCGCGGGCTTGCACAGTTCTCGGCGGCCGCCGCGGCCGCCCCGGGGAGGGTGATGGCGGTCCTTCGTGAACTGCCTGCCGCGGCACGCCAGGTGA
>DASRWD010000195.1:0-28247 GCA_035654755.1 Trueperaceae bacterium
GACGGCGCTGGCCAGCGCCGAAACCAGAGAGTCCGAACGCGGGTGCGCGAGGACGACGAGCAGGTCGACCGGAGGCTCCAAGAGCTTAGTCGCCCGCCTCTCCCCAGCCGGCCTCGCGCACCGCGGAGTCGAACGCCTGGAGCACCGGCTCGATGCCCTTGTCCAGCACCGGCCGGGCGCCCACCCGCTCGATGACCCACGCCGAGACCATGTTGGCGAGGGCGGCCGCCTTGACGGCGCCCACACCGCGGAGGCGTGCCGCCAGGAAGGCGCCGGCGAAGGCGTCCCCGGCTCCCGTCGCGTCCACCAGACGCCCCGCCGCGGGCCCCAGGTGGGTGCCCACGCCGTCCTCGAAGTAGTAGGCGCCCTCGGAGTCGAGCTTCAGGGCGATAGCAGCGCCCGGGTAGAGCTCGCACAGGCGCCGGCATACGAGTTCCGGTTCGGTCTCGCCGGTGAGCGCCTCGCCCTCCTCGGCGTTCGGGAAGACGAGGTCGAGACCCAGGTCGGCGGTGAAGGACACGAACGTCTCCAGGCCAGTCTCACCGATGAGCTGGAACGACCCAGGGTCGAAGGACAGGGTGGCGCCCGCCTGCTTGGCGATCTGTGCCGCACGCCTGGCGGCCGAGCGCGGTGGATCCCCGAAGAACGACCACGCCGAGAGGTGCAGGTGGCCGGCCCGACGCAGCAGTTGGCCGGGCAACTCCGACGGCAACAGGTAGTGATCAGCCCCTTTGCCAGAGACCATCGAGCGCTGTCCTGTGTGGTCGATCCAGACCGCCACGGAGCCGGTGTTCTGGGTGTCGGTGTGAAGCCAGACGGCCCTGACGTCCTCATCCCTAAGCTCGTCCTGCGCCAGCCGGCCGAAACGGTCGTTGCCGATCTTGCCTACGAACCTCGTCGGCAGACCGCAGCGCCGTGCCCACACGGCCGTGTTCGCCGCGCTGCCACCGGGGGCAAGCTGCACCTCGCCGTAGATGTCGCCGCCGGCGAGCAGCTCGGTGTTACCCCGGATGAGGACGTCCCAGGCGTAGTCGCCCACGACGACGAGGGGCTCGACGCGTGGCCTCGCGTCTACGGTAGGACCTCCAGCTCGGCCTGCAGGTCGGTCGTCGCGTGCGGGCCGTCCGCGTCGATGTAGACGTTGATCTCGCTACGTACCCCGAAGCCCTCCAAGTACACGCCCGGCTCGATGGTGAAGCCGAGGCCCGGCCGCAGCAGGCGTTCGTCCCGTGTCTCGTAGTCGTCGAGATGCGCCGCCAGTCCGTGCGGGGAAGCCGTGCCGATGCTGTGGCCGGTCCTATGGGTGAAGGCGTCAGCGTAACCGGCCTCGGTAAGGACCCGCCTCGCGGCCCTGTCCACCTCGGCGCCAGTCGGCCATCGACCCTCCCCGTAAGCTTCGACGACCGCGCGGAACGCGGCATCCCGGGCGTCGCGCACCGCGGCGAACGCCTTCTCTACCTCGGGCGTCGGCGGACCGGCGTGTCCCATCCAGGTGACGTCAGCGTACGGGGCCGACTCGTCATCGACCTTGCACCACAGGTCGATGAGGACGACCTCGCCGGCCTGCAGGGTCTTGTCCGGACTAGCTACGTGATGCGGGTCGCCCGCGTGGGCGCCGAAGCTCACGTTGGGCGCGTGGTCGTAGACGCAGCTCGCCTCGGCGAACATGTCGGTTATCAGCTTCTGGACCTCGGCCTCCGTGACCTTGCGCCCCAGGGCCAGCGCCTCGCCCAGGAAGCCGAAGGCGGCGTCCTTCGCCCGTAGTACGACGTCGGCGGCGCGCAGGTGTTGCTCGAGCTGCTCCTCGGACCAGAGCTGCATCACCTGAGCTATGTCCCCGGCGCTGACGACCTCGACACCCAGGCCTCTTACGCGCTCCACGGTTCCGGCGTCCACGGTGCCCACGTACGGGTTGTCGCCGCCCGGCGAGTAGTCCATCGCCACGGTACGCGCGCCGTCCAGGGCGCGTCGCAGCTCTTCGTCGAGACTCTGAGTGCTGGAGTAGATGCGCGTCTGCACGCCGCGCGCACCGCTGAGCGTGCCGGCCTCTATCGCATGGGCCAGCAGCACCGGTTGACCGCGCCGCGGCACGTAAAGGAACACCCTCCGGGAACCCAGCTCTTCGCCCAGCATCGCTCTCAACAACGGTCTGGCCGGGCCGTTGGACCCCCTGAAGTCGTAGATCAGCCAGCCGTCGATACCGGCTCTTTCCAGTTCCTCCGTAACGGCGCGGAGTTCGTCCATGGCGCGATGTTACGCCGCTGCAGACGTCCCCACGGGGCGCCGCCTGCACTGCGTATAGCGTTAGACTCTGCCGTCAACCCACGGGGCGGTGAACCGGAGGCAGGTTTGCAGATCATCAAGACCAGCGCAGTGCAGTCCGAGCTCGACAGACGCGTCGATACGGACGTGTACGTGCACCTCGAGACGACCACCGGCTCGTACACCCTCATGGGGCCCGAGAAGCGGCCCCCGGTCATCGCGTTCATCCGCAACGCCCAGGTGAACTACATGCGTGGTTCCATCAAGGGCGCTGGACCCTACCGGGTCGGTCTCAAGCTGGCGAACGGCTGGGTCTACGCCGACGGTCTCACGCATTACGAGGTGAACGAGCGCGACGAACTGCTCATGGCCGGCTACGACGCCGAGGGCCAGCTCACCGTCGCCCTCCAAGTCTCGCGCACGCCGTTCAGGGAGGCATGAGATGAACGCGTTCGACCCCACTGCAGAGCGCGGTGTACTCGTCTCGCTGCCGCATCCCGACGACGAGTCGTTCTCGGCAGGCGGGACACTGGCCATCGCTTCGGGGGCGGGGGTGCCCGCCACCTACCTTTGCGGAACGTACGGCGACATGGGCAGGCGTATGGGCAACCCGCCCATGGCGAACCGCGAGTCGCTGAGGGACATCCGCACGTCCGAGATGGCGGCGGCGGCCGAGGTGCTCGGCATAGAGGTCGAGTTCATGGGACTGCGCGACAAGTGCGTCGAGTTCGAAGACCCAGACGAGTTGGGCGCCCGGATCCGCGAGGTGATCTTGCGCCTGCGCCCGAACTCGGTCATCACGTTCGTCCCGGGCTTGGGCGTGCATCCCGACCACGACGCGATGGGCCAGGCCACGGTGCTCGCCGTCCGCGGCATGCCGAAGGCGGAGAGGCCCATGTTGTTGGGCGTCGCGGTTGGTGGCGAGAACAACCCGCTCTGGCAGAAGGGGGCAGGCTCGCTCGACGGTCGCCAGGTGAAGGTCGACATCCGTCAGGTGTTCCGTCGCAAGATCGCGGCGCTCAAGGCCCACCACAGCCAGACCGTCGTCGTCTTCTCGCAGTGGGACAAGACCTGGGACATCGAGACCCTACAGAACAAGCCGGGGGCGCCAGAGCCGGACGAGCAGACGCTCGCCTGGCGCAGGCGCCTCACCGAAGAGGAGCCGTTCTACGTCCTTGACGCGGACGAGCGTACGCTGCTCGACTAAGGACCCGACCGCCTAGTTCTGCTCGGGGTGACTGCCCGGCTGTGTCGGCGGCGTCGCCGTGTCATCACCCGCGTCGTCGTTCCGCGGAGCGGGTGGTTGGGGCGTGGGGTCAGGCGCTCCCTGCGGCTGGACGGGAGGCGCGGCCGGGGGGTGCTGCTGGGTAGCGGACGCCTCGGTGGCGGACGCCGTCTCCGGCTGCGACGGGGGGGCGTGCCGTGACGTCATCCCGCTCAGCGCGTCGCGACCCGTCCCGCTCCTCAAGAGCATGAAGGCTCCGGCAGCCAGCAGCGCGACAGGGACGATCCAACCCGCGCCGTCCACTATCGAGAGCAGCGCCACCAGCGCCAGGCCTGCCGCCGGCCAGATGGCCCAGGATTGCGGCTCGACGTCCAGGCGCGTGAGGGCGTAGAACGTCAGCGCCATGCCGGCCAGGAAGAGCCAGCCGACCGAAGGGCCGAACACGGCTTCGAAGAAGCTCACGATGCCGAGCGACGCCAGCGTTCCCGCCGGGATCAGCGCCCACCAGCGCGTCCGGTCCTCGTGCCAGTAGACGGCGAAAGCCAGGCCGAGCGAGGCGAGGAACGCGCCGCTGCCCAGGCGCCATGGCGCGATGGCCGCGATGGCGAGGCCGGCGAGGGGCAGGGCGGCGAGCCGCCAGGTCGTGCTCCCTCTGCGTCGCCCCTCCACGTACGCGAAGTACGCCAGGCCGCCGAAGAGCAGGGCCCCCAGAAGGCTGCCGATGAACGTGAAGATGCCGAGCGTGCCCAGAAGCGCCAGGACGCCTATGCCGATGAGCACGATGGCGACGGTCGAGTTGTCGTTCTTGTTGACGAGGTTCATGCCCTCCTCCTTCTTCGACAACGAGCCTATGGCGAGCAGGCAGTCCCGCAGTAGAGAGAGAAGTCCATGCGCCGGTGCGCCCCAGGGACTACGTACGTCTCATCCCAAAGTCGGACGTGCGGGTCCGGTGACCGGGGGTACCCTGAGTCCGGAGATCTCTATGAGCCATAAGGTCCGCGTGCTGCTGGTAGACGACCACACCGTAGTGAGGAAGGGCCTCAGGCTCGCGTTCGGCCTGGAGGACGACCTGGAGGTCGTCGGCGAGGCCTCGAACGGCCGTGAGGCGCTGGACCTCGTGGAGAGCCTCGAGCCGGACGTCGTCGTCATGGACCTGCTGATGCCCGTGATGGACGGGGTGGAGGCCACCCGCACGTTACGCGCATCGCATCCGGAAGTCGAGGTGGTCGCGCTCACCTCCGTCCTGGAGGACCGCATGGTCGTCGACGTCGTCGAGGCCGGTGCCGCCGGCTACATGCTCAAGGAGTCGAGGCCCGACGACCTCTTCGACGCCGTGCGGGCGGCCGCGCGGGGCGAGGTCAGGCTGGACCCGAGAGCCCAGGCCAGGCTGGTCCGCGAGATGCGCACGCCGAAGCTGGAGGAGCCCCTCACAGAGCGCGAGACCGAGGTGCTGACGCTAGTCGCCCGCGGCTACACGAACAAGGCCATCGCACAGCGCCTGGACGTGGCAGAGGCCACCGTGAAGTCGCACGTGTCCAGCCTCCTCGCCAAGCTTGGCGTCAAGAGCCGCACGCAGGCCGCCCTCCACGCGTTGCGCGAGGGACTGGTCGAGAGAAGTGGTTGATCCGAACGAGACGCAGCGCGCCGTTCCCTGGCACCAGCGCCTCTCCACCCGGCTGACCCTGCTCCTGCTCGCCGTCGTCGCCGTGCTCACGGTGGCGATGGGCGTGCTCCTGTGGCGCGCGCTCGCCGAGGTCGTTCGGCTCCGCACCGGCGTAGACATGGAGCCGGGGCTGGGGGGCCTCGAGGCGCTCGCCGGCCAGGACGCCATAGACGCCCAGGCGGCAGCGGCTGTGCTCCGCAGCACGCTCGTCAACCTCATCGTCGTCGTGGCCGTGACGCTCCTGGCCGCGACGGCGTTCTCGCGCTCGCTGCTGGCCGACCCGATCTCTCGTCTGACGGAGACGACCAGAGCCCTGGCCGCGGGCGACCTGCAGGCCCGCACCGACGTTCAGGACTCCTCCGAGATCGGTGAGCTGGCGCGCTCCTTCGACACGATGGCCGAGGCGCTGTCATCGGCGCAGGACAGGCTCGAGGCGAGGGTGACCGCCCGCACGGCGGAGCTGAGGGCGCTGCTCGAGCTGTCCAACACGATCGCTATCACCGTTGACCTGGAGCCACAGCTGGAGGCCGTGCTCGCCCGGCTGCTGGAGACCGGCACGGCCACAGCCGCCGAGGTGCTCGTCATCGAGCCGGACGGGCGCCTCAAGACCGTCGCGTCGTCCGGCAACGTGCCACCCAGCGGCGTCGCCCCGGTCGGCGAGGACCCGGAACGTCCGGCGGGCAAGGGAATCGCGAGGGCAGCTGTGGTCGATAGGGACGAAGCCGCGCTGCCTCTCAGGGCGCGAGACCAGGTGGTCGGCGTGCTGCACGCGTACGCGCCGCCCGGACGCGGCTGGGACGAGGAGCAGCTCGAACTGGCCGCTGGCCTAGCGGCGCAGGCGGCCGTAGCCATCGAGAACGCGCGCCTCTACGAGCGAGCCCGCGGTCAGGCGGCGGACGAGGAGCGGCGCAACCTGGCGCGTGAGCTGCACGACTCCGTGAGCCAAGCGATATACGCGGTCGTGCTCTCCGGGCACGCCGCCAGGCGGAGGCTAACGGACGACGCCCGGGGTGCCGCCGAGGCGCTCGACTCCGTGATCGAGCTCGCGGAGGGTGCCCTGGCCGAGATGCGCGCGCTGATATTCGAGCTCAGGCCCGAGGAGCTGGCGGAGGTGGGGCTCGTCGGCGCCATGCGTCGGCAGCTGGACGGGCTCGAGCTGCGTCACGGCATCGCTACCGCCGCGACCTTCGCCGAGGAGCCGGACCTCCCGTTCGCGACCAAGCGCGAGGTTCTGCGCGTGGTGCAGGAAGCGCTTCACAACGTCGCGAAGCACGCCAGGCCGACCAGGGTGACGGCCGGCCTCGAGGTCGAAGGCGACTGCGTGGTCGTGACCGTCGAGGACGACGGCATCGGCTTCGACCCGGAGATCGCCCACCCGGGACATCTGGGACTGACCTCGATGCACGAGCGGGTGGCAGCGGTGGGCGGCCGCCTTCAGGTCCGCAGCAGTATCGGTGAGGGCACGACGGTCATCGTCAGGATCCCGTTGGAAGGCGGCGAGTAGCGGTGAAGCACCGTCGCCTCATCGGGCTGGCGCTCCTCGTCGTCGGGGCCGTGGCTCTCGTGCCCGACGGGCGCCTCACGGGGCCGGTGCTCCTGTGGGCGGTCGCGTTCGGCATGTGGCTCTTCCGCGGGCGCAAGGCCAGCACCTGGTCGCTCATCGCGTTCGGCGTGATGGCCAGCGTGGCGGCCACCGCGACCGCCGACGCCCTGTTCCCCCGCTGGGACGAGGGGATCGTGTTCCTCCTCGGCATGACGGCCACGTTCACGGCTACCTACTTGCTGCCGCGGAGCCGCGGGGGAGCGAGCTGGGCATTGTGGCCCGCCTTGGCGTGGGCCTTCATAACCGTGCTCGCGAACGACCCGTGGGGTGGGCTCGCCCGCTGGCTGCTGCCTCTCGTGCTCATCGGCACCGGCGTCGTCATCTTGGGTTGGTCGCGCGGCAGGCGGTAGGCGTGCCGCAGGCCGCTTGGGCGCAACGTGGCGGGCGCCAGCGTCGCTGGCCGCACAGGCGATGCGGGGCGCCCGTCAACGACCCGCCAGGAACTCCTCGAGCGCACGGATCTGATCTGCGACGTCCGGAACCTCCACCCTGTCGCTGACGCGTTCGTACTCGTCACTTGCCTCAGCCAGTAGCGCACGCGCGGCGTCCGTACCGTTCACTGCTGCTGTCGCGGGAACGGCAGCGAGGAGGGCCAGCAGTAGGAACCAGTGCACCCTCAGGTCGGGCTCTTCCTCCTCGTGGCGCTCGCAGGAGCGCAGTAGCGCGATGGCCTCGCTCGCGAGCGCCTGCGCCAGGTTCGGCTCCTCGCGGGACCAGGCGAGCTCGGAAAGCAGCGTCAGGTTCGCTCCCAACCTCAGGGTCGCGTCTGTCGCTCCAGCGGCGTGTACGCGTCGGCGCAGCTCCATCGCCTCGGTGGCGTGAGGCCAGGCGGACTGCGCGTCACCCGCATCTCGCAGGTGCTTGGACAGCCCTTCGAGGGCGTCCGCCACCTCGCTCGTCGGCTCGGTCGCGCCGGGGGCCGCGGCCTGCCGCTGCCTCGCGATACGTAGCGCGGACCTGAGGGCGGATCCGGCGCCCCGTGAGTCTCCAGCCAGCCCAAGCGCTTGCCCGAGGAGGTGGTAGCCCTGGAGGAGCGAGACCTCGATGTCGGCGTCCGGCCCGTGAGCCAGGAGCTCTTCCAGGACCCCGGTGTCCGCGACCAGTCGCTTCACGGCCTCGTGAACCCGACCGTTCACGAGCGCGATCCTGCCAAGCCTGACGCCAACGGCCGCCGACTGCGCCGAACGCCAGGGTCCAGGGTCGACCTCGGCCAACGTCTCCATGAGGGCGTGGGCCCTGCTCAGCGCCTCTTCAGCCTTCGCGAGGTCTCCCCGGCGTGAAGCGTTGGCCTCGTATGCGAGCACCGCCCGGATGGCAGCTTCCAGCACCTCGGGGTCGTCGGGACTGAGCGCCGGGTCGGCGATCACGTCGAGGGCCATCGCCAACGACTCGACCGACTTGCGGTCCTCCCCTCCGCGCGAGTAGAAGTCGGCGACGTCGAGGAGCGCCTGCGCGTACAACGGTCCCGACCAGTCGTTGGCGTCATCCTCGTACGCCTCGCCGGCTAGGCGCACCAGCCGGACGAGCAACGGCCTCGCCTCTTCGTCCATACCCATCCCGAACAGCGCGGACACCGGTGCCCGCAGCCACCAGAGGTCGCCGTCGAGCTCGCCGTCATCGAGGCGGTCGAGCACCCGTACCATGCGAGCTGCCAAGGCGGCCGCAGTCTCCAGGTCACCGACGTCCCTCGCCCGTCCGATCATGCCGCTGAGACCCGTCGCGGCCAAGCGCGGAGAGTCCGGGTCGTCCAGGTCGAACTCGAACGCGTGCGCCAGGGCCGCGTGAAACGTGGGCAGCTGACCAGCGTCCGGCAACGGTCGCTCGCCAAGCGCGATGGCCTTCAGTCCGCTCAGGTAGGCGGTGAGCGCCTCCGCCTCGTCCACGAACGCGACGAGGGAGTCGCGGGCGACCTCCCGGTACACGCGCTGGGAGAAAGCCGCCCTCGTGTAGCTCAGGCGTGCGACCAGCGCATGAGGGTTGGCGGCCTCGGCGACGGCGTCCGCGGTGCGCCTCTCCTGCTCCCGGCCCAGCGCGTGAAGCGCCTCCTCTACCAGCCAGTCCTCGAACTCGTCCCCCTGCAGCGCGGCAAGGCCGAGAGCCACCTGCACGTCGGCAGCCGTCTCCGCGAAGCGGTCGAAGACGAGGTCGACCAGACGTCCGCTGCGCGTCACGAGCTCGCGCAGCCCGCCGTCGGTCAGCGGGCCCGCGAGGTCACGTCCAGCGAACCATCCCCTGGCCCTTGGTGACAGCGCGGCCCGCAGCATCTCGTCCAGCAGCAGTGGGTTGCCGCCGGCGCGGTCGAGTAGCGCACGCTCCTGATGGGGCAGTAGCCCCGGCAGGGCGGCTCTCAGTTGCTCCGATAGGTCCTCGATCGGCTCGATGCGTAGCGCGACCGTCTCCACGCCTTCGTCCGCGGATGCTTCGAACACCCGCGCCAGTGGGGACGATCCATCCGCCCACTCGCGCTCCCAGTGGGTGAGAACGAAGAGCAGCGGCCAGCCTTCGTCCGCTGCCGCCTTCAGCAGCGCCTCGACGAGGGCGCAGGCGCCCGGGTCCGCGGCCGAGAACTGACCGTCGTCGACGACGATCACCGCCGGAACGGCCCGCCCGCCCGGGGCGCCGAAGAGGCGCGACAGGTCGGTCACGACGTCGCTCGCCAGCGAACTGCGCCGCGCGGCCGCACCCGCCAGGGCGTCTCCCGCCGTGGCGTCGCGACGCCACTCGTCGTGTATGCCCTTGAGCTCGGCGCCCACCTCGGCGACCTTCTTGACGATGCCCAGGACGGGCACCAGGTCGAGCGCCGCGTCGGCCGCGGTGCCGGCGCCCAGCTTCGCCAGCTTGACCAGGCGTTGACGGCGCCGCTGCTCCCTCTGGAACGGCTCCAGATGCGGCACGAGGTGGTCGGTGACATGACTCATCAACACGCCGGCCGTCGCGCGGTTGCGCTCACCCGGGTTGGTGAGCCGTAAGGCCCACCACAGGAACGGGAGCTGAGCGTTCAGGTCACACTCGTCGAGGCCCGGGTTCACCTTGAGGTCGTCGCGCTCGCGCCGGAGCCCGGAGGGCCAGTAGCCGACCCCTCCCTGCTCACGCTGAACCAGGGCCGCGTAAAGCTCCTGGACGAGGCGCGTCTTACCCAGGCCGGACTCGGCGAGGAGCGCGACGGCTCGAGGTCCCTCACCGCCCTTGACCGCCTCCCAGCACGCGAGCAGGGCCGCGAGCTCCGCGTCCCGTCCCACGAACGGGCTGGCAGGGACCGCCGGTCGTGGCATCGCGCGATGGTATCCCGCCGCCACACATCGGCCGTCATGATCGGGCGCTAACCTGACCGGCATGGCAACCCCACCGCTGGGAGGCGACAGGCCGGTCCTGTTGGAAGGAGTGACCGACCGCGTCATCGTGGCCCTGGGACCCGTCCAAGGCGACCGCGCGCTGTCCAACAGCACCATCGTGGTCGGCAAGGACGCGACCTTGATCATCGACACTATGGTCTCGACCGAGCTGGTCGAGCCGGTCCGGCTCAGGGCCGAGGAGATCGGCGGCCGGCCGGTCACGTACGTCATCAATACCCACGGTGACCGCGACCATATAGGTGGCAACGGAGCGTTCGGCCAGGCGAAGGTCGTCACGCACAAGAGCCTCGCTGACGACGAGCTGCTTGTCCCGGACGTGGCGTTCGAGGACACGCACTCGCTTGACCTGGGCGGAGTGGAGGCCCGCGTCACGTACGTCGGCCCGGCTCACTCCAAGGGGGACAGCTTCGTCTGGCTCCCTTCGGAGGCTGTCGCGGTGACCGGTGACGTCGTCTTCAACGGGCTGTTCCCGCTCATCAGGGAGGACATCCAGCGGTGGCTCCTCGCGCTCGACATGCTCGAGCAGCTCGAGCCGCGCTTCGTGGTTCCCGGTCATGGACCGGTAGGCGACGCTAGGACGATCACATGGCAGAGGCGCATGATCGAAGACGTGTTCGAGTCCGTGAAGAACCGCTACTCTGCCGGCGTTCCCGTGGACGACGCGAGCCAGGAGGCTCCCCCGGAGCGCTTCGCTTCGCTGCCGCAGGCCGAGAACCGCTGGCCGGGGGCAGTGCGGGGCATCTACCAGGTGCTCGACGACCACACCGCGGCAGGCTGACAGCTCACCCTGCGGCCATATGATTGATTCTCACGCCCGACCGGCAAGGGCCCCACTTCAGGGAGGATGACTGACGATGACGGAACCCGACAGCACGACTTCCGCACCCGAGGTGACACGGGCGGCCTCGCCCACGGGCAGTCTCACGCCCATGCGCTACCTGGACAAGGCGATGAACGCGCTGCGCGACCTCGGGCTGGTGCCCGCGGACGCTTCGACCCAGGAGGCGCCCATCGTCGCGCTGCTGCAACAGATAAGCGACCTCGACGAGGAACGCATCGTCGCCATAACCCGCACGCTCGCGCAGGCATCGCTGTTCAACGACGTGGTGCGTGAGCAGGTCGAGGCCATGCAGATAGGCACCCGTTACGAGCAGGTCGCGCAGGCGTTCAACTCGATCCGCGATGATGCCAAGGGCCTCGTCGACCAGATCGAGGACGGGAAGATCACGACGTTCGAGCGTCTGTCCAACATGTGGATGAAGTTCACGCGTGGAGACATCGCCGACCGCTTCGACAAGATCAAGAAGACCTACCTCGACGTAACGGCCGACGCGCAGGACCAGATCCGGCGCGAGCGCATGATCCTCGACTCCTACCAGGACTTCCGGGGTGCCCTCAAGCAGTCGGAGGTCCTGGCGTTCGAGGTGCTGAAGAAGGCCGAGGCGGAGGTCGCTGCGGCCCAGGATGTCGTCGCCGAGCGCACTGCCTCCGTGGAGGCGTTCACGGGTGAGGAGCCCGCCGAGCGCGCCCGGCTAGAGCTCGCCCGTGACGAGGCGGTGAGGGCGCTGCAGGACTCCGACGCCCGCTACCAGATCGCCAAGGACCTGTCCGACAACCTGACGATCTCCTACAACACGTCCGAGGTCGTCATGGCGCGCCTCTTGCAGACGACGACGGCGAAGGAGCGCGTGCGCGCGCAGGCGGTCAGCTTCTTCAGCACCAACGAGACCGTGCTGACGGCTCTCTCCGCCTCGTTCACCGGCATGTTCGGCCTTCACGAGGCCACCCGCACGGTCGAGGCGATGAAGGAAGGCGTGAGCCAGTCGCTGGAGACGCTCTCCGAGATCGGAGGCAAGATCCAGGAGGAGGCCCTCAAGGCCGGCTACGGGCCGACGGTCCGCGCCGACGCCGTGAAGAGACTCGTCGACTCGGTAGTGGCGTACCAGGAGCGCAGCCGGGAGATCATCACGGAGATGCGCCAGCAGGCGACGGAGAACGCGGCCGAGATCCGTGACGCGGTCGAGGACGGCAAACGCCGCCTCGCCAAGCTCGCGCGCGACGGCGCGCAGCTCGCCGAGCAGACGGCGTAGCTGGGGTAGATGGGAGACACGCCGGACCAGGCGCCATCCGAGCCAGTCCAGCTCGACGACGTGATGTTGGCGATGGACGTCGTCGACACGCTGCGCCATCGCGAGCACCTGATAGCCAAGGAGTTGGCGGCAGGGGCGCGCGACGAGGACATGGTCGCGAAGCTGCGGGAGATCTACGCCGCGCAGGGCATCGAGGTGCCCGACCGCATCCTCAGCGAAGGCGTGGAGGCCCTCAAGGAGAACCGCTTCGTCTACACCCAGAAGGGATCGCCCGGCGCCAGGCGTTGGGCCATGCTGTGGGTCAGGCGCGGTCGCTACGCGGCGCTGCTGCTCGGCATCGTGCTGATCGTGGCGGTGGGGCTGTACGGGTACGACGCCGCGGTGCGTGCCCCTCAGCGCGCGCTCGTCGGAGACCTGAGCGAGACGAGGGCGGCAGTGCTGGCGCTGTCCGAGTCGACGGAGGCCACAGCGCGCGCGAACGATCTCTTCCGACAGGCGCAGTTGGCGCTCGACCGCGGTGCGTCGGGCGAGGCCCGGACATCGCTCACCCAGCTGGAGCGGCTCAGGGAGGACCTCGAGCGTGCCTTCACGCTGCGGATCGTCACGAACCCTGACACAGGGGTGTGGAGGGTGCCCGACGTGAACACCGGCGCGCGCAACTACTACGTGATCGTCGAGGCCATCGGGCTGGACGGTCGGCGCGTCAGGGTGCCGATAGAGTCCGAGGAGACGGGCGTGGTCCAGAGCGTCGACACCTGGGGGCTGCGCGTCGACGAGGAGACGTTCGAGCAGGTGCGTGAGGACAAGTCGGACGACGGCATCATCCAGAACGACACCTTCGGCGTGAAGCGCGCCGGTTTCCTGGAGCCCGAGTACGAGTTCCCCACCACCGGTGGGGCCATCACGGAGTGGGACTGACGATGGCGAGCCTCTCGGGATCCGACGCACTGCGCGCCATCACGGACGCGATACGCCAGGAGCAGGAGCGCACGCGCAAGCTCGACGCAGACCTTGCCGCCGCCAACGCACAGCTCCTCGAGCTGGACGTCGAGCGCAAGGAGCTGCTGGGCCAGCTCGCGGAGGTGAGGGTCAAGTACCTGCTCTCCAGTGAGGTCGCCGCCGAGCTCAAGCGCACCGACGAACAGGTGCTCGACCTGCTGGAGTCCCGCGACGAGGCGACAGAGGCGGTTCAGTCGCGCCTGGACGACCTCGAGTCGCGTCAAGCGGACCTCTTGAAGCGGCGCGAGGACCTGCACGGTCAGCTGGAAGCGGCCAGCACCGCGATAGACGTCGCCGAGCTGGAGGCCCAGCGGGAGCTGGCTCAGGATCCCGCGTACGTGGAGCGGCAGCGGGCCGCCCGAGCCGCCGAGCGCGTCGCCGTGCACGCTGACGAGAAAGCGACGACCTCCGAGCAGGAGCAGGGCAGCAAGGGCAAGGCGTACAGGGCCGACCCCCTGTTCATGTACCTGTGGAACCGCGGCTTCGGGACGACCGCTTACCGCGCGGGCGGCTTCGTCAAATGGCTCGACGGCAAGGTCGCCCGGCTGATCGGGTACGAGGAGGCGCGGGCCAACTACGCGAGGCTCATAGACCTTCCCGTGCAGCTTCGCCGGCACGCCGAGCGGATGGGTGAGCTGGCCGACGCCGAGTTCGCGCAGCTCAAGGAGCTGGACGAACAGGCGCTCGTGGACGCCGGGGTGCCGGAGCTCGAGGCCGACCGGGCGAGGCTCGGGGAGGTTATCGCCGAGGTCGACACCGCGCTCTCCGAGATCGCCGAGGCCATGAAGGGCGAGCTGGTCACGCTCGAGACGTTCGCGAAGGGCGAGGACGAGCCGTTCAGGAAGGCAATCGGCTACCTCACCTCCGAGTTCGGGCGCGACGACCTGAAGGCCCTGAGGCGCGACGCTCTCGCGACGCCGTACCCGGAGGACGACGTCGTGGTCGCCAGGCTGCTCGACTTGGAGGCGGCCAAGGAGCGGCAGTCACGCACCGTCGCCGAGCTCAAGGAGGTCGCCAGCAGCAACCGCGAACGCCTGAGCGAGCTCGAGGAGGTCAGGCGCGAGTTCACGAAGCGCCGCTACGACGACCCTGGCTCCACCTTCTCCAACGGCAACGTGTTCGGCACGGTGCTCTCTCAGCTCCTCATGGGAGCGCTGACCAGCCAGGCGTTCTGGCGCGTGCTGCAGCAGCAGCACACTTACAGGGCGAGGCGGGCAGACCCGAGGTTCGGATCGGGTGGCTTCGGCCGCGGATCGGTGTGGGGGCCGGCGGGACGCATCGGCGCCGAGATCGGATCCGAGGTGCTTGGCGAGGTGCTAGGCGGACTTGGCGAGGTGTTGGGCGGCGGCAGCAAGCGGGGCAAGGGCGGTTGGGGCGGCGGCGGTAGCTGGGGCGGCTCTTTCGGCGGCACCGGCAGGGCGCGCTCCTCGCGCGGCGGCTTCAAGACGGGCGGCAGGATACGCGGCGGCAAGGGCTTCAAGACAGGCGGTAAGTTCTAAGCTTCCGGATCGAGCGGGGACCTTGGGACTAGGTCACTCGCTACGGCCCGAGACCTCGCGTAGCCTGGCGATCAGCGGCCGCAGGGTCGAGCTCTTGAGCTTGAGAGCGGCGCGGTTCACGACGAACCGCACAGAGCTGAGGGCGATCACGTCGACCTCGACGAGGTCGTTGGCTGCCAGGGTCGCACCCGTCTCGACCACGTCCACGACCGCGTCCGCGAGCCCCGAAAGGCAGGCCAGCTCGACGTTGCCCTCCAGGGAGATCACCTCCGCAGGGCTGCCCGCGCGCCTCAGGTACTCGGTAGTCAGCCGTGGGTACTTGGTCGCTACCCGTGCCACAGGGGTAGTGGCGCCTTGCGGCCTTATCAACGAGAGGCGGCAGGCGCCGAAGCCCAGGTCGACCGGCGCGTAGAGCCGCGAGCCAGCCTCCAGCAGTACGTCCTGCCCCACCAGGCCTGCGTCGGCCACGCCCAGGTCCACGTAGGTGGGCACGTCGGCGTTGCGCATGACCAGGACGCTCACGCCGTCGCCCGCGTACCGCAGCGCCCTCGGGTCGGCGGGAACCTCGACGGCAACACCGGCCTTGGCCAGCGTTGCGAGGGCCCTTTCGAGGACCCGGCCCTTCGGCAGTGCCAGCACGAGGTCGCTCACGTCCGTGCACCTGTGCCGAGGAGCGCTGCGATGCGGTTACGACCGACGGCGTTCCCCTTGAGGGCCACGATGCGGTCCGGACCGGTACTTTCCGGCGTGACGAGGTAGTCGGCGCCAAGCGCCTGGGCCTCCCGCTCCACGTGCTGCGGGTCGGTGCTGACCGCCCTCGCGACGCGGCAGCCGCCGGCCCGCAGGCGCCGGGCTGCCACATCGTCGACCGTGACCACGAGAGGGCTGCTGTCATCGTCGCCCGCACCCCCGGCAGCGGCAACGGCAGCCAGCACCCGCCCGAGACCCATGGCGAACCCTGCCGCGCGCGGGAGGAGCGCCCCGTCGTAGCGACCGCCGCCCAGTAGCGGTTGGCCGAAGTCGAACGTGTAGGCCCGGAAGGTCACGCCTGTGTAGTAGCTGAGCCGCCTCGCCAGGCCCAGGTCCAGCATCAGCTCTGAAGAGTCCTCGAACTCGTCCAGGACGCCCGCCAGCCTCTCGAGTGCCTCGCTGGCCGCTTGGCTCGGCGCGCTGCTCAGCGCGACGTCGACGACGCTGGCGTCACCGTAGAGGTCGGGCACCGCGACCAGCGCATCGGCGGCCGGGCCCCGCAGGGAGAGGCCGGTCACGATCTCCTCGACCCCCGTCTGGTCCTTTCGGTCTATGGCGTCAGCCAGGCCGCGCCGGGCCTCGTCCGGTACGCAGGCCGCGTCGAAGAGAGCCGTCACGTACGCCGGGTTGCCCACCTCGACGCGCGGCGACAGGCCCAATGCCCTCACGGACTCGCGAGCCAGGTGGATCAGCTCGGCGTCGGCGCGTGCCGAGCTCACGCCGATGAGCTCTATGCCCACCTGCGTGAACTCGCGGCCCCGGGCCAGCTCCGGGTCTATCGCGTGCCACACGAGACCGTCGTACGAGAGCCGGAGCGGGCGCTCCTCACCCGCGGCTACGGCGGGGAACGCCGACCTGACGAGTCGTGCGAGCGACGGCGTGAAGTCGCTCCTAAGCGACAGCACGCCACCGCCCACGTCGACGAGCTTGAAGGACTTGTCACCTCGCGGGTGGCTGGGATCGAGACGTTCCAGCGCCGGCACCTCGACGCGCTGGTAGCCCCACGCCTCGTACAGGCGCCTAAGCACGTCTATGGCAGCAGCCCTGGCAGCGGCCTCCGCGGGCGCCAGGAAGCGGGTGCCCTCCGGCAGGGCGCCCTGTGTCACGTCGTTCGGGTTTGCCGGGCGGGGGTGCTGGCCAGCAGTGAGAGGACGGAGACGGCCAGCTCGAAGGCCAGGAACAGCAGGTTCAGCGGCGTGAGCACGCCGTCTATGACGATCGACAGGACGCGTCCGGCGGCGACGCAGCCCACGAGGAGCGCGGCGGCCCGCAGGTACGGCCTGCCCACGGCGCTGGCCGCGGCCGATGCCCTAGGCGTCGCTGCCCACAGCAACATGCCGCCCAGCGCCAGGTAGAGACCGCCGAAGGTGGCGCGCACCTGGCTTGTGCCACGCGGATCGAAGACGTCCAGGCCGTACAGCCGCACGGCCAGCAGCGGGTTCACCAGACCGAGAAGGCCAGCGATGATGACGACGCCTGCTGCAACGTAGGCGAGCTGCCTGCGGCTGGGACCGCGTCGCGCCCCGGACCTGGACTGCGAGCCTGCGGGGGCGGGCCCCGCCTCGCTGACACGACCCGGTCGTGCGGGCTGGTGCTGCACCGGCTTGGGCGCGCGGTCGCTCATGGAGAGACGATGGTACCACCGGCGTCCGCGCGGCCCAACACGAGGTTGTCGCGGTGGACGGCCTCCTCGTAGTGGTGGGCTCCGAGGATGTCGGGCACCTCGCTCGAGTGCCTGCCAGCCACCCGTCTCAGGTCGCCGGACGAGTAGTTGGCAAGGCCCACCGCGAAACGCTCGCCCCCGCAACTCACGGCGACGGCATCGCCGAACGAGAAGTCTCCCTCCACGCCCACGATCCCCCGCGGCAGGAGGCTCTTCCCGCTCCTGAGCGCGTCGCGCGCCCCGGCGTCGACCTCGACCCTCCCTGCTACCGGCTGGTTGAGGATCCAAGCCTTGCGCGCCGGCACGCCGGCCCCGGCGAGGAAGCGCGTGCCGACGTCCTCCCCGCTCGCCAGTGCCCTAAGGCCAGCGCCGCGGCCGCCGAGCACGACTGTCTCTATGCCGGCGTCCGCGGCGATCCTGGCGGCGGCCAGCTTCGTGCCCATGCCGCCGGTGCCAACGGCGCTGCCCGCGCCGCCGGCTGCGCCCTCCACGGCGCGCAGGTCATCGACGACGCTCAGTCTCCTCGCGCCGGGGACCACCCTCGGGTCGGCCTCGTGAAGGCCGTCGACGTCGGTGAGGATCACGAGGAGGCCGGCGCTCACCAGGTACGCCACCCAGGCAGAGAGGGTGTCGTTGTCCCCCACCTTGAGCTCCGAGGTGGCGACGGTATCGTTCTCGTTGACGACGGGCACGGCTCCCAGCGACAGCGTCGACTCCAGCGCGTTCCTGGCGTTCACGTAGCGCCTGCGCGTCTGAACGTCGTACGCCGACAGCAGTAGTTGGGCGACGGGCGTAGGTGCCCACGCCGCCGCCCAGGCGCTCATCAACAGCGTCTGCCCCACCGCCGCTGCCGCCTGCTTCTGCGGCAGGGTGAGCGGCAGCCGGATGTCCAGCCGCTCACGGCCGGCCGCGCCGGCGCCCGAGGACACGAGTACGACCTCCGCCGGCCTCCCCGGCGTGCCGGCCGCGACTGCCAACGATGTGGCGCCCGCCGCCACGTCCTCGAACGCTCGCGCATCGAGACGGCCAGCGTCGTCAGTCAGGCTCGAGGTGCCGACCTTGATCACGACGCGGCGGTGTGTGCGGCCGTGGAGCGGCATGCGCACGATGTTACGCCCGCTTCGAGCGTGAAATGCACCGTGCTAGACTCCCACGCTAACGCCCGGAAACGGGCTCGGAGGTGCTCGCAGGATGAGGGTCGCCATAGTCGGGGCAACGGGGGCGGTGGGAGCAGAACTGCTCGAGGTGCTCGACGGGCGCTCCTTCCCCGTCGACCGCCTGAGGGCGTTCGCCTCTCCGCGCTCGGCTGGCAGGCGCCTGAGGTTCGCTGGCAAGGACATCGCCGTGGAACCGCTTCCGGCCGACGGCGACCTTGGCTCCGACGTCGTGTTCTCTTCGGCCGGCGCCTCGGTCTCCAAGGAGCACGCCTGGCGCTGGGCCTCGCACGGCGCCGTCGTCGTCGACAACACCAGCGCTTGGCGCCTCGACGACCGCGTCCCTCTCATAGTTCCAGAGGTGAACCCAGAGGCCGTGGCCGCGCATCAGGGCGTCATCGCCAACCCGAACTGCTCGACGATCATCGCGCTCATGGCGCTGGCACCGCTGCACCGCGAGTTCGGCCTACGGCAGGCGGTCGTGGCCACGTACCAAGCGGTCTCGGGGGCCGGGATGGCCGGCATCTCCGAGCTGGAGGAGCAGAGCGCCGCCGTCCTGGCCGGCGAGCCCGCCCGTAGCGGGAAGTTCAGGCATCAGATCGCTTTCAACGTGTTCAGTCACGACTCCGATGTGGGCGAGGACGGTTACAACGCCGAGGAGCGCAAGCTCCTGCTCGAGTCTCGCAAGATCCTCGGAATGCCGGACCTGAAGGTGTCCGCCACCTGCGTGCGCGTACCCGTGTTCCGCGCGCACAGCGAGGCGATCCACGCCTCGTTCGAGCGGCCGGTCTCTGTCACCCGCGCACGTGAGGTCCTGGAGGCCGCCCCGGGCGTCGAGGTCGTCGACGAGCCGACAGGCAACACTTTCCCCATGCCGTTGGCTGCAGCGGGTCAGGATGCCACGCTCGTGGGCCGCCTGCGACGCGACACAGCTCTGGAGAACGCCCTCGCGATGTTCGTCGCCGGTGACCAGGTGCGCAAGGGGGCCGCGCTCAACGCCGTGCAGATCGCCGAGCTGCTCGTTCAGCGGCCCGGCGCGGACAGCGTGCGGGCAGGGGCCTCGGTCCTGCCGGTATGATGCGCCCAGACCACACTCTCTGACGCCTGCGTACGGTCTAAGTACTCTCGCCGGCTTAGGCAGCCGGCGCCTTGGAGCACCATGAACCTGGCCATCGTCACTGACTCCACCTCGGACCTCACAGCCGACGAGCTGCAAGCGCTCGGCGTCGAACGCGTCCCGCTCTACGTCAACTTCAAAGGCGAGATGCACAGGGACTGGATCGACATCACGCCCAAGGACATCATCGAGGGCGTCGCGGCCGGGGCGGACCTGCCGACGACCAGCCAACCGAGCCCCGAGGACTTCGCCGAGGTGTACCGCCGTGTCGCCGAGGCCGGCGCGGACCAGATCCTGGTGATAACCGTCTCGGCCGAGCTGTCGGGCACGCACCAGTCGGCCAAGCTGGCCGCCGAGCAGTCTCCCGTCCCCGTGACCCTGTTCGACGGACGTGGTGCCAGCCTGGGCCACGGCGAGATGGCGCGCGTGGCCTCCACGCTGCGTACGCGTGGCGCCTCGCTCGAAGAGATCGTCAAGGCGCTCGAGCGCATCCGCGACACCAACTTCGTGCTCTTCACGGTCGGCACGCTCGAGTACCTGCAGAAGGGCGGCCGCATAGGTCGCGCGAGCGCGCTGATGGGCAGCCTCCTGAACATCAAGCCCATCCTCACGCTGCAGGACGGCGTCATCGAGCCGCTGAGCCGCGCGCGTGGGGTCAGGAAGGCACAACAGGAGCTCGTCGACCGCTTCGCGAAGTACGTCGAGGAGGCTTCCGGGCCCGTCGTCGCCAACTTCATCCACATCCAGGACCCGGCCGCGGCGGAGCGTCTCCAGCAGGGCATCGCGGCGGCAGGCGTCCAGTACGAGGCCCGCGGCGTCTCCGAGATCGGCGCCGTCGTCGGCAGTCACGTGGGTCCCGGCACGTTCGGGATATACGCCCACGAGAAGATCCAGTAGCAGCTGGCCTTCGTGGCGTGGCCGCTTGGCCGCGTCAGCCTTGAGATAGAGCGATCACGGGGTGGCCGGTAGCGGCCACCCCGTGATCGTCCAAGTCACCGATCCGTCGTCAGAACTTGAGCTTTCCCTGCGACGCGTCGACCGTGATCGTCAGGGTGCGCCCGGCCAGCGAGTCGGGCTCACCCGTCAGCGTCAGCGCGACGTGCCCGGAGTTGGTCGTCGGCGCCTGCGTGAAGATCGTCAGGCCGGCCGCGAGTTGCGAGCCCGTGAACGACGCGACTCCGAACGCCGGGGTGGCGCCACCGTACGAGTATGTGCACGCGTCGACCGAGCAGGTGTCCCGCTCGAGCGTGATGGCGCCCTGCGACTCAGCGGTTACCTCGGTCCTGTGACCATCAAGCGCGTCCCCGTAGCTGGCTGCGTCGTGCCAGATCTGCAACACCACGACCGCATCGGACAACGTGATCGACTCGGGCGCCGTAGCAGGGTCACCGCTCAGCGACGCCGACTCGATGCTCAGCTCGTTCGCGAGCTCGGCGGGAGAGACGGGCAGGGCAGAGATGTCGGTCTCGAAGTCTTGGAACGCGAAGTCCGCTTCGGCGTCGCCCTGTACGGCCTGCGCGACCAAAGTGGCCGGGGCTGGGAACGTGATGGCGATGGTCTGCCCGTCAAGTCCAAGCGGGTTGCCCACGCTCTGGTCGGGGATGAGCATGCCGCACGCGGTCAGGGCGAGCGCGACCATTGCCCCGCAGGCGACGAGCAAGGCTCTATGGGACGGGCTGGGAAGGACCCTGCGAGACGTGTTGCCAACGCTTGCCCGCGAGGGGGCCTCGCTTGGCGTCGGAAGGGGCGAAGAAGGATCTTTCGAGGACATAGCCAACCTCCAGCCGAGCGGCTCCCCGTCCTTCGGGGTACTTGCTCACGTGTCAGGTGCTCTTGGTGCCGCCCGTGTCGAATCTGCGCTCACCTGCACGGCTTGCTTCGCGAACGCTCGTTGGCATCAGCCTAGCGCGGCACGGCGACTCGCCAAAGTGGCCTATCTCCGCTGCTGCCGACGTTGCAGGCTAGTTCCGGATGTACGCAGCCGTCACCTCGGCCACTCTCAGCGGCGTAGACGCGGTGAGGGTAACGGTGGAGGTGTTCGTCAGCGGAGGGCTTCCCAGCTTCACGATCGTGGGCCTGCCCGGCACAGCCGTCCAAGAGTCCCGTGAGCGCGTGAGGGCCGCGCTGAAGCGGTTGGGTGCGCCGCTCTCCCCCAGTCGCGTGACGGTGAACCTGGCGCCCGCGGACGTCCGCAAGAACGGGCCGTCGTTCGACCTGCCCATCGCACTCGGCCTGCTCGCGGCGGCCGGACATCTGCCGGCGAAGGGTCTCGCGGGCTACCTGGCCTTCGGCGAGCTGGCGCTCGACGGCACGCTGCGCGAGGTCCGAGGGGCGGTGAGCATGGCGCTCGAGGCGCAGGCCGCGGGTCTGGCCCTGTTGTGCCCGCCTGGCAACGCCGCCGACGCCGCCGCGGTGCCTGGTACCGCCTGCTACGGACCGAAGACGCTGCAAGAGGCCGTGCTCCACCTGCGAGGGCGCCAGACGCTGTCCTCGCTGCGCCCGGCTGTAGAGCCGACGCGCAGCTTGTACGAGGACCTCGTCGACGTGAGGGGCCAGGCTCAGGGCAAGCGACTGCTCGAGATCGCGGCGGCGGGCAGGCACAGCGCCCTGCTCACCGGTCCGCCAGGAGCAGGCAAGACCATGCTCGCCACCCGGCTACCCGGCCTGTTGCCCTCGCTGGAGGTCGGTCCCGCGCTGGAGGTGGGGCGCGTCTATTCCGCCGCCGGTGTCGCCCGTGGCCCAGGGCTGGACCTGACGCCGCCGTTCCGCGCGCCGCACCACAGTGGCTCCGAGGCCGGCATCATCGGTGGCGGCGCCAACCCCCGGCCCGGTGAGGCGAGCCTCGCCCACCACGGGGTCCTGTTCCTCGACGAGGCCCCCGAGTTCGCGCGCGGCGTGCTCGAGGCCCTAAGGCAGCCGCTCGAATCCGGCGTCGTCGTGATCGCTCGCGCCACCGGCGCCGTCTCGCTGCCGGCGCGCTTCCAGCTCGTTGCGGCGATGAACCCATGCCCGTGCGGACGGGCCCTCGACCCGGATCCGGACGCCTGCGTCTGCGGCCGCGCCGAGCGCCAGCGGTACACGACCAAGCTGTCGGGGCCGCTGCTGGACCGCATAGACCTCCGCCTGGCCGTGCCGAGGCTCACGCGAGAGGAGCTGACGGCCGCGGGACGTGGCGAGACCAGCGCGACCGTGGCAGCACGAGTGGCCGACGCCCGCGCCAGGATGCTCGCGCGTCAAGGGTGCCTGAACGCCGACCTGGCGGGAACAGAGCTACGCCGCCACGCGATGCCGGACGGCAGAGCCGTCGACCTCTTGCGCGAGCTGGTCGACCGGTTGCGCCTCTCCGCACGCGGCTTCGACAGGTTGCTGCGCGTGGCGCGCACGATCGCCGACCTGGAGGGAGTCTCGAGGGTGCATGCCGCGCACCTGGCGGAGGCCGCATCTTTCCGGGCCTGAACCGCCAGGTCCAGCACCTGCAACAGGCCCGCGATCGTGCACCCGGGACGAACGTCCCTGGCTCGACTATGGCCCTTGCCGTCGCAATGGTCGTTGGAAAACCTTGTGCTAGATTGGCTCGGTACGAAGAGGGGGCGCCATCTACTTGCCCTCACCCACGCGCCCTAGGAGGGAAAACGTGCGCATAGGCTGGTTGTGGCGGGCTCTGCCCGTCGCACTACTTACGTTCCTGCTCGCCGGCTGCGACCTGGCTGACGAACAGTCCGTGTTCTCACCGGCTGGACCCGTGGCCGAGGAGCAGCTCGGCCTGTTCATGTGGACCTGGTACCTCAGCATCCCGGTGATGCTGCTGGTGGGCGGCGTGCTGGCGTACGTGATCGTCCGCTACCGCCGGCGCCGTGGCGACGACTCAATCCCCGGCCAGACACACGGCAACGTGCTCCTCGAGGTCGTCTGGACCACCATCCCCGTCATCATCATCATCCTGGTCGCTGTTCCGACGGTGCGCTCCATCTTCGCGCTCCAAACGTTCACCGAAGCCGGCGAGGAAGACGTGACCGTGACGGTCACCGGCTACCAGTGGTGGTGGAAGTTCGAGTACCCGGAGTACGGCATCACGACCGCCAACGAGCTGCACGTACCCGTTGGCGCCCGCCTGGTGCTCGACCTGCAGTCGGCCGACGTCCTCCACGCCTTCTGGGCGCCTCGCCTCGGCGGCAAGGTGGACCTCATCCCTCACCAGGACAACCAGCTCTGGCTGCAGGCATCAGAGCCGGGCGTCTACCACGGCCAGTGCGCAGAGCTCTGCCTTGGCGCCCACGCCTACATGCGGTTCCGCATCGTCGTTCAGGAGCAGGCGGAGTTCGAGGAGTGGGTGAGCTCGTTCCAGGAGCCGGTCGTCCAGAACGTCTCCAGCGACCAGCAGGTCAGCCAGGGCCGCACGCTCTTCGCGCAGAAGGGCTGCATCGGCTGCCACTCGCTGGACAACTACGCCGAGGGCGTGAGCTACGGCCAGCCCGGCTACCCTAACCTCACCAACTTCGGGCTCAGGCACACGGTCGGCGCGGGCGTCTTGGACGCCTCTCTCGAGAACGTCGCCCAGTGGATCATGGACCCTCAAACCGTCAAGCCGGGCAACTACATGCCGACGTTGTGGGCGGAAGACGACCCCAACCGCGAGGAAGAGTCCACGGCGATCGCCGCCTACCTCCTCAGCCTCGGTGCAGGCCAGGCCGCCGACGGAGCTCAGGCCGTTGCCATGGGAGGTAACTGATGGCTTCGTCCACCACCGCACCGCAGGCCAGTTTGTTCGTGAGGCCCAATAGGCGCACGGGGCTCGTCAGCTGGCTGACGACGGTGGACCACAAGAAGCTGGGGATCCTTTACATCCTCTCCAGCTTCGCGTTCCTGGGTCTGGCCAGCGTTGAGGCGTTCATCATGCGCCTCCAGCTCATGCAGCCCGGCCAGCAGCTCGTGTCCCCGGACGTCTTCAACCAGCTCTTCACGATGCACGGGGTCACGATGGTGTTCCTCGCCATCATGCCCATGGGCATTGGCTTCGCCAACTACTTCGTGCCGCTGCTGATCGGCGCCCGCGACCTGGCGTTCCCACGCCTGAACGCCTTCGGGTACTGGGTGTACGCGCTGGGCGGGCTGATGATCTACACGAGCTTCTTCCTGGGTGGGGCGCCCGACATGGGCTGGACCGGCTACGCGCCGCTGACGAGCCTAAGCGCCAACCCCGGCCACGGCGTCGACTTCTACGCCTTCGGCCTCTTCATCAGCGGTATCGGCACGACCGTGACCGCCATGAACCTGATCGTCACCATCGTGAACATGCGAGCACCGGGGATGACGTTCATGCGCATGCCGGTGTTCGTCTGGATGATGATCATCACCTCGTTCATGATCATCTTCGCGTTCCCGCCGCTCACGATCGCGTTGGTGCAGATCATCACCGACCGCACCTTCGGCACGCTCTTCTACGTACCGGAGGCGGGGGCGTTGCCCATCCTGTGGCAGCACCTGTTCTGGATCTTCGGCCACCCCGAGGTCTACATCATCATCCTGCCGGCGTTCGGGATGATCAGCGAGATGGTGCCGACGTTCAGCCGTAAGCCGCTGTTCGGCTACCCGGTCATGATCCTGGCCAGCATCCTGATCGCCTTCATGGGCTTCGCCGTCTGGACCCACCACATGTTCACCACGGGCCTCGGGCCAGTGGTCAACACGGCGTTCTCGCTGACCTCGTTCATCATCGGGATCCCGACCGGGGTGAAGATCTTCAACTGGCTAGGCACCTTGTGGGGCGGGAACATAAGGTTCACGACGTCGCTGCTCTACTGCCTGGCGTTCATAGTCACGTTCACGCTCGGCGGCATCACGGGGATCATGGTCGCCATGCCCACCTTCGACGCCCAGGTTCACGACACCTACTTCGTGGTGGCGCACTTCCACTACGTCATGGGGGGTGGGGCGCTGCTCACGTTCCTCGGCGCCGTCTACTACTGGTTCCCCAAGTTCACGGGCAGGCTGCTCGACGAACGCATGGGCAAGGCCGGTTTCGTCTTCATCGTCCTGGGCTTCCACACCATCTTCTTCCCACAGCACCTCGCCGGGCTCATGGGCATGCCTCGTCGCATCCAGACGTACCCGGCCGGCATAGGGCTCGAGCTCTGGAACTTCATGTCCACGTTCGGCACGTTCATCATGGGCGTCGGGCTCGTGATCTTCCTTATCAACGTCATCCACGGCTTCCGAGCGGGCAAGCCCGCCGGCAACGACCCGTGGGACGGGCGCACGCTCGAGTGGGCAACGTCCTCTCCGCCGCCGTACTACAACTTCGCGACCCAGCCGGTCGTCAACTCGCTCGACGCGTACTGGGCGTACAAGCACCCGGAGACGTTGAACGTCGAGCCCATAGACCCGCGCACCGAGGGTAGGGAGTACGACGCCGGCGGCATACACATCCCCGGTCAGTCGTGGTGGCCGATACTCGCCTCCAGCGCGATCATCGTGGGCTCGTACGGGCTCATCTACGACAACTGGATCCTCGCGATCATCAGCGGCTTCGTCTTCATCTTCACGATCTTCGGGTGGGCGTTCGAAGGTGTCGGTGGACACCACGTGAACCCCGAACTGGAAGGAGGGGCGGCATGAGCTCCGCCGCCAACGTCGCCGCCCATACGCACCCGGCAACGCAGGACCAGCCGGGTCAGCCCGGCACCCGGGGCATGTTGACCGCCCACGGCTGGCGCAGCACGCGCCTGCCGGACGTCAAGCTGCTCATGTGGGTGTTCCTGGCCTCCGACTGCATGATGTTCGGGGCCCTCATCGGGACGTACCTCGCCTACCACAACCGCAGCCTGGTCCCGCCCTTCCCGATCGACGTCTTCGACATCCCGCTGACCACGGTCAGCTCGTTCGTCCTCCTGGTGTCGAGCTTCCTCATGGTGCTCGCCCTCCACTCGCTGCGTATCGACGACATCCCCAAGTTCCGACTCTGGACCTTCGGGGTCGCGCTGTTCGGCTCGATCTTCCTGGGCTTCCAGGTCTACGAGTTCGTTCACTTCGTCAACGCCGGCCTCTCGATCCACCACAGCCTCTTCGGCACGACGTTCTTCATCCTGACGGGCACTCACGGGATACACGTCGCGGTGGGGGTGTTGTGGCTGCTCGCCTTCCTCGTCCAGTCGTACGTCAGGCCGATCAGCAGCAAGGACGCCGTGTACCTGGAGATCGCGGGCCTCTACTGGCACTTCGTGGATATCGTCTGGATCGTGATCTTCACGGTCGTCTACCTCGTCGAGTTCGTGTGAGCCGGGAAAGCTGAGATGGCCAAGAACCACAACGGTGCAGTAGGTACATACATCCTGATCGTGCTGATCCTCGGCGTGATCACGTACGCCGAGTTCGCGATCGTCGAGTACCCGCAGGCCTGGCTGGGCCAGACCATGACGCTCGTCGTCCTGGCGGCCCTATCCGTCCTCAAGTTCATCCTCGTCGTCATGTTCTTCATGCACCTCAAGGGCGACGACCGCATGTACTCCGGCTTCTTCACCTCCGGCATGGTCATCGCCCTGGCGACGTTCATCGCCATGACCGCCATGTTCATCCTGCCGCGGGCCATGTCGTACGGCGAGGCTCGTGAGCGGGCAGAGACCCTCGAGGGCGGAGGTATCGCCCACGGAGAGGCGCACGTCCCGCCCGAGGTCGAGGAGCTGATCACCACGGACGGCCGCTCCCGCTCGGCGGCGGATCGCGCTGATGTGCCGCCGGCGGCCAACCGCTCGTCGCCCATCGAGGTCCCGTTGGCCGCCAACGACGCCTCGACGTACGAGGTCGAGGGCGCTGAAGGACCCGCGGCCGCGCAGACCGCAGAGGGCGATGAGACCGAAGACGGCGAGTTAGCCGGCGCGGAGACCGCCGAGGAGACGGCCGCCGATGACGCCGAGGCTGCTGCGGAGGACGAAGCCGCGGCCGAGGAGCCGGCGGGCGAGGAGCCCGCCGACGACGGTGCCGCCGCCGACTGGGACCGTGAGCTGGGCGCGCAGGTGTACAACGCCAACTGCGTGGGCTGTCACCAGGCCGCGGGCCAGGGCGTTCCGGGAGCGTTCCCGCCGCTGGCTGGCCATGCCGCTGACGTCTACGCCGCGGGCGGCGAGGACTACCTCGTACAGGTGCTCCTGTTCGGCCTGACCGGTCAGATCCAGGTCGAGGGCACCAACTACAACGGGTTCATGCCCGCCTGGCAGCAACTCGACGACGACCAGATCGCGAACGTGCTGAACCACGTCATCGCGGAGCTGGGCGACGCTCCCAGCGGGTTCGTCCCCTACATGGCCGCAGACGTGGCCGAACACCGTAACGACGGCCTGTCGGCAGGCGACGTCCACTCCATCCGCGCTGAGCTCGGCCTGGAGTAAGGCGCGCTGAAGCCGTGAACTCTCCGCTCTTCCTCGGCTGGCAGCTTGGTCCCGTCCTCATGGGCGGGATGGCTGCTGCCGCCGTGGCCTACTACCTTGCGGTGGGGCCGCTGCGGAGCCGCCTGGCTCCCGGCGTTCCCTACCCCAGGGGTAGGGCGGCCGTTTTCGGCCTCGGCCTGGTGCTGCTGTACCTCAACGAGGGATCGCCTCTACACGACCTGGCCGAGCGCTACCTGCTCTCTGCCCACATGGTCCAGCACCTACTGCTGTCCTACGTCGTCGCGCCGGTGATCATGCTGGGCATCCCGACTTGGTTGCTCGAGGCGGTGCTGACGGGCAAGCGGATGCTGCCCATCTCACGCGTACTGCTGCACCCGGTCGTCACGTTCTTCGCGTTCGGCCTCGTCATGGCCATCTATCACGTGCCGGCGATATACGACCTCACCCTGGCGAACACCTCACTGCACCACGCCGTTCACTTCGTCATC
>DASRWD010000196.1:0-2804 GCA_035654755.1 Trueperaceae bacterium
GCTCGGCGAGACCATGTCACCGATGGCAGGCAACGCCAAGGCGATGTCGCTGGCCGGCGCCGTTATGAGGTTCGACCACGCCCAGCTGAGGCTCGTCCCGAGGGACGTCTTCGAGGCCCTGATCCGGTACTGTGCGCCCACGACGAGCGGCACCGACAGCGCGAACTCGGGCGACGCCGTCCATACGGTCGTCTCGTCCATCACGACATATGCATCACCGACCTCGATGACAGAAGCGACCTCGACCTCGTCGACGCCGGGCGGCAGCTCCACGACACCGGACAGTACGGCCATCTGAGCCGGCCCGGTATCGAGGTCCAGTCTGGTAGAGACGGTTTCATCGTTGGCTACTAACAAGTCATTCACGACCGCCATCCTCGCGATGTTCCCAGCAACATTCCGCTCCACGTAAAGAACCGTTCCCAACGCACCTGCAGGGCAGAGCAGGACGCCGCCCGAGACGAAGATCGTCGCGGGCTGCTTGTCGTGAATGCGTGTGCGGATGTCTAGACGATTTGCGCCACCTGGGTCGCCTAAGCCATGGCCTCGGCGAGCAGCCGGTACGAGAGAAGGCGCTCCTCGTGCGAAGCGATGTGACTGGTGACGATGAACTCGTCAACCACAAGCTGTTCCTTGAACTCCAGCAACCGTTCGCGCACGCGGTCCGGCGTGCCCCAGACGAGCATGCGCCGTGAAGCCTGGGTGGCAACCTCCTCTTCCGGTGTGAAGTCGTAGGCGGCGGCTTCCTCGGCGGTAGGAAGCGGTAAGCGCTCGTTGCGGCGGATCCTCAACCACAGCAGGTCGTGGGCGCGTGCCAGCTCCTCTGCCCGCTCCTCGGTCTCGGCGCAGATTATGGCCGTGCCGAGAATCGCGTAGGGCTCGGCCAAGTGATCCGAGGGCTGGAAGCCTTCGCGGTACGCCCGCAGCGCCGGCACCGCCGCGTCCGGGCTGAAGTGGAACGCGAACGAGTAGCCGCGCCCGATGTGGGCGGCCAGTTGAGCGCCGAACGTGCTCGAGCCCAGTATCCACAGCGGCGGCAGCTTCGCCCCCGACAACGACGCCTTCACCTTCCCGAGTGGGTGTCCGTCCAGGAAGTCGGACTCACCCGCGTACGCCCGCAGCATCTCGACCTGTTGTGGGAAGTCGTCCGCGGCGAGGAGCTCGGTGCTACGCCTCAGGGCGAGCGCCGTGACCTGGTCGGTGCCCGGTGCCCGGCCCAGACCCAGGTCTATGCGACCGGGGTAGAGGGCTTCCAGGGTAAGGAAGTCCTCGGCGATCTTCAGAGGCGAGTGGTTGGGCAGCATGATCCCGCCGGAGCCAACGCGGATACGGCTCGTCTCCCTGGCGATGGTCCCGATGAGCACGGAGGTGGCCATCGCCGCGAAGGCCGGGGTGTTGTGGTGCTCGGCAATCCAGTAGCGCGTGTAGCCCAGGTCCTCGGAGAGCCGCGCGAGCTCCACGCTGTTGGCGATGGCGTTCGCCCCGGTGCCGTTTGGCGGCACCGGTACCAGGTCTAGAACTGACATCGGGACGTTCACGCCAGGACGATACCGAGGAGCGGTGCGCTTTTCGGTTCGCGCCCGACGCTCCCATGATTCGGTCGGGCTCGCGGCAGTAGAATCCCGGCCGTGCCCACAACATGGTTGGCCCCCAAGCGGCTGGCTCTCAGCTTCTCGCGACCATTGTCACGCGTCTTCTCGGCCACGCTCCTCTACCTGCTCCTCGGGTCGGCATTCGCCGGTGCCGGCTCGCTCGGTCCCGGGGATGCTCAGTTGGCCTCCGGCGAGTACTACGACCGCGTTACCTTCCAAGGCAACGCCGGTGACGTGGTGCTGATAGAGATCACGTCCTCGGCGTTCGACCCGTACCTGATACTCCTGGACCAGAGCGACAACGTCCTGTTCCAGGAGGACGACAGTCAGGGGGCTGGCCTGAACGTTCGGGTCCAGTACCAGTTGCCAAGCGCAGGCACGTACACGATCGTCGTGACCAGCGCCGGGCCAGGCGAGAGCGGTGGTTACAGCGTCAGCGTATCGGCACCTGACCAGACGGCGAACGAGGAGCCGGGCAAGAGCGTGCCCGGGGTCGCCAGCCCGCCGGCGGGCCCGGCTCAGCCAGGGGGAGCAGGGGCCGTTGGTGGACAATTTGGCGGACCTTCGGTCGCGCCAGCGCCCGGCACGGTGACCGGGACCGTGGTCGACACGCAAGGTCGACCGATCGCCGGCGCACGAGTGTGGGTCCAACCGGCGATCACGACCGGCCTGGTCGAGGTCCGGACCGACAACCAGGGCCGCTACGTGGCGTCAAGCCTCATCAACGTGCCCTACAACGCGAAGGCCTGGGCGTACGTCGAGTACGGCGGCAGGCAGCTCTGCCTGCGGATGGGCATGGAGTCGCCGGTGGACTACGACGCGTTCGTGCCTGCTGCGGGTGCCGTGCGCAACTTCAGGTGGCAGCTGACCGGCCCGATCGAGGACCTCCGAAGCCTGAACGAGTACTTCGGCGGGATGCTGCGTGTGATGAACACGAACGCGTACGGCGCGCGCGGTCGTCTGGAGTTCGCCTTCACGCCCACCGGCCCGCGCATAGACGGGTCCACGGTGGCGCCGTTCACACGCACCATCGACCCGGCCCGCGAGTACGACATATACGACCTGCCGGTCGGGCCCTACCGCGTGACGGCCACGTTGCTGGGTGCTGACGGGTCGCGGCGGTCCGTGCGTCTTGGGCCTGACATCTTCGATACGGCTCACGACGCACTGGACACCGACTGGACAGGCGACGGCTCCTGCTCGAACTCGAAC
>DASRWD010000197.1:0-7787 GCA_035654755.1 Trueperaceae bacterium
AGCGACCTCGGCATGACTCAGATCACCGCGGCGAGCCACACGCACGACGTCACGCTTGAACTCAGGAGGGAACTTCTTGGGCACGGAGACATCCTTCCAGCGGGACCTCGTCCCACAGATGGAGTGTCAACCTCTCCTGCAGCAGTCCCTACGGTGTCATCCGTGCTGGCGCGTGGGAACACTGCGGTCGCGCGCGAGCCTCTGTTCCATTTGAAGCCTGCTGGGCGGACGCGATGTCCATGGCCCGTGTTTGCGAGGTCGCGCCGATCTCTGTGGTTGCGGCTCAACGAGGCGGCCGCAAATCGGTGGGTGGCGGCATCGGGACGGTCTAGATGGATCGGGCGTCAAGCGCGCGGCGCCGTCGACCGTCGTGGCACAAGCTCGGGCGCGACGACCCACGGTTGACTCTCCTGGCCGGTCGCCACCATGCTCATAACGGCAGCGAACGCACCGCGACCCAGCGCGTCGAAATCCAGCCTCACCGTCGTCAAGGGTGGCGCGAAGTATCGGGCCTCCGGCATGTCATCGATGCCGATGATTGAGAAGTCGTCGGGAGCGACGGCGCCCCTTTCTCGCGCGGCCGCCATGAAACTCAGAGCCAGCTCATCGTTGGCCGCCACGAAAGCGCAGCCCGCGTGCAGGTCGGTGTTGGCAGCGGCCTGGTACCCGGCGTGGGAGGTCCAGTCACCTCCGACGACTCGCGGACCGGGTGCTAGCCCGGCATCCGCGAGCGCGGTCAGGTAGCCGCGCTCGCGCTCACGCGACTCGTCGGCGTCCTCGGGACCTGTGAGGAACGAGATCTGGCGGTGGCCCAAACCTAGGAGGTGCTGGGCGGCGAGGAGCCCAGCAGCGTAGGAGTCGGCGGCGGCCATCGCCACACCAGAGAGGACTCGGCCGCCGACCACGACGTGCGGCACCTCGCCCGCCAGGATCTCGGCCACCTCGTCGACGTAGTGACCGCGGGCCAGCACAACAACACCGTCGACGCGTAACGAGAGCATTCTCTCGAGCGATTGTTTCACGCCCGCTGTTGAGGCGGGCTCGTCGCCGGCGACATGGGCGACGATGAGCGAGATGTCTGCCTCGTGGGCGGCAGCAAAGAGGCCCGTCAACGTTTGCGACGCACCGTAGTTCAGGACGCCAGAGGTGAGTACGCCGATCGTGTCGCTGCCTGGCAGGTGGAGGTTGCGCGCGAGTCGGTTCGGCCGGTAGCCGAGCTGGTCGACGGCTTTCTGAACGCGCTCGCGAGTCTCTTCGCTCACATGGCCGCTGCCCGTGAAGAACCGGGACACCGTCTGCGCCGAGACGCCGGCGAGCTCGCCAACATCCGTCATGCGTACCCGTCGTCGGGGTTTCTGGGCCCTGGCCACGCTCGCTCCTTCTGCCGGAGCGTCAGCCCCGCGTCACATCCGTCCGACAGCGCCGCCGAACGGCGCCGCGCCAGGATACTTCGCCGATCCGACGCTCCGCACGGCCGAGACGGCGCTACAGGAGGCCTCGACCACGATCGAAGTGGGCCGGATGGCGGCTGCTGACGATGGCTTGACAGGGATAGGTTATCGATAACACGATGTCCTCGCCGTGGTGCTCCCCACAGTCGTCACGGTGACCACACGAACCATGCAGAGTGACCTGAGGAGAACGCGATGAGGCGTACCACGAGCAAGACCTTGGCCATCAGCGTGAGCGCCGCCGCGCTGCTGGCTGCGACGCTGACGGCCTGCGGTTCCGGCGGGAGCACCGATGAGGGTGTGACGCTGACCTACTGGCGCCTTGCGGAGACGAACGAGGCGACGGGCGCCGCCTTCGAGCAGATCGTTGCCGACTTCGAAGCCGACCACCCCGACATCCAGATCCAGGTCGAGGAGCGCTCGACCGACGGTCACAAAGAGGCCCTCCGAACGGCGCTGGGTACGAGTGGAGCGCCCGACATCTATTGGTCCTGGGCAGGTCCGGGCATCGGCGGCGAGTTCGTCAACAACGGAGGCAGCCTGGACCTGACCGAGTACTACGAGGAATACGACTGGGAGTCGCGCTTCAACGACGTGAGCATGGCTTCCATCACGCAGTACGGCGGTTACCACGGCATCCCGAGCGGCTTCAGCGGGGCCGGCATCTATTACAACAAGGACCTCTTCGCGCAGGCAGGGATCGCCGAGCCGCCCACCACCTACGAGGAGTTGGTGGCGGCTGCCGACAAGCTGAGCGCGGCAGGCATCGACGCGATCGAGTTCGGCGGCACGGTCAACTGGCACCTGATGCGGCTCCTGGACAACATCCTCGAAACCCAGTGCGGCTCCGAGGTCTTCGACGCGCTCGTGCGCAACGAGGCCAGCTGGGACAGCGAGACCTGCGTGGACGACTCCTTCGCCGAGTTCGCGACCTGGACCCAGGAGTACCTGATCCCGGACTGGGCGAGCCTTGACGACGCACAGGCCAACCAGCTCCTCTTTTCCGGACAGGCCGCCATGGTGATCGAGGGCAGCTGGTTCCCGCAGGTGATTCAGAACAACGACGCCGATCCCGACGCGTTCGGTGTCTTCCCGTTCCCCACCGGCACGAACCGGCTGTACGGCGACACCTCGAACAACTATGTCTCGCCTACGACCGAGCACCCTGACGAGGCCGCCATGTTTCTGGACCACCTCACCAGCACCGAGTCCCAGACCGCCCTCACCGAGGCATCCGGCGCACGTTCGGTGAACGTCGACGTGGTCAGCGACGGCGCCAGCAGGAGCTCTCTGGACGCTGCCTGGGACGAGATCTTCGACGAGTCTGAGGGTCTGTACGCCTTCAACGACCAGAACCTGCCGCTGGCCCAGACCACGGAGTACTGGCGCATCCTCAACGCGGTCGCCTCGGGAGACATCGCCCCGGACGAGGCCGGGTCGCAGTTCCAGGCCTTCATCGACCAGCAGTCCTGAGGCGACGCGTTTCGCAAGGGAGACCGATGTCATCTCCGACCAGCGCCACGGCCGTGATGGTGCCGCGACGGCGGCGACGTGCGCGTCGCCTCCGTGCGGCGCTACCGTTCCTCGGCCCGGCTCTCGTGGCCTACGTCGTGTTCGTGCTCTACCCCATGGTCGAGTCCATCCGGCTGAGCTTTTTCGAGTGGTCCGGGTTCGTGGGGGCCGAGCAGACGTTCGTTGGCATGAGGAACTACGTGCGGCTGTTCACCCAGGACACGGTGTTCTGGACCGCGCTGGGGAACAGCGTCATCTGGGTAGCGCTCTCACTGGCGGTGCCGATGCTCCTCAGTCTGGCCTTCGCCGTGGCGCTGGATCGCAAGCTCCCGGGTCGAGCACTGTTCAGGACTGTGTTCTACGTGCCCGGCGTGCTGGCCACGATCGCGGTGGCCAACATCTGGCGATGGATCTACAACCCACGCTACGGCGTCAGCGAGAGCCTCGCCCAGACGCTCGGCCTGGAGTGGTTGCAGGGCATCCAGTGGCTCGGCGACGCCGACATCGCGCTGTACGCCATCTTCGGCGCCTTCGTGTGGCAGGCGGTGGGCACCAACATGGTGCTGTTCCTCGCGGGGCTGCAATCGGTGCCTCCTGAGCTGAAGGAAGCCGCCGCCCTCGACGGGGCGGGGGCCTGGCAGCGGTTCCGCAACGTCACGCTGCCGAGCCTTCGCCCGACGATGGTGGTGGTCGTGGTGCTCACCTTCATCGGCTCGATCAAGGTGTTCGACCTCATCGTCGGGATGACCGGCGGGGGACCCGCGCAGCAGACCCAGGTCCTGGCGCTGTGGTCCTACCAGCTCTCGTTCGCCAACAACCAGTACGGGATGGGCAACGCCGTGGCGACGGTGCTGCTGATCCTGGTTATCGCCGTCGTCGTGCCCTACATGCTCTGGACCGCACGCAGGGAGCAGTCATGACACAGTCAGTCGCCGGCTCCCGCGCGGGCGTGACACCAACCGCTCGGACGGGGCGCCGTCATCCCGATCGCCCCCACACCGTGGTGCGCTGGCGCAGCGTGCTGCTGTGGCTGGTCGTGCTGGCGACGGCGGTGCTGTGGATGCTGCCCTTGGCGTTCGCGCTCCTGACCTCGGTCAAGAGCGAGGCCGACATCCTGGGCACCTCGCTGTTCACGTTGCCCACGAGTCTCGACTGGGAGAACTATGTCGAGGCGATCCAGACCGGCAACCTGCTGCAGGCAGCACGGAACAGTCTGATGATCGCGCTGATCAAGGTGCCGGCCGGGCTGCTGATCTCGGCTGCGGCAGCCTTCGCGCTGGCGCGGATCCGGTTCCGCTACAGCGGCATCGTGCTCGCCGTCATCGCCTTCGGTGCCATGGTGCCGGTGCAGGTGGCCATCGCCCCGCTGTTCCAGGTGATGCTGGCGTTGGACCTGCTCAACAACCCGCTGGCGCTCGTGCTGCCCTACATCGGGTTCGGACTGCCGTACCAGGTCTTCATCCTCTACGGCTTCTTTCGGCAGATCCCGGCCGAGCTCGATGAGTCGGCCATGCTCGACGGCGCACCGAACCGGCGGCTGTTCTTCCAGATCATCCTGCCGCTGTCCAAGCCCGCTCTCGCCGCCCTGTTCATCCTCGACTTCGTGGCGACCTGGAACGAGTTCGGTATCGCGCTGGTGCTCCTGCAGCGGCAGGAGTCCTGGACGATCCCGTTGGCCGTGCAGGGGTTCCAGTCGAAGTTCACCACGTCGTACGGTCCGATCAACGCCTTCACGTTGATGTCCGTCATCCCCGTGCTGGTCATCTACCTGATGTTCCAGCGCTACTTCGTCCAAGGCGCCTTCGCCGGCGCCGTGAAAGGCTGATCCGGTTGACTACCACCCCACAACATCCCCCGACCGCGGTGTGCACGCTCCCTCAGGGGGCGACCGCCTACCGGCGTGCGGAGATCACCCTGGGAGGGGTGACGGTCCGCGAGCCGTTCCGCGTGACGCTGCACGCCGAGATCGAGGGACCGCACGGGCTCGTGCGGGTGCCGGGCTTCTACGACGGCGGCGACGTGTTCCGGGTGCGCTACCTGCCCGAGTCCGCCGGACGCTACACGTTCCGCACCTTCAGCTCTGTGGCCGCGCTCGACGGTCACACGGGGGCGTTCGAGGTGGGCCCGGCGGCGCCCACCGATCGTGGCCCGGTCCGCACGGACGGCGGGTTTCACTTCCGGCACGCCGACGGCACCACCTACCACCCGATCGGGACCACCGCCTACGCGTGGACGCACCAGCCCGACGCTCTGCAGCGCGACACACTCGAGTCCCTGCGGTCGGCCCCCTTCACCAAGATCCGGATGTGCCTGTTCCCCAAGCACTACCAGTTCAACCACAACGAGCCGGACCGGCTGCCGTTCGAGCGGGACGAGCACGGCACCATCGACTTCGGCAGGTTCGACGTCCGCTACTGGCAGCAGCTCGAGCGCCGGCTCGAGGAGCTGGATGAGATCGGCGTGCAGGCCGATCTGATCCTGTTCCACCCTTACGACCGCTGGGGCCTGGCCTCGATGGATGCCGACGTCGACGACGCCTACCTCAGCTACGCGGCCGCGCGGCTGTCCGCCTTCCCGCACGTGTGGTGGTCGCTCGCCAACGAGTTCGACCTCATGAAGGCGAAGTCCCCTGAGGACTGGGAGCGATTCGCCGCCATCCTGCAGCGCGACGACCCCACCGGTCACCTGATGTCGATCCACAACTGCCTGGAGACCTACGACCACGACCGTCCGTGGGTCACACACGTCAGCATCCAGCGCATCGACCTGTACAAGACCGCCGAGATGGTGACCGAATGGCGGGAACGCTGGGGCAAGCCGGTCGTCGTCGACGAATGCGGCTACGAGGGCGACATCGATCAGGGATGGGGCAACCTCACCGGCGAGGAGCTGATCCGGCGCGCCTGGGAAGGGACCGTGCGCGGAGGGTACGTCGGCCACGGCGAGACCTACCTCGCCGAGAACGAGGTCCTCTGGTGGTCCAAGGGCGGCGAGCTGAAGGGCACCAGCCCCGACAGGTTCGCATTCCTGCGGCAGGTCCTGGAGGAGGCCCCAGGGCCGCTCGAGCCGGTCCCGGGTGACTGGGACGCGCCGCGCGCCGGGATCGAGGGCAAGTACTACCTCAGCTATTACGGGTTCAATCGCCCTCGGTTCCGGACGTTCTCGCTCGACCCGGCGGTGGCCTACTTTGTCGATATCATCGACACCTGGGGGATGACCGTGGAGACCCTGCCAGAGCCGCGGCGGGGCACATTTCGTGTGGACCTGCCTGGTCGGCCCTACATGGCGGTCCGCTTGCGGGCGCAATAGTGCCTCAGCAGCACGGCACCCGCGGGTCTCGGCCGCAGGGCACCGAGCGATGACGGCGTCGGGCCCTCGTGCTGGCGACATGTGGCCCTTGCTGGTCGGCAAGCGGGCGCCCCGGCTGGAGGGGGTGAAGGGTTTCACGCACGTCCCTCGCCTCACACGGGTCGTCGGCGAGAAGGTCTCGACGATGGGAGCGTCAGGCACGAGAGGCTGCGATGAACGCCTCGCACGTAGGCGGTGCAATCGGTCGGCAGAGCGCGCGGCTGTCGACCTATTCACCCGTGGTTCTTACGGCAGAATGTCAACATCCTTCTGGGGCGCGGGTGGATCCGGTTGCGAGTGCTACGGACGTCCTCGGCTAGTCTCACGGGGTGGCGCTGGAAACAGATTGGGCGTGGCCGCGTCTTCATCCCGGTCAGCGTCTGATCCTGTTGGACATGCTCTTGCACGGGGCGCGCTCGCGTGCCGAGCTGGCGCGACGTGCCGGCCTGTCCAGGACGAGTCTCACTCGTCTGACCCGCGATCTCGTGAGCTTCGGCCTCATCGCCGAGGGCGAGATAGCGGCGCTGCCCGGCCGTGGCCGGCCGGCTGAGATGCTCCACGTGCTGCCCTCAGCCGCGCACCTCGTCGGTGTCAGGCTCACCGGTGAGGCGCTCTACGCGGTCGCGGTCGACCTGAATGCCCGACCCGTCGCAGAGCGGGGGGTGGAGCTCGTCTCACGTGAGGTGAACGACGTCGTCGCCTTGATCGCCGACGTCGTCAGCTCCTTGCACGCCGAGGTTTCGCGGGTGGCGGCGGTCGGCGTCTGCCTCGCCGGAGACGTTCGGTTCGATGCAGCAGGCAAGGCCTCGGTGGTCGGCTCGTACTTCCTGGGGTGGGAGCACGTCCCGTTGCAGGTATTGCTCGAGCCTGCAGTCGCGCTGCCGGTGGCGGTCTCCAACGACGTGCAGGCGCTCACGACGGGGCACCACTGGTTCGGTCAGGGTGCAGGCAAGGACTCCCTGGCAGTGATCGGCTACGGGGAGGGGATCGGTGCTCGCATCGTAGACGCCGAGGTGCGCCTACCTGGTCACGGGTAAATGTAAACATTTTGGCCGTGAACCTCAGCGACAAGCTCGACACGCGCACACTTCGGCAGCGTTGCACGGCCTACGTGCGAGCGGCGATCTTCGCCGGTTCGATCGCGCCGGGCGAGCACATCATCGAGACGCGACTGGCCGACGAACTAAGCGTCAGTCGGGGAACGTTGCGGGCTCATCGCAATCCAGGGTGTAACTGGGGTCTGAAGCCGCCGGTCTCCAGGAGTGATCTGGCGATGTAGTTGGTCAGGTTGCGGAACCCGAGAGCGGAGCCGCGTAGGTGTTCGAGGCGGCCGTTGATCGCCTCCGTGGGCCCGTTGCTGGTGCCGGGATGATCGAAGTAGCCGAGCACGTCGGCGGCGCGCTTTTTGAGGGTTCGGCCGAGCTTGCGGATCTCGACGAGCTCGGCCGGGACCGCGGCGGCGATCCGGCCGATGGT
>DASRWD010000198.1:0-4111 GCA_035654755.1 Trueperaceae bacterium
CAGGCGGGCTCTACCTCGTTCCGACGTCCGAAGTGCCCCTGACCAACCTGCATCGCGACGAGATCCTCGACTCGGAGCAGCTACCCATCAAGTACGCCGCCTACACGGCGTGCTTCCGTCGCGAGGCGGGCAGCCATGGCAAGGACGTGCGTGGCCTCAACCGCGTTCACCAGTTCGACAAGGTCGAGATGGTCCAGTTCGCATCCCCGGAGCTCAGCTACGCCGCGCTCGAAGAGATGGTCGCCGTTCCCGAGTCGCTCCTCGAGGAGCTCGGGCTTCCGTACAGGCGCCTGCTCATGTGCACGGGGGACCTGGGGTTCACCCAGGCGAAGAAGTACGACCTGGAGGTCTGGAGCGCGGGGCAGGGGCGCTGGCTGGAGGTGTCCAGCGTGAGCAACCTCGAGTCGTTCCAGGCGAACAGGCTCAAGACGCGCGCTCGCCCTGGCGGCGTGAACGCCAAGGGCAGGACCGAGACCGTGCACACCCTCAACGGCAGCGCGCTCGCCTTCCCACGCACCATCGCAGCGCTCGTCGAGAACTACCAGCGCGAGGACGGCACCGTCGTGGTCCCCGACGCCCTGGCAGGCTACCTGGGATCGAAGGCGCTCTGATGGAGCGGGCGCCCCTCCTGGTCGTCGACTCGCTTCGGAAGAGCTACGGCGACTTCAAGGCCGTCAAGGGCGTCTCCTTCGAGGTGTTCCCGGGCGAGACGTACGGGCTGCTGGGGCCGAACGGCGCTGGGAAGACGACGCTCATCTCGATGGTCGCCGGTGTGCTCTCCAGAGACGCGGGCGAAGTGACGCTTGCCGGCACACAGGTGTCGAGCGACGTCCCCGCGAGCCGCCGCGACATCGGCCTCGTACCGCAGGACCTCGCGATCTACCCCGACTTGACCGGTCGGGAGAACCTGGCGTTCTTCGGGCGCCTGCACGGTCTGCGTGGTCAGGGGCTGTGGCGACGAGTCGACGAGGTCCTCACGGTCGCCGGACTGGCGGACCGCTCGCACCAACGTGTCAAGGAGTACTCGGGCGGTATGAAGAGGCGCCTGAACATCGCCGTCGGGCTGCTCCACTCCCCGAAGCTGCTCATCCTCGACGAGCCGACGGTGGGCGTGGACCCGCAGTCCCGCAACTCGATCCTCGAGAGCGTCGAGGCCCTGGCCGACGAGGGCGTCGCCGTGTTGTACACGACCCATTACATGGAAGAAGCCGAGCGGCTGTGCGACCGCATCGGCATAATCGACGAGGGCGAACTGAGGGCCGAAGGCACGAGACGCGAGCTCGTGCGACTTGTAGGGAGCGAGGACGTCATCGAGGTGGAGGCGTCTGGCGACCTGGCGGAAGCGTCCGCGGCGTTGAAGGGGTTCACGGGCGTGGACCGCGTGGACGTCACGTTCACGGGGCTGCAGGTAACCGCCGTCGGCGGCGCCGGGCTGCTGGCGCGGCTCGTTCAGGTGCTCGACGGCGCCGGCGTGACCTTGAGCCGCGTTGACGTGAGGGAAGCGGACCTCGAGTCCGTCTTCCTGAGCCTCACGGGCAAAGAGCTACGCGACTGATGGCGGCCCTGTTCATCGCTGCGAACGACCTGAGGCAGCGGCTGCGCGATCGCTCAATCTTCGTGTACGGCCTGCTGCTGCCCTTCGGTCTCACGTTCGTCTTCAGCCTGCTCCTCGGCCCGTTCACCGGAGGCGGGTCACCGGTGACCGCCAGAGTGGGCCTGGTAGACCTGGACGGCAGCCCCGTCTCCGCGGGGCTGCGTACGGCGCTCACCGGGGCGCAGGAGGCGGGCGCCGTCACGTGGGACGAGGTCGACTCGGAGCAGGAGGCGCGCGAGCTCATCGGTGCGGGTGAGCTGGACGCCGTCATCGTCGTCCCCGGCGGCTTCGGTGTCGGCGCGTTGGCGGGCGAGCCAGGTGACCTCCACGTGATCGGCGACTCGAACAGGCGCCTGTCGGGGCTCATGGCGACCAGTGTGGCGGACGCCTACATCAGTCGATTGCGCTCGGCCGCCTGGGCCGCTCAGGTCGTGAGGGAAGGCGGCTCTCCGTTGCCACCCCAACTCGTCTTCGGTCAGGCCGCAGCGGCGGACGACCCGGTCGTCCTCGTGCCGCGGGAGACTTCCGATAGGCAGCTCGACCTGGTCACGTACTACGCGGCCGGCATGGCGGCGTTCTTCGTCTTCTTCACGGTGCAGCTCGGCGTCACGGGGATCCTGGACGAGGAGCAGGACGGCACGTTGCCCCGCCTGCTGGCGGCACCGGTCAGCCGCGCATCGCTCGTGCTCGGCAAAGTGCTGTCAAGCTTCCTGATCGGTGCCGCCAGCATGTCGGTGCTGGCTCTCGCATCGAGCCTCGTCATGGGTGCGAACTGGGGATCGCCGCCAGGGGCCGTTCTGTTGATACTCGCGATCGTCCTGGCCGCTGCCGGCGTCGTGACGCTGGTCGCCGGCCTGGCCCGCACGCCACAGGCGGCGGGGAACCTGCAGAGCATCGTCGCCGTGACCCTCGGAGCCCTCGGCGGCTCGTTCTTCCAACTTCCCGACTCCGGTGGTGTGCTGGGTGCGCTCCGCAGGCTCACGCCGCACTTCTGGTTCATGGAGGGCGTCTCCGACCTCGCGGCCGGCGCCGGCCCCTTGGGTGTTGGTACCGAGGTACTCGCGATGCTGGCCTTCGGGCTCGTCACCGGCGCTATCGGCTGGGTGTTCCTCCAGAGGAGGCTCACGCGATGAGCGCGGTGCTCGCCATCGCCTGGGTGGCGCTGAAGCGCTTCATGCGAGACCGCTCGAACGTGTTCTTCGTGCTCGTGTTCCCGATCGGCCTGATCCTGATATTCGGACTCAGCTTCGGCGGGGAGTCGGAGTCACGGGTGGGCCTGGTGACCGGAGACGGCGAGATCGCAGGGCGCATCGCCGCCGCCGTGGAGTCATCGGCCGGCGTGGCGGTCGTTCGCGTCGAGGACGAACCTACGCTTCGGGCACGGGTCGAGCGGGGAGAGCTCGTAGCAGGGCTCGTCGTGCCGGCTGACCTGGTCGCGAACCTGCAGGAGGGCGAGGCCGCGGAGGTGACGTTCCTGGCCACGCAAGGCGGCGCAGCGGGGTCGCTGCGCTTCGTGCTAGCCGCGGCGCTGGGCTCCGTGACCGAGCGTTTGAGGGCGGCCGTGTTCGCCGCCTCTCGGACGGACGATCCCGTCGAGGTGACCCTCCGGGAGGTGGACGAGCTGGCGACCGCTGCTCGTTCCGGCGGCGTGACTGGGGAGTGGTTGGGTGAGAGCACGTTCGGTGATGACGTCGGCACGTTCGACGTCAGCGCCGGTTCGCAGCTCGTCCTGTTCATGTTCCTGACCGGCGTCACCAGCTCGGCGGCGCTCATCCAGAGCCGGCGCCTGGGCGTGAGCAAGCGCACCCTCGCTGCTCCGGTGGGGTCACTGCAGGTCGTGCTGGGCGAGGCCCTCGGCTTCCTCGGAGTGTCCGTCTTCCAGGGGCTCTACATCGTCGCGGCGACGGCCGTGCTCTTCGGCGTGGACTGGGGCGACCCCCTTGGCGTTGCTGTGCTGCTCGTCGTCTTCGCTTGCGTGTCCGCCGCGACAGGCATGCTCTTCGGTGCCCTGTTCCGCAACGACCAGCAAGCGATCGGGGTCTCGATATTCGCGGGTCTCGGCCTCGCGGCACTGGGCGGTGCGATGGTCCCGCTCGAGCTGTTCGGCGACGGGATGCGCGCAGCCGCGCGGGCTATCCCGCATAGCTGGGCGGTCGATGGCTTCGCCCTGCTCCTGAGGCACGGGGCGTCCGTCGTTGACGTGCTGCCGCATGTGGGCGTGCTCGCGGCGTTCACGGTCCTCCTCTTCGCGCTCGCTGCCTGGCGGTTCAGGGTCACCCTGTTGCGTTCTTGACCCGCACCTTGGCGACCCGCTGACCGTCCATCCGAGTGATCTCGACCTCCCAGCCCCGCCACCTGAAGGCGTCGCCGGCCTTCGGTACCCTGCCCAGCTCCGATGAGACGAGGCCGCCAACGGTCTGGAACCCCGCACCCTCCAGCTCATCGTCAAGCCCCAATAGTTCTGCGAACGCATCGACGTGGAGGCCGCCGTCGACCTGCCAGCCGTCGTGGAGCTCG
>DASRWD010000199.1:0-4320 GCA_035654755.1 Trueperaceae bacterium
CAACTGCCGTCGACACGGAGTCCAGGTGAACACGTTCATGCTCGCCCGCGACCCCGAGCTGATCGCGTTCGTAAGGCGAGTCTCCGCCATGACGCGCGGCAAGGCCTACTTCACCACGCCGCATACGATCGGGCGCTACGTCCTGCAGGACTTCCAGTCGCGGCGCACCAAGATGGTCAACTAGGAGGCTCTCGGCGGCCACGCCGCCAGGCGTGGTCGCCCGAGCGGGGCGAGTAGAGATGTTCAGACTCGGTCGCGGTGGCCAAGGGCCCGAGCGGAGCTAAGAGGGACCGTCTGACTAGGTGACATCAGGCGTGGTCGCGTTCAGCCCGCCGCGCCGGCGCTCAGGTCCAAACCGTTGGTGCGGTTCATCGCCGCTTCCAGCCCTTCGGCACGGAGCTGTTCCACTGCGTCAGCCGCGGCCGCCACGACCCGCGCGACGAGGTCGTGCTCGTGAGCTGCGAAGCGCGACAGGACCCAGGCGTCCGTTCCCCAGCCCTCCGGTGGGCGCGAGACCCCCACCTTCAGGCGCAGGAAGTCAGGGCCAACGCGGTCTATCACGTCCTTGACGCCTCGTTGACCGCCGGCTCCGCCACCCTCCTTGAATCGCAGCCGGCCCAGCGGCAGGTCGACGTCGTCGTGCACGACGAGCAGGTCCCGCGGCAGGACGCGGTGCCTCACCATCACCGCCTGCACGGCGGCGCCGGAAAGGTTCATGTACCCGAGCGGCTTCACCAGCAGGATCTCTCCTGCAGCGGCTGCCGACGGTGAGAGCGGCGCCATGCGGGCCTCGTCTCGCGAGGCCGCGCCGCGACCAGCGCGCCTGAACCTCGCCGACTCTCGGCGTGCGAGCTCGTCAACGACGAGGAACCCGGCGTTGTGCCGGGTTCCTTCGTACCTTGGCCCGGGGTTACCGAGACCTACTATCACGCGCACAGCGGCTCCTGAGGCCGGGTTACTCCTCTGCGGAGTCCTCCCCGGCGCCTTCTTCGTCCTCGTCGACCTCGCCGACGACCTGCGGCTCGGCGGCCTCGAGGCCCTCTTCTTCTTCCTCGGCCACACGCGGCGGCACGACGGCCACGAGAGCGAGATCGAGGTCGTCGAGGACCTCGGCGGTCGCCGGCAGCTTATCGACGATGTCCGCGACGTGCAGGCTCTCACCGATCTCGAGGGCGCTTACGTCCAGCTCGATATGGGCGGGGATGTCTCGCGGCAGCACGGAGATCAAGACCTCGCGCCGCTGAACGTGGAGCTGCCCGCCGTCCCTTACCCCTACAGGGTTGCCGACGTACTCGACGGGCACCGGGACCTGTATCGCCTCGTTGGCACTGACGGCGTAGAAGTCTACGTGCATCGGCTCGCGACGCCGCTTGTCCATCTGTACCTGCTTGACGATGACGCTATGTACGTCACCGGCGATGTCAAGGTCGATCAGGCTGGAGTTGCCCGCCGTGCGGAAAGCCTTGTCGAAGGCTCGCGTCTCGATGCTGACCGACATATTGATCTCGCGGTTGTATATGACCGCGGGTAGGCGACCGTTGCGTCTGAGCTCGCTCAGACCGCCCTTCCCGCGCTTCTCGGCTGCAAGCTTCATCATTCCTCCGTGACGCGGCTTACCTGCCGCGCTCTAGACCAGTTGGTCAGCTTACTAGCTGGCGCTCACCCGTGTCCACCGCTGGGGCTGCCTCAGCCCGCGTAGACCTCCAGCTCGCGGACGCCTGGGTCCGTGGCCAGGTAAAGGGCCGCGTCGACGACAGAGGAGACCGGTATCCAGGCGGAGAAGTCGGCGCTGGGCATGGCTGCCCGGTTAGGCGCGGTGTCGATGGTCCCCATGGGGGAGAGCACCGCAGCGTGGACCCCTGTGCCGACCAGCTCGGAGGCAAGGGACCTGAAGTAGCCGCTGACAGCGCCCTTCGCGGCAGCGTAAGCAGTGCGTCCGGGGGCGGGGTTGCGGGCCGCGCCCGCGGACATGCCGAGGACGAACCCCTTGTCCCGCTCGCGCATGCCTGGCAGCACAGCGCGAGTTGCGTTCACGGCCGAGACCAGGTTTCGGCCGAGCAGGCGCTGGAGGTCGGCGAGCGCCGCTTCGTGTGCCGGCTTGGCGGCGAACCCGCCAACGGCGTTGAGGAGCAGGTCGCACTGCCCGAGGCGCTGCTCGAGCCCCGTGAAGGCAGCGAGCGCCGCGTCCTCGTCGGTCAGGTCGACCCCCACGGCCTCCGTGGCCGACCCGCCGCCCGGCAGACGCGAAACGGTCTCCAGGGCGCGCGATTCGCTGCCCGGCCTGACGACGAGGGCGACCGGCCAACCACGACTGGCCAGCGCGGCGGCCAGATGCGGCCCCACGGACCCGCCTGCCCCGGTCACGACGGCGAATGCACCCGGCCTGGGCTCGGTCACGTCGCTCATGCGGTGAGTCTAAGTCGTGGTGGACGCACGTATACTCCAGTGATGATCCAAGCGCCGACCATGACAGAGCAGTTCAGGTCAGCCCGCGTGGCCTCCCGGCGCCTGGCAGAGGCGGATCGCGACGGCGCGCTGAGGGCGATGGCTGCCGGGATAAGGCGTGACGCAGATGGCATCTTGTCGGCGAACTCTATCGACGTGGCGACAGCGAAGTCGGAGGGCATGGCAGCCCCTCAGGTCGACCGTCTGTCCCTCGACCGGCGCCGGCTGGAGTCGATCGCGCAGGCGTGCGAGCACGTCGCTGACCTGCCAGACCCGCTGAGCCGCGTGCAGGACGGCTGGACGCTGCGCAGCGGACCGCGAGTGCGCAAGGTGACGGTGCCGTTCGGCGTGATCGGCATGGTGTACGAGTCTCGCCCCAACGTCACGGTGGATGCGGCGTCGCTGGCGCTGAAGGCCGGTAGCGCCGTGTTGCTGCGCGGCTCCTCGAGCGCGTTGCGTAGCAACAGGGCGCTGGTCGGGAGCATGCGGGGCTCGCTGGACGCGGCGGGCATCTCCCGAGACGCCGTTCAACTCATCGACGACCCCGGGCGCGACGCCGTCACGGCGCTGCTGCGCGCCAACGGGCTCGTGGATCTCGTGATCCCGCGCGGCGGCGCCGGGCTGATCCGGCACGTCGTCGAGAACGCGACGGTGCCCGTCATCGAGACGGGGGTCGGCAACTGCCACGTCTACGTCGACGAGGGCGCCGACCTGAGGATGGCCGAGGAGATCGCCATGAACGCCAAGGTGCAGCGGCCCGGCGTGTGCAACGCGATGGAGACGCTCCTGGTGCACGTAGCCGAGGCCCGGCGCCTGCTGCCCGGCCTGGTCGAGCGGCTGCAGGCCTCCGGTGTCGAGGTCGTCGGCTGCACGAGGACCATGGAGATCGTGCCAGGCGTCGGAAGAGCCGAGGAGCTGGACTGGGACACCGAGTTCCTCGCGTTGAAGCTGGCAGTTCGTGTCGTAGACGACCTGGACGCCGCTCTCGAGCACATCGACGTGCACGGCACGAGGCACAGCGAGGCGATAGTCACGCGGTCGCTGGAGCGCGCAGAGCGCTTCAGGCGGGAGGTCGACGCCGCGGCCGTGTTCGTGAACGCCTCTACGCGTTTCAACGACGGGTTCGAGTTCGGCTTCGGCGCCGAGATCGGGATCAGCACTCAGAAGCTGCACGCCCGCGGGCCCATGGGGCTCTCCGAGCTCGTCACCTACAAGTACCTGATCGATGGCGCGGGCGAGGTGCGGGCTTGATGACCCCTCCATCTCCACGAGACCGATAGACCGAGTACCGCGGCGGCACCACACCCCTATCTAGGCTTTTGGCCCGTCCAGGACGGGGAAATCTGTTTGACCGGGGGTGCCGTGAAAGGGTACAATGACTCGTTTGGGGCGGCCGCAACCGGCTCGCCCCCGGAGGTCAGTTTGAGCGCTTATACAGCACACGACATCAAGGTCCTGCGGGGGCTGGAAGGCGTCCGCAAGCGGCCGGCGATGTACGTTCAGGGCGGCACCGGGATAGACGGCTACCACCAGCTCCTCACAGAGATCATCGACAACTCGATAGACGAGGCCCTGGCCGGCGAAGCCGACACCGTAGAGGTCTACCTGAACGAGGACGGGTCCGCCTCGGTCTTCGACAACGGCCGCGGCATACCGGTGGACATGATGGAGGCCGAGGGCAAGCCAGCCATCGAGGTGATCTTCACCGAACTACACGCTGGTGGCAAGTTCGATAACGGCGCTTACAAGGTTTCCGGCGGCCTCCACGGCGTGGGGTCGTCGGTGGTTAACGCGCTTTCCACGCGCTTCCAGGCCGAGGTGTTCAGGGACGGCAAGCACTTCCGCATCGCCTTCGAGAACGGCTTCGTGTCAGAG
>DASRWD010000200.1:0-7476 GCA_035654755.1 Trueperaceae bacterium
TCGGCATCGACGCCGACACGGCACTGGACGTGCATCTGGGCGACAAGTACGAGGTCGTAGGCAATGGCGTGGTCATAGTCTTCGACGGGCGGGTCAGCTTCTCGAACGCCGCAAGGGTGCGTGAGGACCAGGTGCTAGCGGTCTCGGGCGTGCAGCTCCACGTGTTGCCCGAAGGTTACGGGTTCGATCCGCAGAAGATGGAGATAAGCACTCCCTACGAGGAGTACGACATCGAAGAGGCGAAGGCCAAGTCGTAGCGCCAGAAGTCTGCCAACATTGGTGGCGCCCGGAACCGCACGCCCTGCGCAGCGTGACATCCGACGCTCACGCCTCTCCCATAATGTGTCCACAACGGTCGAACTCGACCACCGAAGGGAGACCCGGATGCGTATCCGCAGGCCCACCCAGGCGCGAGCGCTACTGCTTGCGTCGTGTCTCGTCATCTCCTCGATCGCAACGGCGCAGGAGGCCGAGCAGCAGCCGCTGCCACCGGCCGAGTACCTGTCCGACGTCAGCTACACGCTCACCACGGGCCTTTTGGAAGGACGGATGGCGTTCATCGGCGTCGGGGGTGCCATCGACGGTCAGGCCAACCCCACGCTGACGGCGCAACCCGGGCAGATCGTGCAGATCACCCTCATCAACGGCGACAACGTGGAACACGACATCTTCGTCGAAGGCTTCGCCGGCGCGGACTCTCCGACGGTGAGTCAACGCGGGGCGAGCGTGAGCATCGTCTTCCGTGCAGACCAGGAAGGCGAGTTCCCCTACTGGTGCACCGTGCCTGGCCATAGGCAGGCGGGCATGGAGGGCGCGTTCGTGGTGGGCGAGAGCACTGCGGAGCCCCAGCGAGACCTGCCCAGTATCGTCAGGCCGGCCTCGGACGTACCGCCGCCTCCCGACCACACCGCGGGTCCCGTGCGGCACGAGGTGGTACTCGAGACCATCGAGCGTGACGCCTTCCTAGCGGACGGAACGACGTACCGCTATTGGACGTTCAACAACCAGGTCCCCGGACCGTTCATCCGAGTCAAGCTCGGCGACACGGTCGACGTGGTCCTCGAGAACCCGGAGGACAGCAACTTCATCCACTCCGTAGACCTGCATGCCGTCACCGGTCCTGGCGGGGGCGCCGTTTCGACTCAGACCCTGCCGGGCGACCGTACCGGCTTCTCGTTCAAGGCCATCAACCCGGGGTTGTACATCTACCACTGCGCGACGCCCATGGTCGCCCACCACATCGCCAACGGCATGTACGGAATGATCCTCGTGGAACCCGAGGGCGGCCTGCCGCCCGTCGATCGCGAGTACTACGTCATGCAGGGCGAGATCTACACGGCCGACGTCTTCGGCGTGCCAGGGCATCAGGCGTTCAGCGCGACCAAGCTGCTCAACGAGCATCCCGAGTACTACGTCTTCAACGGCGCGGTGAACGCCCTCAACGACCAGCCCCTCGAGGCCAACGTAGGAGAGACCGTACGGATCTACTTCGGGGTGGGCGGGCCCAACAAGATCAGCAGTTTCCACGTGATAGGCGAGATCTTCGACCGCGTCTACCACGAGGGCAGCCTGACCACGGATCCGCTCGAGGACATCCACGTCACGACGGTGCCCTCCGGCGGCACAGTGATGGTTGAGTTCGCGGTCGAGGTGCCAGGCGACTACGTGCTCGTAGACCACGCCCTCTCGCGCGCCGAGCGTGGTCTGTCGGGCACGCTGGTGGTTCACGGCGAGCCCAACCCCGAGATCTACGACGGTCCGGTGAACGCGCCGGCTGGTCACTAGGAGGAGCAGGCATGAGCCGCGGCGCGAGGGTCGTCCTGATTCTGGTCGCCCTCGTAGCCGTGGCGGCCGTACTCTTCTGGCGCTACGGCGCCTTCCCGCTGCTGCCTTCTCGCGGCGGCGGGCAGACCGAGTTCGAGGGGCCGCGCGTCGCCGACGCGGCCGACGTGGCCGTACCGGCCGGATACGAGGTCGAGGTGGTGGCCGAAGGGCTGACCTTCCCGACCGACGTCACTTTCGACGAGCAGGGCAACGTCTACGTTCTGGAGGCCGGCTACTCGTACGGCGAGGTGTTCACGGTCCCTCGTCTGCTGCGTGTGTCCGCCGACGGCGGCAAGGACGTAGTCGCGGAAGGGGAGTCAGGCCCGTGGAACGGCGTGGCTTACTCTGACGGCAGTTTCTACGTAGCGGGCAAGGACGGCGACTTCGGCGCCATCCTCAGGGTCACGACGACAGGCGAGGTGACGACGGTCCTCGGCGGCCTGCCTAGCCTGGGCGACCATCACACGAACGCCGCGACCATGGGGCCGGACGGCCAGATCTACTTCGGTCAGGGAACGGCGACCAACGCCGGCGTGGTGGGAACGGACAACCACGCGTTCGGCTGGCTGGAGCGGCATCCGGACTTCCATGACGTGCCGTGCGACGACGTCACGTTGGCCGGGTTGAACTACCAGACCGAGAACCCGTTGACAGACGCTGACGACAACGTGACGACCGGCGCGTACCGGCCGTTCGGCACGGCGTCGACCTCCGACCAGGTCATCTCCGGCGCGATGCCTTGCAACGGGGCCATCATGCGGATAGAACCCGAGGGCGGTGAGCCCGAGCTGGTCGCTTGGGGCTTCAGGAACCCGTACGGGTTGGCGTTCGCCCCGACCGGTGAGCTGTACGTCGTCAACAACTCCTACGACGAGCGCGGCTCGCGGCCGGTCTACGGTACGGGCGACCTGCTGTACCGCGTCGAGGAGGGCGCATGGTACGGCTGGCCGGACTTCCACGGCGACCTACAGCTGGACGACGAAGACCGGTTCGGTCACGCCACCGCTCCGGCCCCCGAGACGCTGTTGTCGCGCCACCCGGGTTCGCCCCCCGCGCCGGCGGCCGTGCTGACGGTCCACTCTTCGTCGAACGGCATGAGCTTCTCGACCTCGGAGGTGTTCGGTCACGTCGGCGCGGTCTTCATCGCTCAGCTCGGCGACATGGCGCCGCAAGTCGGCAAGGTCGCGATGCCGGCCGGTTTCAAGGTGGTGCGCGTCGACCCGGACACGGGCGTCGTCATCGATTTCATGGTCAACCGCGACCCTTCAGGGCCGGCCTCGTACACAGGCACGGCGGGCCTCGAGAGGCCCATATCCGCCAAGTTCTCTCCCGACGGCAGCGAGCTCTACGTCGTGGACTTCGGCGTCATGACCATGAGCGAGCAAGGCCCGGCGCCCCGGGAGGGAACCGGGGTGGTGTGGCGCGTAGTGCCGGCAGGCGGAGGAGCGCCGTGAGCCGCCGCAGGGCCGGCCAGCGAACGGCTTCGGCCCTCGTGGCAGCGACCGCGCTGGTCCTGGCAGGCTGCGGCTCCCCGTACCGCGGAGAGCCTTTGGGTACGGCGCCGGCTCTCGACACCCAGGCGCAAGTTGACGGGCGCGCCCTCTTCGACAGGTACTGCAGCGAGTGCCATCCGGGAGGAGCCGCGGGTCTGGCCCCGGGCATCAACAACAAACCGTTGCCCGGCTGGCTGGTGAGGGCACAGGTGCGCCTCGGCATGGGCGCCATGCCGCCGTTCTCTCGAGAGACGATCTCGGCAGTAGAGCTCGACGCGATCGTGGCGTACGTGCTCGAGTTGAAGAAGTAAGCGGGCCGTCTGCAAGGCTCGCCGCTTAGGGCTCCTGCGGTCTTCCGATCATCCCCCTTGACGCCCCAGACGACACCTGTGTAACCTTCCGCTGTCAATCCATAGTGATTTACTAGGTATTGGCACTTGACCCCTGAAGCGTCGCCGCGGGCGCCAAGATCCCCATGCCCCGGCGCTGCGTGAAAGTGAGCCTACATGCGACAGTTCAAGCTGGCAGTTGCCTTCCTGGTAGTCACGACGCTCTGCACTGCCATCGCGCAGGACCTGACCTTGTACGTCGGACGTGGCGAGTCGCTCGCCGGCCCCATCATCGAGCGCTTCGAGGAGCAGACCGGCATCGACGTTGTCGTCCGCTACGGCAGCACGGCAGAGTTGGCCGTGCTGCTCACCGAGGAGGGGGACGCCAGCCCCGCGGACGGCTTCTGGGCCCAGGATGCCGGAGCCCTGGGCGCGTTGGCGGACGCCGACGTGCTGGCGCCGGTGGCGGACGACCTGTTCGCGAGCATCGCAGAGAAGCAGCGCGTGCCTGGCAACATGTGGGTGCCGGTGAGCGCTCGCAACCGCACGCTGATCTTCTCGACCGAGCGCGTCGACGAGTCCGAGCTGCCTGCCAGCGTGTTCGACCTTACGGACGAGCGCTATCGGGGCCGTGTCGCCTGGGCACCGACCAACGCTTCGTTCCAGTCGTTCGTCACGGCGATGCGCGTCACGCACGGTGAGGACGCCGCCGAGCAGTGGCTGCGCGACATGCAAGACAACGGCGCCACGGCGTACCCGAACAACAACTCACAGCTCGACGCGGTCGCCTCGGGTGAGGTTGACTTCGGGCTCGTGAACAACTACTACCTGCTGAGGCGCCTCGCCGAGGAGCCCGGCTTCCCGGTGGCGCAGACGTTCTTCGGCAACGGCGACATCGGTAACCTGGCGAACGTCACGGGCATCGGAGTCGTGAAGACGTCCGACGCGCAGGACCAGATGCATCAGTTCATAGGGTTCCTGGTGTCCGACGAAGCCCAGTCGTACTTCACCAACGAGAACCACGAGTACCCGATAACGACGACGGTGGAGCCGCATCCGTCCCTCGTGAGCAACGAGGAAGCGTCGTCCGCGGCGCCCGACGTAGACCTCGGCGCCATCGACGACCTAGAGGGCACGCTCCGGCTTCTCCGCGAGGTTGGTCTGCTCTGAGCCTGGCCGCGATCTTCGCGCCACGCCGGCGCACGGTGCGGTCGCCGTGGTACGTCGTCGTCCCGGCCGTCATGGTCGGGGCGGCGACGTTGTTGCCGCTCGTCTACCTGTTGGTACGGGCGCTGGAGCTCGACGTCCCGACCTTCGTCGAGCTGGCGCTGCGTAGTCGCAACCTGCGCCTGCTCGGCAACACAGCCGCGCTCACGGGCCTGGTGCTCGCTGGCGGGACGTTGATAGCGGTGCCGCTGGCCTGGCTGGTAACGCGGACGGACCTGCGCGGACGCAGGGCCATCACCTGGTTGTCCGTCACGCCGCTGGCCGTGCCCGGCTACGTGATGGCGTACGCGCTGTTGGGTCTGGGCGGCTACCAGGGCGTGGCCATGCGCCTCTTCGACGTGTTGTTGCCGCGTCCCAGCGGTCTCTGGGGAGCGGCGGCCGCGCTCACTCTCTACACCTTCCCGTACATCTTCCTGAACGTCCGCAGCGCCCTGCTCGGGCTGGATACCAGCCTGGAAGAGAGCGCCAGGTGCCTCGGCCAGCGGCCCGCCCAGGTGATGTGGCGTGTGGTGCTGCCGCAGCTCAGGCCAGCCCTGCTCGCGGGCTGGCTCGTCGTCTCCCTCTACGTCCTTGGAGACTTCGGCGCGGTCGCGCTCATGCGTTTCGAGACCTTCAGCCTCGCCATATACACGCAGTACACGTCGGCGTTCGACAGGAGCAACGCCGCGCTCTTGTCCCTGATGCTGCTCGTCATAACCACCGCCCTCGTCGCGCTGGAGCTGAGGCTCCTCGGCAAGAGGCGCTACGCACGGGTGGGACGGGGCGTGCGCCGCACGGCGCAGCCCGAGAGGCTCGGCCACTGGCGCTGGGCCGCCTACCTCTTCGTCTTCCTCGCCCTCGGAGCGGCCGTTGGCCTTCCCGTGCTGACGCTGGTGGGCTGGATCGCTCTGGTGCCGCCGGACACTGGGCAGCTCGGGGAGGTGGTCCAGACGTTCCTCGGCACTGCGATGCTGGCCGTGCCGGCAGCCGTGCTGACAGCGTGTCTGGCGATACCCGTTGCCATCGCGGGACTAAGGTCACGTTGGGTGGGGGGCAAGCTCCTGGAGCGGCTGGTGTACCTGGGCTACGCCGTGCCACCCGTCGCACTTGCCCTCGCTCTCGTCATGTTCGCCGTGCGCTTCACACCGCTCGTCTATCAGACGTTCCCGCTGCTCGTCTTCGCCTACGTCGTCAGCTACCTGGCACTGGCCATCGGCCCCGTGAGAAGCGGTCTTCTGCAGGTGAACCCCCGTGTGGAGGAGACGGCACGCTCTCTCGGCCGCGGCCGGTTCGTCGCGTTCGTTCAGACCGTATTGCCTACGATCAACCGCAACATCCTCGCCGGCGGCGCCCTGGTCCTGATGGCCGTGATGAAAGAGCTACCCATGACCTACCTGCTCGCGCCCAGCGGCTACCGGAACCTCGCCGTCCGCGTGTTCGGGCTGACCAACGAGGCGATGATGGCCTCCGCCGCTCCGTTCGCCTTGGCGATCGTGGTGTTCTCATCGCTCTTCGTTGGGCTGTTGCTGGTGTACGAGGGGCGCCGGACGGCCTGATAGCGGCCTAGCTGTTCCGCGGCGTCTGAACTCAACCGGCTGCGCTACATGGCGCGTCCGGCGTCAGTCCCCAGCGCTCGCGCCTCGCTGCAACGTCACCCCGTCACCGGTGACACGTACGAGCGCTTCGTCCCCCACGGCCAACCGGCTATCGGGCGAGGCGAACACGACCAGTCGTTCCTCCGGGACGGACGGAGCATCGGCGGCGCCACGCGCTTGCGCCGACACGATCGCCTCGTAAGTCACGACATGGCCCTTGAACTCGCGGCGCACGACGGTGGCCCTCACCTCCGTGCCGCGCGGTGGCAGGTTCCCCGCGGCGTCGAGCGCGTGTGCCGCGGGCACCAGCTCGAGGTGGTCGGGTCGCAGTGAGATGATCACGCGGCCCTCGGCGGAACCGGAGAGCGGCACGGCGCCTATCGTCGTCGTGGCGGTTCGACCGTCTGCGAGGCCGCGCAGAAGGTTGGTCCTGCCGAGGAAGCTCGCGACGAACGCAGTTCCTGGGTGGAAATAGACCTGCTCGGGCGTGCCCACCTGCTCGATACGCCCGTCGCGCATGACGGCGACGCGGTCTCCGAACGCGAGCGCCTCCTCCTGGTCGTGCGTGACCATGACGACCGTGATGCCGCTGCGGGCGAGGATCGAGCGCACCTCGTCGCGCGTGCTCCCCCTGAGCGAGGCGTCGAGGTTGCTGAAAGGCTCGTCCAACAGCAGGATGTGGGGTTGCGGCGCCAGCGCCCGCGCTAAGGCCACGCGCTGCTGCTGCCCGCCCGAGAGCTGGTGAGGGAAGCGCGAGTCGAAGACGGTCAAGCCGACCAGGGCGAGGACCTCCGCGGCTCGGGCCCGCTTCTCCGCACGCGTGCCCGAGAGCCCGAAGGCCACGTTGTCGAGCACGGTGAGGTGTGGGAAGAGCGCGAAGTCCTGGAACACGAACCCGATCCGCCTGTGTTCCGGCCGCGTCATGACGGCTTCGGACGCAACGACCTTTCCGGCCACTTCCACGCTGCCGCCGTCAAGACGTTCGAAGCCCGCGATCAACCTGAGTAGCGTCGTCTTCCCGCAGCCGGA